>JAZKBR010000001.1:21763-392127 GCA_040388535.1 Gemmatimonadota bacterium | reverse complement strand
TAGAGACTAGAGACTAGAGACTAGAGACTAGAGACTAGAGACTAGAGACTAGAGAGGGCACGAAGGCGACCACCTCTAGTCTCTGATCTCTAGTCTCTAGTCTCTAGATATGCACCGCGCGGCCCATCGAGTCGAGCGCCGCCTCGGCGATCGCTTCGGAGAGGGTCGGATGGGCGTGAATAGCGAGATCGACCTCTTCCACCGTGTACTCATTGGTGCGGGCCATTACCAGCTCGCCGATCATCTCCGACGCGTGACCGCTGACGATATGCGCGCCGACGATCTCGCCGTACTTCTTGCCGCGAATGATCTTGACGAAGCCATCGGTCTCGTTGGTGGCACGCGCCCGGCCGTTGGCGGAGAAGGGGAAGCGTCCGACCTGGATATCCATCCCGGCCGCCTTCGCCTGTTCCTCCGTAAGTCCGACCGACGCGACTTCCGGGTGGCAGTAGGTCACGCTCGGCACGTTGGTGTAGTCGATCGCCTTCGGCTTGTGTCCGGCGATCACTTCGGCAACGTGGATTCCTTCGCGCGTCCCCTTGTGGGCCAGCATCGGCGGGCCAGCGACATCGCCGATCGAGTAGACGCCCTTCACGGTGGTCTCGAGCGTCGCCGGGTTGACCTGGATGAAGCCGCGATCGGTCAGCTTCACGCCGACCTGTTCGAGGCCGATCCCCTCGGTGTTCACCGCGCGACCCGCCGCCATCAGCACCTTCTCGGCCGTGATCGTTTCGGTCTTGCCACCGACCTCGACAGTGATGGTGACGCCGTCGGCCTTCACGTCGGCCTTCACGACCTTCACGCCGGCCAGGACGTTGATGCCGCGCTTCTTGAACGACTTCGCGATCACGTCGGAGCACTCGGCATCTTCGATCGGCAGGATGCGCGGCAACGCCTCGATGAGGGTGACCTCGCTCCCGAACGCGTTGAAGATGTCGGCGAATTCCGACCCGACAGCTCCAGCGCCCACGATGGCGAGACTCTTCGGCGCCTTTTCGAGGAAGAGGGCCTCGTCCGAGGTGATCACCGTGGTACCGTTGACCGCGAGGCCGACCTGCGGAATCCCCTTGGTGCGCGAGCCGGTCGCGAGCACGATCGCCTTCTTCGCGGTGATGATATCCTCGCCGACCTTCACGGTAGTGGCCGACGTGAGCGTGCCGGTGCCCTTGATGACGGTGACCTTGTTCTTCTTCATCAGGAACTCGGCGCCCTTCGAGTTCTGGTCGGCGACCTTGCGCGAGCGCTTCATCGCGACGCCATAGTCGACCTTGACCTCGCCCACCTCGATGCCGAGCTCCTTGCCGTCCTTGCGGATCAGGTTGGCGGTCGACGCGCTGTGCAGCAGCGCCTTGGTCGGGATGCAGCCGATGTTGACGCAGACGCCACCGAGCTTGTCTTTCTCGATCACGACGGCGCTGAGGCCGAGTTGCGAGGCGCGAATCGCCGCCGGATACCCGGCCGGCCCGCCACCAACGATGACGACGTCGAACGAACTATTTGCCACGGGAGTTGAACTCCGATTTAAGGTCAGACCTCAAAAGGATGGTCGATGACAGATGACAGATGATGGATACGTCGCGAGCGCGATTCGCGATTCCGTGACCTCTGATCTGCCACCCGTCATCTGTCATCTGTCATCCGTCATCTGTCATCTGTCATCTGTCATCTGTCATCTGTCATCCTGCAGTGCTACCAGATCATCGCCAACGGGTTCTCCAGCATCCCCACCAGCGTCTTCAGGAACGCGGCGCCGCTGGCACCATCGATCACCCGGTGATCACAGGAGAGCGTGATCCGCATCCGGCGACGCGCCACGATCTGGCCGTCGTGGACGACCGGCTTCTGTTCGATCCGGCCGACGGCGAGAATGGCCGATTCGGGCGGGTTGATGATCGCCGTGAATTCGTCGATGCCGAACATGCCGAGGTTCGAGATCGAGAAGGTCGCGCCGGTGTATTCCTCGGGTTTGAGCTTCTTCTCGCGCGCACGGCCAGCGAGTTCGCGGACTTCGGCCGAGATCGCGCGCAGTCCCTTCTGATCGGCATTGCGGATGATCGGCGTGATCAGGCCGTCGTCGATGGCCACGGCCACGCCGATATGCACATCCTGCCACTGCCGGATCGAATCTTCCATCCACCAGGCGTTGACGTTGGGATGCTGCCGCAGTGCGGCGGCGGCGGCCCGGATGATCAGGTCGTTGAAGGAGAACTTCCCCTTCTCATCGAGCGCGAGCAGGGCTACGCGCGCATCGTTCGCGCGCTCCATATCGACTTCGGCCGTGAGATAGAAGGTCGGGATCGGGCCGATCGACTGCACCAGCCGCTTCGCGATCGCCTTCCGCATCTGCGACAGTGGCACGTCGTTGAAGGACGAGACCGAGACGCCACCCTCGCCACGCATCCGCGCCGGTGCACCAGCGCTGACCCCCTCGAGGTCGCGCGCGATGACGCGACCCTCGGGACCCGAACCCGCGATGGTCGCGATGTCGACGCCCTTGTCGGCGGCGATACGCTTCGCGAGGGGGGAGGCCTTCACGCGCCCGACGGCGGCTGAAGCCGCGTTGGGCGTCGGGGCTTCGGCAGGCGGAGTAGGGGCTGGCGCTGCGGGTGCGGCCGGCGTTGCCGGCGCGGCGGTTGGAGCGGCGGCTGCAGCTGCCGGAGCGGCATCGCCACCCGGTATCGCCTCGCCAGCGGTGCCGATCCACGCGACCACCTGCGCGACAGGAATCGTGGTGCCCGCTGCCGCGACCTGCTTGAGCAGCACGCCTGCGCCGCGCGCGACGAGCTCCATCACCGCCTTGTCAGTCTCGACTTCGGCGAGGACATCGCCCACGGCGACCGGGTCACCTTCGTTCTTCTTCCACTCGACGAGGCGGCCTTCTTCCATCGTCGGCGAGAGCGCTTCCATCACCACCTTGGTCGCCATGTCGTCAGTCCTTGTAGCAGACGCGGCGGACGGCCGCGGAGATCTTCCCCGCGTCCGCCTTGGCGGCCTTTTCGAGGTGCTTGTTGTAGGGCATCGGCACGTCGGCCTGCGTGACGCGGAGTACCGGGGCATCGAGATCGTTGAACGCTTCGCGCTGGATCAGATCGACCACCTGCGCGCCCACACCCGCGAACGCCCACCCCTCTTCGGCGACGACGCAGCGATGGGTCTTCGCGACCGAGGCGAGAATGGCGGCCTCGTCGAGCGGGCGGATGGTGCGGAGGTCGATCACTTCCGCATCGATCCCCTCGTCGGCAAGGCTCTTCGCCGCGTTGAGCGCCGGCGCGACCGTCTTCGAGTGGCAGATGATCGTGACATCGTTGCCGGCGCGCTTGATGTCGGCCTTGCCGAGCGGGATCAGGTACTCACCCTCGGGGACTTCGCCCTTGAGGTTGTAGAGCATCTCGCCCTCGATGAAGACGACCGGGTTCGGATCGCGGATCGCCGACTTGAGCAATCCCTTGGCGTCGGCCGGTGTCGCGGGCATCACCACCTTGAGGCCGGGGATGTGGGCATACCAGCTCTCGAACGCCTGCGAGTGCTGCGCGCCGAGCTGCAGTGCGGCTCCGCCGGGGCCGCGCACCACGATCGGGCAGCCAATCTGGCCACCGCTCATGTAGCGCACCTTGGCGGCGGCATTCACGATCTGGTCGATCGCCAGCAGCGCGAAGTTCCAGGTCATCATCTCGATGACCGGCTTGAGCCCGACCATCGCGGCCCCGACGCCGATGCCGGCGAAGCCCAGCTCGGCGATCGGGGTGTCGACGACGCGCATCGGCCCGAATTCCTCGAGCAGCCCCTTCGACACCTTGTAGGCGCCGTTGTACTCGGCCACTTCCTCGCCCATGAGGAAGACGTCGCCGTCCCGCTGCATCTCTTCGCGAAGCGCCTGGTTCAGCGCGTCTCGATATGTGATCACGGCCATTTATTGGCCCTCCGGCGCATACACGTCGGTCCAGAGTTCCGACGGATCCGGGTCGGGTGATTCTTCGGCGAAGACGACCGACGCAGCCACCTCGGCGATCACCTCGGCATCCATCGCCGCGAGGGTGGCATCGTCGAGCAGATCGAGGTCGCGCATCCGCGCCTCGAGCAAGGCAATCGGATCACGCATCCGCGATGCATCGAGCTCTTCCTTGCTGCGGTAGGTCCCGCTCGCCGCATCCGACATCGAATGCCCCACGTAGCGGAAGCAGCGGATGTCGAGCAGGGTCGGGCCTTCGCCGGCACGGGCGCGAGCCACGGCGGCATCCATTGCCTGCCGCACCGCGACCACATCCTGACCATCGACTTCCACACCAGGCATCCCGTAGGAGGCGGCGCGGAGATAGAGATCGGTGATGGCGGCCGCACGCTTGACGGCGGTGCCCATGCCGTAGCCGTTGTTCTCGATCACGAAGATCGCCGGCAGCTTCCAGAGGCCCGCCATGTTCAGCGCCTCGTGGAAGGAGCCGATATTCGCGGCTGCTTCTCCGAAGTAGGTCAGCGAGACCTGATCGGTCTTGCGGTACTTCGCGGCCCACGCGAAACCGGCACCGAGCGGAATCTGGCCACCGACGATTCCGTGCCCGCCCATGAAGCCCTTGGCAAAGTCGAACAGGTGCATCGACCCGCCCTTCCCTTTGGAGCAGCCGGTCGCCTTGCCGAACAACTCGGCCATGATCGAATTCGGCGTCATCCCGCGCGCGAGTGCCTGGCCATGCTCGCGATAGGCGCTCACGATGTAGTCGTCGCTCCGCAGCGCGGAGATGGTTCCGACGGCGACCGCTTCCTGTCCCGTGTAGAGGTGGCAGAAGCCGCCTATCTGGCCGATCGAGTAGGCCTCGCCGGCGCGCTCCTCGAAGTGACGGATGAGGAGCATGGTCCGCAGCCAGTCACGATACTGGTCGGCGAACGGTGCCTCGGCGCCGCGACGCTTCGATCGCGGATTGTTGTCGGTCGACACAGCCATCAAGTCGTCCCCTTGGCGGAGCGGGCCTGGTCCCAGGCATGGTAGGAAGAGCGGGTGAGCGGCGAGCTCTCGACGTGCGAGAAGCCCAGCTTCATCCCGATCTCCTTGAGTTCGGCGAATTCATCCGGCGTGTAGTATCGCACCACCGGCAAGTGACCATCCGACGGCCGGAGATACTGGCCGAGGGTCACGATGTTGACATCACTGCGGCGCAGATCGCGCAGGCAGGTGATGATCTCGTCCCACTCCTCACCCATGCCGAGGATGATCCCCGACTTCGTGAGGGCGGTGGCATCCATCGCGCGGGCATTCGCGAGCACCTTCAGCGCGCGATCGTAGCGGCCACCCGGGCGCGCGAGACGATAGAGCCGCTCGGCGGTCTCGAGGTTGTGGTTGAGGATGTCCGGCTTCGCATCCATCACTAGCTGCAGCGCGCGCTCCGATCCCTTGAAATCGGGGATCAGTACCTCGACCGAAGTCTCGGGGAGGCGCTTCTTGATCTCGGTGATGCAACCGGCAAAGGCCTCGGCCCCACCGTTGGGCAGATCGTCGCGATCGAC
Source organism: Gemmatimonadota bacterium (assembly GCA_040388535.1). NCBI lineage: Bacteria > Pseudomonadati > Gemmatimonadota > Gemmatimonadota bacterium. The sequence continues at coordinate 386,631 of JAZKBR010000001.1, read as the reverse complement.
CGAGGTGATCACCACGTGCTCGAGCCCCATCCGGGCCACGGCCTCGGCGAGCTTGGCCGGCTCGGCCGGGTCGAACGCCTTCGGGGTGCCGTGCGAAACGGCGCAGTAGGCGCAGTTCCGGGTGCAGACATCGCCCAGAATCATGAAGGTGGCGGCCTTGTGCTCCCAGCATTCACCGATGTTGGGGCAACGAGCCTCCTCGCACACGGTGTGGAGGCCCAGGTCGCGCATCATCTTCTGGATATGGAGATAGGTCGGCCCGCCCGGCGCCTTCACCTTGAGCCACGAGGGCTTCCGTGCCGGGGTCAGCGGCAGGACGGCGGTCGGGAGAGCGGGCTCCGGAAGCGGAGCTCCGACGGGCTGACGGGTCAGCTGAACGAGTGGTACGGCCACGCGGACTCTTGGAACCTCCCCCTGGGGACAGCCCCGGCCTGAACCGGCGCTAGCCCAGTAAGATAGCCAGCCCCCCGTTGGGGGGGCTACCCAAGAGCAGTGTTACTGGAGGCGGAAGCGCAGCAAATGCTGCAAATCATCGCTATCGGTCCGGGTGGCATAGGCCCAGCTCCCGTCGAAGCCGATAAGCCGGACGCCGGCCGGGAATTCCACCCGATCGACGACCGCGCCGGTCCGGTCGATGACGTCCCAGGTGCTGGTGGGGGTGTCAGATGCCCGGCTCCGTTCGACCCAGATCCTCCCACGCTCGTCGCGAACGGCACGGCCGGTCGTGGGCGGCCTGGACGGGGCGAACTCCGGCTCGACCTTGGGAAGTGAGTAGGGCTTCCCATTCACCGTCATCTGGCGGGGAGGGGCCGCGTTCGCCTGGTCGCGAATGAGCTTCTTGTCGGCCTCGGTCACCGGCAGCGGGCTGTAGGGAATTGCAGGACCGTGCACGACCTGGCCAGCCGGTGAGTACCAGTCGACCCGGTACGGTTGATTCCGCACCACGGCGACCCAGCCATCGGGTGATGGCGTCCAGACATCTCGGGGCGAGAAGTTCACCGCACGGCTGGCGGTCAACCCGCTGGCCTGGTCAGTGATCGTGCGACGCTCGGGCGACTTCAACCGGGTTAGCGTGGTTTCCTTCCCGGCGGCATTCCGCATCAGTGGAAACGAATCCTGCCCTGGTGCGGGTGCGGTCGTGAAGATGCCGCCGAGCGTGTCGGTGACGAACTGATCGGGACCGTCATCCAGGATCAGCCGGAAGCCGCTGCCGGACCCGGACACACCGCGAACGTCGCCGACCTCGCCTCGCGGAGTGACCGGGAGGTACCGCTGCTGTTGCGGATCGTACACCTGCAACCCGCCGCCCTTGTCGTGGTAGACACCGCCCACCGCGCGGTACTCGCGCGGACCGGCCCCAACGCCTCCGAGATCGACCAGCTTGCCCGTGGACCAATTGAGCAATTGAACCTTGTTCTCCTTCAGGTCGGTCACGACGAGACGGCCATCAGGGAGAGCGCCAACGCTGCGCACGATGGTGAAGTCGTGCGGGAACTCCTCAGGGCGAGCGAGTTGCCTCGGCTTCTGGGCGAGAAGGGAGCCAGACGGAAGGAGAAGTGCGAGCGCGAGAATCCGGAGCTGCATCGGGCGACCTCATCAGAAGGGGGCGGCGCCGAGTTCAACTGGCACCGCCCCCTCAGATGAATGGACGTGGCGAATGGTCGCTGGAAGCCGCCACGGCTTTACCGGTCTCGAACCGTTTCAGCGCGTGCTGCGCTGGCCTGCGAGAATCGGTGACGACGTGGGTGCGGCAGAACCGCCGGTCGGTTCGACTGTGATCGCTGCCACCGACCACGGCCCCGCCGGAAGCGGAACATCGGTCAGGATCCGGCGCCCGCTGGCATCGGTCTCGAAGGTGACTGAGGGCATCGGCGCCTTCCCGGTCTCGATGAACCAGAGCTGGTAGGTCTTGCCTGCCGGCGCCGCCTCGAGCGACGTGACGGCGAGCACCATTCGCCCGCGCTTGCTGTCGACGTATGCCTTGATCGACGGCTTCACGGTTCCGGTGCTCGCGAGCGTCACCAGCTCGATGTCGGGCGAGGTCAGCCGTGCGATGGTGGAATCACGCTGCTGCATCTGCAGCGCCGCCTGCGCCACTGTTGCCCTCGCCTCGGCGGTAGTCGCGCGCTCGCGGGTCAGGTCGGCGGACAGCTTCACGATCGCCAGGAGCGACGCGGCAAGAGCAGCACCCAGCCAGAGTGGCGCAGTCGAGCGGCGCGCCGAGGCGAGCGGAATGACCTTCGTTTCTGCCGCTGGCTCCTGCACCGGGTGCGGGACGGCCTTGGCCATCACCCGGGCCTTCAGATCAGGCGGCAATTGCACCGGCGTGCTTAGCGCGGACGCCGCCAGTGCCTCACGGGCCGCCGCGACGCTCTGCGCCAGCGCCTGGTCGGAAGCCAGACGTGCCTCGAACGCTGCTCGCTCGCTATCGTCGAGCAGGTCGAGCACATACTCCTCGACCAGTTCGTGCATGGGGTGACGCGATGACTCGCTCATGCGTACCCCTCCGGTCCGAGTGCGGTCAGTAGCTCACGCAGTTTGCGCAGACCCAAACGTACCCGGGTCTTGATTGTCCCGAGCGGTTCGCCCAATCGCTCGGCGATCTCCGACTGGGAGAGCCCCTCGAAATAGGCGAGATCGAGGGTGGCTCGCTGGGCGTCAGGGAGCGCCATCATCGCGTCGCGTACGCGGCGTGACCGTTCGTCGGCGAGCAGGTTGGCGACCGGTGACGCAAAGCCGCTGCCCATCGCCGGGGCGGAGTCAACTTCTGCCTCCGCCGCATCCGCAAGCCGACCACGCCGGGTTCGCGAACGCACCGTGTCGAGTGCGCGACTGCGGGCAATGGTCGCGAGCCAGGCAGCGACCGAACCACGTCCGGCCTCGAAGCGCGAAGCCTCACGCCACGCCTGCGCAAAGGTGTCGACCACGACCTCCTCGGCATCGGCCTGCTCTCGCGTGATCCGCAGTGCGAGGCCGAGCAGGTTTGGAGCATAGCGATCGTACAAGGCGGACATCGCCGCGGTTTCCCCTCGCGTCATGGCAAGCACGAGAGCGGAGTCGTCGGGCGCGGAACGAGCAGCGGTACTGAGCATGAAGCGGTGGACGAGGCTCCGGGAGGGAAAGGCACATGGGCTGCCCACTCAATGCTACTCCGCCGGCGCCCACGAATACAAGCCATGACGATCACGGGAGTGCCTGTGCAGCGTCACCTCGAAGAAAGACCAGTTGTGCACGACGACCATCGATCAGGATGGCGGCGACATTGACCTGATCCGGGAACCGTTCCTGCAACAGGGTCACTCCGATTCGCCCGTTGCCGAGAGGCGCGGCGGCGGTGCCCTGCAGTTCGATTCGCAGCCGATCGCCCTCAGCGGTCACACTGCGGGCCGCCATCACGACGGCCGCGCCGCGGCCATCGCTCACTCGCAGCGTGCGCGAGAGGTACTCCCCGACTGCCGCCACGGTCACTCCACTGGCGAAGTCATCGCGGTAGACCCGAACGGTTGCAGTCACCATTCGGCCGGTGGACGTGAGCTCCACTCGCGCGGCGTGTACTGGATGCCAGCGCCAGGCCCCCCCACAAAGGATGAGAGCGACGAGCGCGAGCGAGCGGAGCCGATTCACCACGGTATCCGCTGCGCGGCAAGCACGAGAGCCACGCTGGCGACCGTGGCCGACGTGAGGCGCATCCGCCACTGGGTCGCCGTCATCGGGTCGCGATTCGTTGCCGCGGTGAGCGCCTTGTCGGCAAGCGCGAGTCCACCCACGAGAGTCGTCAGCACGAGCGCCTGGCCGAGTTCGATGCCGAGGTTGAAGCCCAGCAGCGGCAGCGCGACCCCGCCATCGAACAGGTCGCGCAGTGTGGTCGCGAAGCCGGCACCATGCACGAGGCCGAAGAGGCCGGCAAGCACTGGTCTGAGAGCGCCGGCGGGGCGGTTGCCGTGGTCGAACAGATTTTCGGCCGCCGCAATCACGATGGTGCACGGGATCAGGAACTCCACCACCGGAATCGGGAAGCGCACCACGTTGAGCGCCACCAGCGCGAGGGTGATGCTGTGTCCGACGGTGAATGCGCTGACCACCATCAAGCCGTGACGCCAGTCACGCGGGCGGTAGCTCGCGGCGAGTGCCGCCAGAAAGAGCAGGTGATCGAGCGCCTCGATCGAGACGATGTGACGGAAGCCAACCGAGATGAAGGTCCCGATCATGGTGTCATCCCCAGTGCCGCAGCATGATCGTGGAGCAGCCGGTCTTCGGTGTGCCAGCGGAGCGCCTCGCGCATCGCCACAATCGCCTCGGCGTCTCGGCCGCTCCGATGAAGCGCCCAGGCATAGAGATCCCAGCCATAGATATCCTGACGCGTCTTCAGTTCGGTTGCGGCCTGCTCGAGTACAGCGTCGACCTGCCGGCCACGGTCGAGCAAGGCGAGGCGCCACTGCCGGTGCCAGGCACTCGGCGGCGCGGCGGCTATGGCGGTCTCGAATGCGCGGAACATTCGCTCCGATTCTGTCACTTGCCCCAGTTGCCGGTGCGCCTCGCTGGCGAGGGCAAAGGCAAGCGGATCTTCGCCGGCGTTCATCGCTGACACGGCATGGCGCAGTGCTGCCGCCGGGTCGGAAGTCGCGAGATCGAGGCGGGCCTCGGCAAGCAGAATCCTCGGATCGTCGGTGACCACGTGTGCCGCAGTGGCGAGCGCGCTCCGCGCGGCGCCGTACTCTCCCACCTGCAAGGCCAGCTCACCGAGCCGGAGGTCAAACCAGGCGATCTGCTCGGCCGGTGTCCCGGCCATGCTGCGCGCCTCGCTGCGAGCACGCAGCAGCAGCGTGCGCGCATGCGCCGAGTGGCCGCGCAGCGAGGCCCACCGCGCCACTCGCGCTGTGACCGCGGCATCGGCGCCGGGGCGATCGAGGGATGAGAAGATGGTGTCTGCCTGAGAGTAGTTGCCGAGTTCGAGCGCAATTTCGCCGCGAAGCGAGCGCGGCCCCGGAGCCATCGGGTCGGCCGCGAGCAACGAGTCGGTTGCTGCGGCGGCCTCACGGAACCGGTGCTGCCCCACGAGTGCAATCGCGAGGGCGTGAAATGCCTCGACGTTGTGGGCGCGACGATTCTGCAACGACGTGCGTGCTTCCGCTTCGGCCAGTGAGAGATCGGCCGGCGTGCCGCGTTCGCGTGCCCGCTGCAAATAGAGCGCAGCGAGTTTGAGGTGATCCATCGCACCGGTCGGGTCGCGCTCGGCGCGCATCTGATACCACGCGATGTCCGCATCGCGCCGGTGTCGCTCCGCCGCCACATCCCACGTCGGCGGCGGAGCAGGGCGCGTGTGACCGCGCACGGCAACGACCGCAGTCGTGCTGAGCACCACCACCGCCGCCGCCAGGGCGGTCGCACGCGTCGGGCTCACGGGTTCGCCGGAGCCAGGTACGGGAAGGTGGCGATGAACGGCGAATCGCTGGCAACGTTGTCCGTCGTCAGCCCGGCCGACACATTGCTCGGGTCGAGCAGCGGCCCGAAGATCGCCATCAGCCCGGCATCAACCACGTCATCAGAGAGCTTGCGGCCGCCATAGCCGTTGGCGAGCGCCCAGCTGAGCCATCCTGCCGTCGTGGGATCCTTGTCGGTCTGCACGATCAGCATGTCCGGCAGCAGCACCGACGCGAGCGTGTTCTGCACCGTGGCATTCCGCCCCGCCACCGTGGCAACAAAGTTCACCAGCTCGGCGCGAATGTTGACCACGTCGGTGGCCGGGCCGGTGCTGCCGTGCAACGCGTGGCTGCGCTTGGCGAGGAAGACTTCACTCACCAGCGGGTTGCCGAGGCGCTGCACCTGGTTGTACATCCGCGGATTGGTATCCACCGGAGTGGTCATCGGGTCGGTGTTGTCACTGCAGGCAGTGGCGAGCACTGCCACCAGCAGCAACGGAACCGTGCGGAACGTGGCCATCGTCGCGATCCTGGAAAGGGGAGAGTGAGTATTCATCGGGAGATGGTCCCCCAGAGACCGATCTTGGCATTGCCACCGGCCGTCAGCATCGTGGTCGGCAGTTCAATCACGATCGAGGCGAGATTGGCGCCGAGCACGGCATCAACGGCCTGACCCACGGGGCGGAATGCCGACGCGGTCGCGTTCGACGGCGTCGAGAGCGGCCCAGTGCCCGGGCGACGATCGGGGAGAATGCGGAAAAACTGCTCGAGGTCGATGAAGAACGGATCGTCGCGCACGCCGGCGTAGACCTGGACACCGGTCGACGAACCGAGGATGGCGTTGATGTTGCCCTTTACGACGGGCTCATCGGTCGAGACCACGTTCTGCATTGCGCCCTTCACGCTCGGAGCGAACGGCCCGCGCACTTCAACCTGCTGCGTGGCGCCAGTGCCGGTGAAGGTGATCTGGAAGACCTTGTCCTCGATCGCATCGCCGGTGTTGTCGACCTTGATCTGGTAGAGCAGGTTCTTGTCGAAGGAGGCGGTAGCGACCGCGGATGGGGCAATGAACGGCTGCGAGTTGAGGATCAGCGCGATGCGGCCAGCCGTGGTGGGGAAGGCGTAGAAGTCGGTCATGTCCTGCTTTGGATTGAGCTCGACGTCGGCGGTGTCCTGGTGGTCGGAGGCGACGGCGACGTGCCGTGCCCCAAGCAGGGCGCCGATACCGAGGGCGACGGCGAGGCCGACGCGCGCGGGTCGTGACAGGGTGATCATCCGGAAGGAACTCCTGGCTATTGGAAGCGGTCATGGTGCGGTGAACACCCAGGGTACGCGACCAGTCTCCCATCGGATCTCCGCGATCTGCCGACCCCTTCCCTCGTGACCGCGAGGCCATCACCTTCCGGCGTCTCCCACCGGGCCGCTGATGAGCGAGGACGAACCGATTCTGTCGGTGCAGGATCTCACCGTGCGGTACCCTGCGTTCACGCTTGGCCCCGTTTCTTTCGCCATTCAGGGCGGCGAGACGGTGGCGCTCCTCGGCGCCAATGCCGCAGGAAAGACCACCCTGCTACGGGCCATTACCGGACGGCTGCGTGATCGCGAGGGGAGAGTGGCGCTCTCGGGCCGTGATCCGCTCTCGGCGCCGCCGATCTGGCGCGCGCGGGTCGGCTTCGCCGCCGAGAAGCCGCAAGTCGACGGCGCGCTGCGAGTGCGCGAGTGGTTTGCCTTTCTGGCCGATTGCTATCCCAGCTGGGACGTCGCCTATCAGCGCGACCTTACCGCGCGGCTGTCGCTCGATGATGGCGAGCGGATCGGCACGCTCTCGCGCGGCACGGCAGTGAAGGCCGCCTACATCGGGGCCGAGTCGTATCGTCCGCAGTTGCTGGTACTCGACGAGCCCACCAACGGTCTCGATCCCGTTGTCCGCCTCGAGATTCTCGAATTGTTGCGCCGCTGTTTCGCGGCGTCACCGGATCGGGCACTGATCTTCTCGTCGCATCTCCTCGACGACGTCGAGGCACTCTGTGACCGCGCCCTCCTCCTGCGCGATGGCCAACTGGTGCAGGAGATCGCCGGCACCGTGCTCACCGAGGCGCGCGCCTCGGGTCAGCTGACCACGCTGATCGCCGGCGTGTTGCGCTCTCCGGTCGCGTGATCGACCTGCACGGCCTCCTGCCGACGCTGCGCCGGGAGGTGCGACGCGGCGCCACGCTGAGTCTGGCGTCGGGTGTCGTCGCACTCATCGCGGCAGGCATCTCGACGCGGCTCGAAGGAAGTGCGGCAATGATCCCTGGGGGGCTCGCCCTCCTCGGCGCCGTGTTTGCCTGGTTCGGTCCGTTAGTGCATCTCGGCGCGGATCGCGTCCTCGGGCACCTCGAATTCGATCGCACCCTCCCGATTGCCCTCCGGGTGATGGCCGCCGGACGACTGCTCGGCGCGTCGATCCGGATCCTGCCGCTCTTCCCGGCGCTGGTCGCCTTGCTCATTGGGTTCCGCCAGTCGAGCGGGCCGGCGGAAGTGGGCGACGTCGTGGCGCTCGTCGTGATTCCACTGGTGGGGCAGGTGGTCGCGACGGTGGTGCTCTGGTGGCTGATGGCGCTCAATGCGCGTTGGTCGTTCCGACGACTCTGGTGGCTGCCAACCACGATCGGCTTTCTGCCACAGGTCGCACTGATGGTGCTCCCGGCGTCACTGCGCGTCACAGTGGAAAACTGGTTCATTGCCGCGATTCACACGTTGACGGGAATCGCGACCGGTTCCCAACTCGTTGTGCTGCTGCTGCTCGTCGTCGTGCCGCTGCTGATTGCCTGCTTCGCCGGGGCCGCGATTCTCTTCGCTGCGGGTCTCGCCCGGTATCAGTTTGATCCGACCCAGCTCGGCGTGTCGGTGAGCAAAGGATCGCGCGTCGAGCTGAGTGCCATCGGGCGCGGACCACTCCTCGCCGTGGCGCGGCTGCGACTCCGACTCGCCACCGAGCAGTTTCGCCGCGAACTGGTCGTGCTGGTGGTGCTCTTCCTCGTCGCGGCCTTCGGCCCAGCGGGCGCACGCGATTTCGCGCGGCACTACATCCCGATGCTCGCGGCGTTGCTCCCCTCAGGGATCGCGCTGCAACTCTTCGCCGGAAGGGTCACCGGGGAACTCGAAGGGCTGCAGCACCTGCCGCATTCGGCGAGCACCGTCGGCCTGGGGTACCTGCTCGCGATCGGTGTGATGGCGCTGCCGGGAGCCGTCGCGCTGCAGCTGTTGCACGCGATGTCGGGAACACCGCCGACGGTGGTCGCCGTGTTGAGCAGCTGGGCGTGGTTTGTCGCGATCGCGTGGGGTGGTGCGGCGGTGGGGCTCTGGTTTCGGCGCCGCTACCTCATTGCCATCGTCGTGCTGCTCGTGGCAATGCTGGTCACGTCGTCGTTCCTGGATTCAGAGGATCGCATCATCGGTGGCGTGATTGCGCTGATCGATCGCTACCGCGCACTGCAGATCGCGTTCGGGCCGCTGCTGCCGTTCGGGATCACGCTGATGGTCGTCGTGGTGGGCGTGCCGCTCTTCTCGCGTGGGCTCGCGCGCTATACGCCGCAGCGCGCCTGAGCGCTGGCTACCAGTTCCAGAAGCGGGTCGGCCGGACCGCCTTCAACTCGTCGGGCATCTCCTCGCCACCGATACCCTGCGCGATGATCTCGCCGGTAATTCCGGCGAGGAGTATGCCGTTGCGCCCGTGGCCCGTGGCATACCAGAGCCCGGGGAGTCGTGGTTCGGGTCCGATGATGGGAAGTCCATCCGGCGTGCCGGGGCGAAGGCCGGCCCAACTTCGCAACGGTGTCTCGCTGGCGAGCGCAGGGTAGATGGTCGCGACACGCTCGAGCAGCTCGGCAAGCGCTCCCGGCGTCACTTCGACTTCAAAGCCGGCGTGTTCCATCGTCGCGCCCGCGAGCAATTCGTCGCCACGCTTCAGCAGGTAGCAACGGGGACCATACACGATCGCCGGTGGCCGATTGACGGGCCAGCGAAACGCCGCCATCTGGCCGCGGACCGGTTCGACCGACACGGGACGGGGCAGGTGCTCGAGACGTCCGGCCCAGGCGCCGCCCGCAATCACTACCTGCGCGGCGGGGTAGCGTCCCAGGGTGCCGATCACGCCGAGCAGCTTGTCGCCGCGACGGTCGAGCCCGACCGCGACATCGGCAACGATCTGGGCGCCGTGACGTTCGGCGTCGGCACGGAAGGCTCGCACCGCCCGAACCGGTTCGAGGGCGCCGTCTTCCGGTGCCCAGAAGGCACCAAGCCCGGGAGCAAGCCAGGGCCAGCCCTGCTCCACTTCTTCGGGGGAGAGCCAATCGGCTCGATATCCCTGCTGCCGCTGCCAGGCCACCTTCGCCTTGGCCGCCTCGACCTCGACTTCGCCACGGGCGATCTGGAGAATGCCGCATTCCAACAAGCCGATGTCGGTGCCAGCGGCCTCTGCCAGCGCCTCGGCATTGCGGCGGTAGAAGCTCCGGCCGGCCAGCGCGAGGTTGAAGAGCGGATCGTCGGGGCCGGCCTCGATCTGGGCCGCCAGCATTCCGGCCGCTGCCCGCCACCCCTCGCCTGGGGTATCGGGACGCTGGAGCAGGGTCACCCGACGCCCGGTGAGCGCAATGGCCCGGGCGCAGGCGGAGCCGACGGCCCCACCGCCAATCACCACGACATCGGATCCAGGGGTCATATGGTTCGGGTTGAAACCTCTACGGGGGGCCGGACGTATCATATTCCAGTGTCGCGCATCGGGCGCGGCCGATCCCAGCACGGGAGTCTAATATGGTCCGGAACATCGGTGGTTTCGCTGTCTTCGCCTTTCTCGCGATGCTCGCCTTCAAGGTGCTCGGCGGGATCTTCGGTGCACTGATAGGGCTGATCGGAACGATTCTCTGGTTCGCTTTCCTCGGCTTCGTGTTCTACACGATCCTGAAGATCTTCTCGCCGGGTACGGCGGCCAAGGTTCGCGAAGCGGTCCGCGGAGATTCGTCGACCAGCGCCTGAGACCGGCAGCGATTCAGTATCGGCCGGTGCGTTCCGTACTATCGGGGCGCGCCGGCCGAGTAGTTTCTGCGGGCGGTGTTGATGAGTGAAGGTGCAGGATGCGCCAGGCACCGCTCTTGGTACGGCCAAGGACAAACGTCGCGCGCCCTTCACTGGCACTCTCGCCCACCGTGTGTGGCAACCAGCGGTACTCCACCGAGCCGAACACGAAGTTCCCTGTCACGGTGATGCGGCTCGACCCCATCTGGATCTTGCCCTCGAGTCCGATCCCGGCGATCCGCGGTGCATCGGCGCGCGGCTCCCCGTTCGCGATGATCTCGGCGTCTTCCACATAGAGCGAATCGGGCTCCTGCAATGCGACGTCGGCGTTGAATGCGCGCGCAATCAGGAGTCCGGCGATGGAGTCCGCCGCAAATGCTTCGAGCGAACCGGAGGGTGACGGGGCCGCGATGGGGGTCTGCGTGCGCGCCCCGCAGCCGGCGAGCAGGAGCACGAGCAGCGAGCGCTTCACGTGGCTGTTCCGATGGCGTCGAGAATGCCCCATACGAGCAGCGGCAGCATGACCTCGTGGTGGCCGGTGATCGAGACGCCGATCCCGTGCCCGCGGGTCGGCCGCTGGACCACGTTCATGCGCGGGCGGTAGTGGCGGATCATGTCGAAGTCGGCGGCGAGAAATCCGGTGGGACGTCCTTCACCGAGATTGCGCGCAATGGTCAGCGCCTTGAGGAAGACCTCGGGCATCACCACCGCACTGCCGAGATTGAGCACCACACCGCCATCGTGAAGGTCGGGAAGTGAGCCGGCCAGCCGTCGGAAATCGCGCATCGCCGTGGCGCCGAGTGCGGCGCCGTCGATCGCCGGATGCTGGTGGATGATCTCCGCGCCAATCGCCGGATGCACCGTAAACGGTACCCCGCGCGAGCGGCACGTCAACAGGAGTGATGCCTCGGGGCCCGCCAGGGTTGCCCGCTCGGCGAGGGCATCGGCGAGACCTTCACCGAGGCCGCGCTCGCTGGCCGCGGCGGCGGTGATGGCCTGATTCATCTCGCGGCCGGTCTCTTCCACCATTCCGAAGGTGCCGTCAACGAGCCCCGCTTCGACGTCTTCACTCGTCCCGCCGAAGGCCGCGAGTTCGAAGTCATGGATCGCGGCGGCCCCGTTCATGGCCACGTGAGTCACGATGCCGCGTTCGAGCAAGGTGCCGAGGAGGGGCCCCAGGCCAGTCTTGATGACATGACCACCGAGGAGGAGAACGACGCCGCGCTTCGCCGCTGCGGCCGCGGCCACCTTCTCGATTACAAGGCGAAGGTCTCGCGCCGCGAGCACGTCGGGGAGTGATGCGAGAAAGGCGCGGAACGAGTGGTCCGCGCCCGGGGGCGTCGCGAGCAATGAAGGGTCGACCTTGTTGCGCCGGCCGCCGAATGGCACCGTGCGCAGCTTCGAGAGGTCGGCTTCGCGCCAGGTCATCCGGTGCCGTGCGGCAGGGTGATCTTCTGCAGGATCAGAGAGACCGTGCCGAAGGTGTAGCTGGTCTCGATCCGCACCGGGATGCGCCGTGCGTCGTCGGTCAGCCAGATCCTCGCGTCGGATGTCTTGGAAAACATCCCGTTCGGCTCGTCGACAACCGGATGAAGCACCAGGCACTTCACCTTGGTGCCGTCGGGCATTTCCATCTCTTCGCGCTTGAGCACTTCGACCGTGACCGGATTCTTCTCGCTGCGGAAGTAGCGGTCGTACTTGTACGTCCGCTTCAGCTCGAGCGGGAGGGTGCGCAAGTAGTAGATGAAGGCGACGTCGTCGAGCGGCGCCTTGGACGTCGGCTTCGGCGCATCGGCGTTACGGCGGAAATATCCGGAATCGGGGAAGATCAGGAAGTTTTCATTGCGGATCTTGCCGTTTTCCTCGAGCCGCTTGGTAAAACGTCGCGACACGAAGTCGTCGAGGCCGGTCCACGAGACCAGGGTCGTCGAGTTCTCGAACTTCCAGATCGCGTTGACCTTGATCCCCGACGTCAGCGAGAACTTCCAGCTGTTCACGCCACGAATGGTGTCGTTCGGGAGCACGCTGAGCGTGGCCGCGCCGGCACTGAGGATGCCGAACTTCCCCTTGTATTCGAGCACCTCGCCCACGCCGAACGGCACTGCTGACATCTTCGGTCCGGTCTGCAAGGCGACGGGAGCAACCTGCATCAGCATCACTAGTCCGAGAGCAATCACGCAGCTTCCTTCGTCGGGGCCGTCCGGGGCGGCCGATCTTCACGGGGCGGCTTCATCGCCACTGGAGGCGCGACGAGCTGCTTGCGCGCGGCCCAGAGTTCCCGCGCGAGCGGCCACGCCTGATAGCGACTCTCACGCTGCTGACGATCGGCGCGTTCCACCACTGGAACGGACTCGACGCGTCGGGCGCCTGCAGCGGCCCACGCCAGCAATTCGGCGCGTGCCGCCCATCCTTCCGTGGCAATCCACGCACCCGGTTTGTCGCGGAAGGCATTGCGCAGCGCGACCAGTCGGAAGGCCGCAAAGCCGGAGACGACATCGCGAATCCCGGGCACACGAACTCGACTTCCCAGAATGCGCGGCGCCCACTCTCGTACCATCCGCCGCCAGCGATCCGGTTCACCTTCGAGTGTTGCTTCACCCACGACCACATCGGCACCGCTATCGAGTCGCTTCAGGAACTCGGGGAGATCGGCGGGGTCGATCGCGAAGTCACCCGGGATGATGATCGCGGCGTCGCGCTTGTGCCGATCACTCCGCTTGAGCGCTTCCTGCAACAGCCGTTCGATGGTGGCGGCGTAGCCGAGCTGACGCTCCGATCGCAGTACCGTGAGTGGCAACACCTTCGCATACGGGGTGAGCACCTCGGTGGTTGCATCGGTCGAGGCGTCGTCACCCACGAGCATCTGGTATTCGCGACCGCTGTCCTCGAGGACGCGGCGAATCTTCCAGAGCAGGAGGCCGATGGTGCTGCCTTCGTTATGGCTGGGAATGCAGAAGTAGATCATCGTCCGGTCGGTGTGGGCATCAGCGAACGATAGAGGGCCAGATACGCCTCCGCCATCCGTCGGGCCGAGAAGTGAGCCACGCGGGCAAGGGCGCGCTCGCCAAGGGTGCCAGCCAGGGCAGGATCGGTGACGACCCTGACCACGGCATCGCCGAGTGCCTCGTGATCGCGCACCGGCACCACCAGCCCGCTCTCCCCGGTAAGGATCTCCGGGATTCCGCCGCCGGCCGTTGCGGCGACCGGACGACCCAGCGCCATGGCATCGAGCATTGCCGTACCGAGCCCTTCCTCCTTGGAGGAGGTCACGAAACAGTCGGCAGCGGCCACGAGTGGGAGCGGGTCGGAGAGGTGACCGAGCAGCCGAACCGTCCCCACAAGATCGAGATGCGCGATCTGCGCCTCGAGTTCGTTCCGGAGCGGCCCTTCGCCGGCGACCGCCCAGATGAGTTCCGGGCAGCTCTTGCGGGCGTGCGCCGCGGCAGCGACGAGGGTCCGGTGATCCTTGTGATCGACCAGCGCGCCGGTCGCCACCGCGAGGGGCTGGTCGAGCGGCAACCCCAGTGCGGCGCGCGCACCATCGGGAGAGGTGGCAGCGACCGACACGACATCGATGCCGGAATGGATCACCGGCACCCGGCCGGGCTCGAGGCCATCACGCACGACGATGTTGCGCACCGCATCGGAGATCGCCACAACCCGATCGGCACGGCCCCAGAAACCGAGCCGACGCAGCGGAAAATCCACCCGACGCGTCGCGATGTAGGGCACCCGGGAAAGTGTCGCGGCCATGCCGGCAATGGTGGTGGAATGACCATCGTGCGCGTGCAGGATCGCGCCACCGCGGCGGCTCTCGACCCACGCCGCGCGCGCGGCAGCGGGCGAGAGTCCGGCCTGCCACCCGACCGCGTGCACCTCGATCTGTTCGGCGCGAAGTCGACGCTCGAGTTCGGTGCCGACGCCGGTCACGACAATCTGGGGACAATCGAGGTCACGCAACTCACGCGCGAGAAGCCAGGCCTGCTTCTGTCCCCCTCGCCACTCGCGACCGCTCGCGATGTGGACGATGCGCGCGGTGTCGCTCACGCGCGTCGCGCCGCCTGAGCCAGGGCAGCGAAGAGCTTGAGGTCGGCCGCTTCCGGATGCATGGCGAGCTCCTCGGGATGCCACTGGACGAAGACGATCCACTCGGCCGGGTTGGAGCTCTCGAGTCCCTCGATCACGCCATCGGGTGCCACCGCCGTCACGACGAGCCCCGCGCCGGGCGCATCCGGTGCCTGATGATGGAATGAATTCGCATCGATGGTGGTGGCGCCGTAGATCGCGTGCAGGCGACTCCCTTCAGTAATCGAGACGGTATGCGAGCCGCGATCACGCGCGGTCGGCGGATCGTGGTCGACACTGCCGGGGCGTTCGGACGGGAGATCCTGGATCAGGGTGCCGCCAAAGGCGACGTTGCCAATCTGGATCCCCCGGCAAATCCCGAGGATCGGAAGATCACGAGCGCGCGCATCGGCGATGAGTGCGAGTTCGTTGGCATCGCGCCGCGGGTCGGTTCCGCCCAGCATCGGATGCGCAGCGGCACCGTAGCGAAGCGGGTCGACGTCTTCACCACCAGTGAGCAGGAGCGCGTCGCATTCGCCGAAGAGTTCCAGCGCTTCCTCGGGTGAGAACTCCGGTGTGATGAGAATCGGGAGTCCGCCCGAGGCGAGCACGGCGCGCACATAAGGCACGCTGACGCCAGCGATGTACTGACCATTCCTTTCACGAGTGACCGCGGCGATACCGATACGGGGACGACTCATCGCAGGGAATCCGGGAAGAGGGGACAGCGCGCGTCGGCAATGCGCCGCGGGTCGAGGCGCACGCCGAGCAGCAGAACGACGGTGTCGGGGAAGACCAGTTGCCCGAGCGCGGTGGCACCGGGAACCGGGGCACCCTCGAAGGCCACCACCCCCTGGACCCGATCAAGACCATCGGCCACGAGCACGCCGTACCCCACCTTGGTCCCCTTGGGATGACCGGCCAGAGTGACCCGCAGGTGTCCGGCCGAGTCTGTCTGGAGCGGGGCGCGCACCGCCGGGCCGGCGACGAAGCGCACCGCGACCGTCGTCGGGACATCGGCCGGCACGTGATCGAGGAGGTTTCCCTGGCCAAACGACTCGAGGACGACGAGCGGGGCAGTAAGGGCCGAGATGCCGCACGCCGCCGACGGTCCATCACTCTTGCCGCAACCCAGCAGGGCGGCCAGGAGGATGGTGCTGGGGGGAACGTGGCGGATCACTGCGAACCTCAAGGTGTCGGAGACGGTCCAATCTAAGCGGGTGGTTGCTTGACCACGGCGCGTTGCGGCGGGTACCATTCCGCTGCCTTCCTCTTGCCACCCACGGAATGAATCTCGACGACCTGAAGCTCCAGCTCGACCGCCTCTTTGCCGCGCGCCCTGATCCCCGGGAACAGGCCGCCGGCCTCCGCGAGGCACTGGTCGAATTCAAGATCGGGATCGGGCAATTGCGGGAAGCCCTGCAAAAGAGCGAACGCGAGCTTGACGTGGCGCGGCGCGAAATGGCCGACTACGAACGGCGGGGCAAGATGGCCGCCGAAATCGACGACGCCGAGACTACCCGGATCGCCGAGGAATTCACCGCCAAGGCGCGTGAGAAGGTCGACCTGCTCGAACGAAAGGTGCTGGTGCAGCGCGATGAGCTCGGCCTCGCCGAGCGGGATTACGAAGCCACCAAACAGCAATACCAGTCTGCCTCACGCGGTATCCCCTTCGGCCAAACCCCGCCGTCCACCGCCCCCGATCAGGACCCCGATGCCGGACCGTCGCTGATCGACCACCTCGTGCTCGACCAGCGTGCCAGAGAATCGGCGGTCGAAGCCCAGCTCGCCCTGCTCAAGAAAAAACTCTCGGAGCCCAAGTGACGACGCTGCCTCCCCAGACCGGATTCTTCGGTCACCCCGCCGGACTGCGCACACTCTTCCTCGCCGAAATGTGGGAACGCTTCTCCTACTACGGCATGCGGGCACTGCTGGTCCTCTTCATGACGGCGCCGGTCGATGCCGGTGGCCTCGGCTGGCCGGTCGTGAAGGCCGGTGCGATCTACGGCGTGTACACCTCGCTGGTCTACATGCTCTCGCTCCCTGGCGGCTGGATCGCCGACCGCATCATCGGCCAGCGGAAGGCGGTGTTCTGGGGCGGCGTCGTGATCATGCTGGGGCATATCGCCCTCGCGATTCCGGTGGAGAATTTCTTCTTCCTCGGATTGGGTCTCGTCGTCGTAGGCACCGGCCTGCTCAAGCCGAACATCTCGACCATCGTCGGCCAGCTCTACGCGCCCGAAGATGTTCGTCGTGACGGCGGCTTCTCGATCTTCTACATGGGGATCAACCTCGGTGGCTTCTCGGCGCCACTGGTGACCGCTTACCTCGCGCAGAGCCCGGGCTTCAAGGCGACGCTCGAGGGGTGGGGCATCTCGGCGCACAATTCGTGGCACTGGGGCTTCGGTGCTGCCGCTGTCGGCATGGCGCTCGGGCTGATCTGGTATGTCGTCGATGCCAAGGCGATGGGCGAGGCTGGCCTGCACCCGGCACCCGTCAGTGGCCCCGAAGAGCACGCGCAGCTGCGCCGGTTGCTCTGGCGCGGTGTTGGACTCGTGGTTGGTGTGCTCGCGTTGCTCGCGGTGCTCAATTCGAGCGGCGTCATCGAGATCACGGCGAGCAAGGTCAACACCTGGTTCGGCGCGTTGCTGCTCCTCACGGTGGTTGCCTTCTTCGCATGGCTCTTCCTCGCGGCCAAGTGGACACCGGAAGAGCGCAAGCGGCTGATCGTGATCGCCGTCCTCTTTCTCGGCGCGGCCGTCTTCTGGTCGGTCTTCGAACAGGCCGGTTCGACGCTCAATCTCTTTGCCGATCGCAGCACCAATAACGTGATCTTCGGGAAGCCCTTCCAGTCGGGGATGTGGCAGTCGATCAACTCGCTCTGGATCATCCTGCTCGCTCCGGTGTTCGGCTGGATCTGGGTCAAGATGGGGGCGAAGAATCCGTCGTCGCCGGCCAAGTTCGCCTTCGGCCTGCTGATGGTGTCGATCTCGTTCGCCTGGATGGTACCGGCCGCCAAGATCGCCGGTGAGGGGAACAAGGTCGGCTGGTGGTTCCTGCTGATCTGCTACTTCCTCCAGACCGTGGGCGAACTCTGCCTCTCGCCGGTCGGGCTCTCGGCGATGACCAAGCTGGCGCCGGCACGGGTCGCCTCGCTGATGATGGGGGTCTGGTTCCTCGCGACCTCGGTGGGCAACTACATCGGCGGGAATGTGGCCTCCCTGTATGAATCGTTCGAACTGCCGACACTATTCACTGCGATCGCGGTGTACGCCTTGATCTTCGCCGTGGTCCTGGCGCTCCTGGTGAAGCCGATCAACCGGATGCTGGCAAGGGGATAGCTCGTGGAAGGAACGCAGTGATGGATGACTCGGGAGGTGGCTCAGCGGCGCTGATCCACCTCTCCTGTTTCGGTGGCTTCCGGGTCACTGCCGAACGACCGCTTGGCGCGCTCTTTCTGCAGCCGAGTGGGGTGGCAATGCTGGCCGTGCTCGCCGCGGTCGCTGATGCCGGCGTCAGCGTGGAAGAGCTGCGCGAGCTTGCCTGGGGGGAGTTGCCTGAGGCCGAGGGGCGCGCGGCCGTCGCCCAGGCGCTCACGGCACTGTGGCGGGGTGGAAACGGTGATTCGCTCCTCGCCACCGGCAATCTCGTGGCGTTTCACGGCGATCGAGTCACCACCGACGTCTCGCGCTTTCGTGACGCGTGTGCAGGCGGTGACACCGCCACCGCGCTCGCGATCTATGAGGGTCCGTTCTTCGACGGTGTCGTGCTGGATGTCGGCGAACGATTCGCCGAATGGCTTGAGGCAACGCGGGCGCAATTCAATACCGAGTATCAGGAGCTCAGTCGCGCGGCTCGGCGCGCCGCCAGGGCCGCCACCAGTGCGCCCGACTGGAACGCGCCGATTGCGCTGGCCCTGCCTGAGCCAGAAGCTGTTGCCGATGAGCCGACGGCAGCAATGGAATCCGTGTCTCCGACCGAGGCGGAGAGCGCACCAGCCCCGGTGATTGCCGAACCTCTCGGCGTGGCCGCGGCAGACGAGACGGAACTCCCCCGTCGATCGAATCGTCGCTGGTTCGCCGTTGCAGCAGCGGTGCTGTTTCTGGCCGCAGTCGGAGGGCTGCTCTTTCGTCGCGATTCCCCCGCCGCGTTCGGCCAGAAGGCGCTCGACCGCGGCGACGACGATGCGGCAGTGGCGGCGTATGTGCTCGCGGTCACGGCGCATCCCCGCGACGCCTGGCTCTGGTACCAACTCGCCCGGAGCGCCGATGCGCAGGGGAATGGTGCGCTCGCAGACTCTGCGGCGACGCGTGCGGACTCGTTGCGCAGCACCCTCGATGCAACGCGCGCGGCGCTGGTCCACGGCTTCGAGCGCTGGCGCGCCGGCTCCACCAACGAGGCACTGACCACGCTCGATTCCCTCGCCGAAGCGGCCCCCGATTCACCGGAGGTTGCCGCAGCCCAGGGCGAGATTGCCTATCGTTCCGGCGCACTGGTTGGTCGCGCCCCAATGAGTGCCCGGCCCGCGCTCGAACGCAGTGTGAAATTGCGGCCTGCCGCCGCAGGCTGGCAGCGCCTGTTGCAACTCGCGCTCGCGGCGCACGATACCGCGCTGGCGCAACGAAGCTATGCTGGCCTCCGGGCTGTCATGGGAAGCGCTGCCGACAGCACCTTCGGCTGGATGCGCAGCGCCTGGAGCGACGACACCCTGCCGTTGCAACGCGAGGTCGCGCGTGCAGCAACCTTGCCCGCAGCCGTACTACTCCGTCGCGCCAGCTCGATCGGCTTCGATGCGGGTCGCACGCTCGAGGCACTCGACTTCACCGCGCCGCTGCTCGGGCCGACTGCTCCGCGTGACTCCCGCGTGCAGGCGCGGACACTGCGTGCCGCGCTCTTTGGTGCGGTGGGTGACTGGACGCGCGCTGACTCGGAACGCGTGGCGATGGAGCACGATTGGCGCTGGGGAGCGCTCGAGCTCGAGGTCGCGATGGCGCTCGCGCCCTCGCGAACCACGCGTCCGGCCGAATTGCGCACCCTGCGCGAGCGGGTGATGCGCTTCGTCGTGGACAGCAGTGAATCGACGGGAGGTGATTCGCTCTTGCCGCCCTCGAGTCGTACCCTGCGGCTCTATCTCGCGGGTGAGCTCTCGGCCCGGCTCAACGATGCGCGCGGGGTGCAGAGCGCGATTGATTCACTGGCGAGTCCGAAGCTCGGTGAACTCACGCTGCCACGGCGCGGCGGCAGCTATGCGCTCTCACTCCAGGCACTGCAGCTGCTCGCCCGCGGTGACAGCGCGGCGGCGCTCGCGCGACTCGAGCAGCTGGTGTTCACTGCGCCAGCGGGAGCGCATTCCCAGCTCTGGGTGAACGGGTCGCTCGAGCGCCGCCGCCGGGCGGCTCTGCTCGAGTCCGCCGGCCGGCCGGGTGAAGCGGCACCCTGGATTGCCGCATCCGCCGCTTACCCGGTGGATCTCCTGTTCGGCCCTGCCATTCGGTAGCGGGTATTGACCCATCAAGAAATATTGATTAGAGTCTACGGGTGACCACTTCACTCGCCTCCAGCCGGCAACGGACCGCCGCCTTGGCCCATGCGCTCTCGGATGAGACCCGGCTCGGAATCATCGAGGCGTTGCGTCACGGGGAGCGCTGCGTCTGTGACCTGGTCACCGATCTGGATGCGGCCCAGTCGCGGCTCTCATTCCACCTCCGGGTGCTCCGCGAGGCGGGACTGGTGACCGACCGTCGCGAAGGGCGGTGGAGCTTCTACACCCTCGCTCCCGAGGCGATGACCGAGCTGCACGACGCTGTCGTAAGTCTGCGTCCGATTCATACACTCCCGGTGCTCGGCGGCGGTTGCTGTGGCTAGTCTCCTCTTTTTTTCGCTGATACATCAACGTTTTTTGATGGAGTTGTCTCGATGAGCGATTCTGAACTCACCACGATCGTACGCGAGCGCTACAGTGAAGCGGCCCGCCAGGCCGCTGCCGGATCGAAGGCCAGCTGCTGTGGCACCGGCAGCAGTTGCGGCGCCGACCCGATTACTGCCAATCTCTACTCCGGCGCCGAATCGGCTGAGGTTCCGACTCTCGCGGTTGCGGCCTCGCTCGGTTGTGGCAATCCGACCGCGCTGGCCGAACTTCGTGCCGGCGAGACCGTGCTCGATCTCGGATCGGGTGGCGGCATTGATGTGCTGCTTTCTGCGCGGCGCGTCGGTCCGACGGGGAAGGCGTACGGGCTCGACATGACCGATGCGATGCTCGAGATCGCGCGTGCGAATCAGGCCAGGGCGGGGGTGACCAATGTCGAGTTCCTCAAGGGCGAGATCGAGGCCATTCCGCTCCCGGATGCATCAGTCGATGTGATCATCTCGAATTGCGTCATCAACCTGTCCGGCGAAAAGTCGCGCGTGCTGGCCGAGGCCTTCCGTGTCTTGAGGCCGGGTGGTCGCTTCGCGGTGAGTGACGTACTCACGCGCGGCGAGATTCCCGCGGCCGTACGCGACAGCATGGCGCTCTGGACCGGTTGCGTGGCCGGTGCGCTCGATCAGGAGGAGTTCGTGCAGATGCTGACAGCGGCTGGCTTCGCGGATGCCAGCATTGAGCCGACGCGCGAGTATTGCGGCAGCGATGCAGCCCAGATTCTCGCCGACGCCGGGCTCGCCGGCCAGATTGATCCTGCAGAAATCGACGGACACGTCTTCTCCGGCTTCATCCGGGCACGGAAGCCGGAGGTCGCGTGAACATCAGGGTTCGCGCGGCGCAGGCTCACGACCTTCCCGCAGTGACCGCACTGCTCGCCGAGGCAGAGCTGCCTCGCGATGGCGTGGCCGAATCCTTCGGCGATTTCTTCGTGGCTGAATCGGCCGGTGAAGTCATCGGCGCCGCGGGCCTCGAGATTCGCGGGCGCGACGCACTGCTGCGGTCGGTCGTCGTTGCACCGGCCGCGCAGGGGCACGCCGTGGGCCACCAGCTCACGGCACGCGCCATCGCAGAGGCCCGGGCGCGCGGACTCGAAAAGGTCTGGCTGCTCACCATCAGCGCGATCGGATTCTTTCCGCGCTTCGGATTCCGCCAGGTTCCTCGCGAGAAGGTCCCCGACGCATTGCAGGCAACGGTGGAGTTCCATCACGCCTGCCCCGCGACTGCGGCGGTGCTGGTACGGCGCGCACAGCCGCTACGGGTGCTGATACTCTGCACCGCGAACGTCGCGCGCTCTCAGCTCGCCGAAGCACTGTTGCTCCATCGTGGCGGCGACCTCGTCATGGTGGCGAGTGCTGGTGCGGTGCCGGGCCGCGCACCACACCCGATGGCAAGGGAAGTGCTCGCCGAACGAGGGATCATCTGGGAAGGAAAGCACTCGAAGGGAATCGATGAGGTCGCTTCGGCCGGGTGGGATCTGGTGATCACGGTCTGCGACGCAGCGCGGGATGCCTGCCCCATCCTGCCGGGTGCGACGATGGTGCACTGGGGTCTGGAAGATCCGGTCTCCGCGGGTGCCGACGACGCAACTCTGCGGCAGGCCTTCCGGGAAACCGCGGCGGCGCTGGATACCCGGTTCGCCGCCCTACTCGAGTTGCCGCTCGCGATTCTCGACCACCAGGAACTCGCGCGCGAAGCTGCGGCTATTCACGCGCGGAGCTGAAGTCTAGGGCTTGGCGGGGCCGCGTCCGGCGGTCGTGGGATACGCGACATCGACCGGCGGGTCGCCCTTTGGCCAGTCGCGTTCCTTTCCCACGAAGTCTGGTCGTGGGCGCGAAACGATATACGCCGCGACGTCGACCGCTTCGGCGTCGGTGAGGGTAACGGCGCGGTCGTAGGGCATGTTGTGGCGGATGAACGCTGCGGCCGAACGGAGCCGCGCCATTCCTGCGCCGATACCGAATGAGGCGTCGCCCCAGGTCGGCGGCGCGAGCGGCGTTCCTTCACCATTGACCCCGTGACAGCGGGCACAGGTCGACGCAAAGATCAGTGACCCAGCGAGCGTGTCCCCTCCGGTCGCTTCGCCCAGCGGCAACCCCTGCCCGGGGACCTTCGCTCCCACCTTGATGCCGCGTGAGACGAACGCCAGATAGGCGACGATGTCGCGCATCGCGGGATCATCCCAGGCGAGCGCGGTCCCCACCAACGAACGCTGGAAACAGTCGTTGATGCGGTCTTCGAGCCGCGAGACACTGGCCGAGCGTGAGCGATACTGCGGAAAGCGCGCGTAGACGCCAGTGAAGGGAATCGCGTCGGGCCGTCGGCCATCGTCGAGATGGCAGGAGGTACAGCGCAGCTTGTTGCCGACGTGGTCCGGGAGCGAATCGCGCGTGGCGGAGAGGATGGCGTGACCGCGCCGGATGCTGCGCCCCAGTTCGCCGTCGGGAAGCGGCGATCCATCGGGCGTGCGGAATGAATCGGCGGCGGTGAAGGTGTAGGCGGCATCCGCAGTCTTCGGCTTCGGCGGTGGTGCGGCGCAGCCAGCCAGCAGCAGCAGGGTCGCAAGATGGCGGTGATTCATTTGATCAGGGCGTAGCTGCAACCGTGTTCCTGCGCCATCGCCGTCGCGGCCACCACGGCGGGTACCAGCACCACCCCGGGAAGGAACGACGCGATCAAGTCGGCACGGACTGCGTCGGGCGCTTCGTTACGCTTTCGCGCCAGCGAGGTGCTCAGGAAGCGCATCACATTGTTGCAGAAGAGGAAGATCGCGCCGCGTCGTTGCAGTGCCGGGACAGCAACCCGGCTCCACGGGTCGGTCGTCGCTTCCGATGCGAAGATATTGCGCACCGCTGGCTTCGCGGTCAGCGGATCGGTCGCCACTTTCCCCATCCGCTCGCCGAGGGCGTACTTCTCCCAGGCGGCGTCGTTGAAGGCGATCGGGGCCGATGATCCGTGGAGCGAGAGCACGACCTGGGCCTCGCCCGGTTTCGCGGCGTAGGCATCGCGCATCGTGTCGAAGAAGTTGGCGGCGCGATTCAATGGCGTGGCCTGCTCGCCGAATGCGTGCACGTCGAAAAGGATCCGGTGCCGGGCGGTGAGCCGCGCGAGCCAGCGATGGTCGAAGTCGGAAGGGGACATGGCGTTGGTCACCCGATGTAACTGCAGCCGCGCTCCTGCGCGAGCGCTGCAGCCGCGATCATTGCCGGCACGACCACGATGTTCGCCAGGACGCCGGCTCGCAGGTCGGCGTAGATCTTCTCGGCGTCGCCACCTGGCTGGGCAGCGGCCAGTTCACGACTGCCGCGACGCATCGAGTTGTTGCATACGAGGACGATCGCTCCGCGCTTCTGGATCTCGGTGAGCGCCCGCGTCCTGACCTCGACATCGTCGACACCGACGACTTTCCCCAGTTGATGGCGATTCCAGCGCTCGGGATCGATCGCGAGCGGCCAGGTCGCGCCATGAAAGCCGATCACGACTTGCACGTCGCTTTCTGGGGCGCCGTACCCATCACGCATTGCGTCGAGGTAGCGGCCCGGATAGCCGAAGGCATCGCCGCCGTTCCACGCCGGGGTATCAAAGAAGGTGCGGTGCTTCGCCTTGAGCTGCTTGAGCCAGTGATGATCCCAGTCGGCCGGATCGCGACGGCTTTCCGCCGCGAGGGCGGGCAGGGCGGCGGGAGCGGCGAGGGCCGCCCCGGCGAAGGCGAGTCCGCCGAGGAAGCGACGGCGCGGCAGTGGAGCGGGTGGGTTTGTCATTGGGGAAAATTAGCCTAGGTGACCTTGATCCAGGTGCGCAGCGCCATCAGGCCGAGAAAGACTGCGAAAGCGCGCTGCAGAGTGACAGGAGTGAGTCCCTGGGCGAAGCGTGCTCCGAAATAGACTCCGATCGCGATGCCGAGGGCGATGAGCCCAGCCGCGCGCAGGTCAACGTGACCGGCCTTCCAGTATTCGCGGACGCCAAGCAGGCCAACCGGTAGCAGCAGTGCCGCGAGCGAGGTGCCGACGGCAATATGGATCGGCATCTTGCCCACGGAGACCAGCGCGGCGACGATGACGACCCCGCCGCCGATCCCGAAGAGCCCGGAGAGTACGCCGGCCGCAAGGCCGACGGCAAGAAAGAGCAACGGCATAACTCACTCCGTGGTGATGTCAGTGACGACAGTCCTGCTCAAGAAAGCGGCGCACCGGCGGAGTGATGACGGTATCGCGCCCGAGCAGGAAAAAGACATCGGTGTGAGCGTAATTGCCAACATCGGCCAGAGTGGTGGGTACGCCCTTCGACCGCAGGAGATCGACGAAGGCCTGTTGCCGGGATCGGCGCTCTACGTCGCCCCGCAGGACGACCAGAAAGGGGCCAAGCGGCTTGCTGGTGCGAGCGATGACGGCGGCAGAGGCACTGGCCCAGTTCGCCGGGTCAGCCGAAAAGATGTTGCGAAACTCCTCGATGTCGTCCGGGTGGTCCGCGAGATAGGCGGGGATGTCGTAGAGGGCGATCTCGAGCGACGCAATACAGCGGATATGCGAAACGTCCACGCCCGCGCTTTGCAGGAACCCGGGGCCGGCCCCCAGCACCGCGACGATTTGCGCTCCGGCCGAAAACCCCATCAACGCGATGTGAGTCGGATCGCCACCATACTCGGCAATGTGCTGCTCGATCCATCGCACGGCACGTGAGACATCTTCGCCGTGCACCGGCCAGGTGACACCCGGTGTCGAACCATCGGTGAAGAGCGGCGAGAGTCGATAGTTGACCGAGACCAGCAGGTAACCGCTTTCGGTCGCCAGTTTGGCCATCGACTCGAAGACTTCCTCCTTGTCCCCCCCGCGCCAGTCGCCTCCGTGGACCCAGAGCAGCACGGGTCGGGCGGCGCAGGTCACGCTGGCATGCGGTCGGTGGACGTCGAGCGAGAGCAGGTTCTGATCGGCGCCCGCCAGCACGGCGTACGGGATATCACGTGCGACATCCCAGGAGGTTGCGGCGTTGCAGGGATCATCGGCGAGGGTGGTGGGGCCGGTCCCGCCACCACACGCGAGGAGCAGACACCCCGCACCGAGCATGGCCAGCAGCCCGATGCGGGGTCCTGGCATCAGAAGAGGACTTCGAGCCCGAAGCGCATCAGGCGCGGCGGGCCGTAGACGAACAGGGGCTGGGTGAAGTCACGGGCTGCCGCCACGTAGAGTGGCAGCAGTTCGCTCTGTCCCGCGATGACACCGTCATTGTTGAGGTCGGCCGAACGACGATAGCGGCTCGATTCATACGGGATCGGGTTCGGATTGGCGTTGTAGGCGTCAGTCGCCAGCTTGGTGATGGTTGCCTCCGACGCGAACGGACTGCCGGTGTCGCGCCGCACCGACGTCTGGTTCCTGGTGTTGAGAATGTTGCGCGCGTCGAGGTAGATGCCACCCACCATCGAGCCGAACTTGACGGGCCGGCGGAAGAGCATGTCGAGCGTGTACTGCGCCGGGAGGCGCGAACCATTCGGCTCGGCCACCAGATTGTCGCCGGTGATATCGGTTCGGGAGTAGGGGAGCCCGGAGCCGTAGCGGAGCACGGCGGAGGCCAGCAGTGAACCGAAGGGGCGCACCCCCAGAACGCGAGGACCGAAGGCGGGGTTCAGCTCGCCGTCGAAGGTCGCGATGAGCGAGAGCCGTCGATCGTAGTCCAGCGGGAACGATGCGCGTGCCGGAGCCGCGAGGGTGTCGTGAGTATTGGGGTCAATCTGCACCAGTCGGCGCAGTTCGAAGGCATCGGTGACCGTGGCCTCGGCCCGCTGGAGCACGGCAGCGATGCGGGCGCCCCACCCGTTGGTGCGGGCACGCTCGAAGATGAATTCGCCGCCGATCACGTTGCCCACGTCGGCGTTGACGAACTGCGCCGAATCAGGATTGACGCCGATCGGTGCCGTGGCGACGAGTCCGTCCAGTTGCTTGGTGTAGATGTTGACCCGGAGCGAGGTCTGTTCACGGAGCCGGATACGGGCACTCAGCTCGAACTGGGTGGCCGACTCGAAGCCCAGGTTCGGGTTACCCTGCCGGAAGCGGCCAGTGCGGGTGGTGTCATCGAATGCCGCGTCGACCAGGAACTGCAGGTCGGGGGCCTGCGAGAAGCGGCCGATGCTTGCAACGACCGTGGCGCCCTTGAGCACGGTCGAAACGGCGACGCGCGGATTGATCGAACTGCGCGCGCCGAGGCTCTTGTTGCTCGCAGCCAGGTCGCCCCCGGGATCGAAGCCATCGTAGCGCACGCCGGCCGTGAACGCGAGATCACTGGTGCGGGCTTGGGCCTCCACGTACGCACCGCTGATGAGCGGCTTGAAATTCGAGGCCGTTGCGGGAGGCGTGGTGCCGCCCACCGGGCGATACGCCTGCACTCGCTGGAAGGTCTTGACGTCCTGCGCGGCGGCGAGTCCGCCGACGTAGAGCTCGGTGTGATCGCCAATGCTCAGCGACATATCAAGTTGCGAGCGCAATTCCGAGAAGCGATTCCACGCCAGTTCGCCCTGCGGCGCGCCGCCGAGGAAGAACCCTTGCACACCATACGGAGTGTTGTCCGAGAAGCGCGGCGGCTCGAAACCGCTCAGCGCCGACCTCGCCGCGATGGTGTCCTGGCGCTTGGCGAGTTCCTCGCCCTGAATGTGGAGACGCTCGCCGGTGAAGGCACCGAACTTGTAGTCGGGCGCAGTCACAGCGCCGCGCACGAACTCCTTCGAGAAATAGCCGATGCGCAGATCGCCCACCTTCGGGCGTGCCGTGTTCGTCCCCGGGAGCAGTTGCACATGTCCAGTCAGCAGCAGACCGTCGACGCGACGGCCCGGTGCGAAATCGGGATCGTACTTGTAGGTCTGATCGTAGAGATACCGCTGCTCGGTGGTGCCGAGGGCGAAGAGCCGCGACACGACTCGCTGACTCAAGGGAATCGTCAGCTTGCCGCCCACCGTGTAGGTCTCGCCGCTGTTGTGTGGCAGCGGAGCCGGCGTGGTGGAGCGTGGGTCGCGCGGGTCGGTTGGCTTTGGCGCGTTCGCCGGATCGGCATCGAGCCGGCCGGAGAAATCGAGGATCCCGACCGCGGTCACCTTGCCGAATAGCGGGCCGTCGGCCTGCAGCACGAGGCGATCGAGGCCGAGGTCGCCACTTCCGCTGAGCGGGCGATCGGTCTCGTAGGCGGCCCGCCCTTGCCAGTGATCGCCGCCGTCGCGGGTGATCACGTTGATGATCCCCGAGAGCGCCTGCCCGTACCGCGCCGAGAAGCCATTGGTGATCAGTGATGCCTCGGTGATGATGTCCGGTGGGATCCGGATCCCGGGGCCGCCGGTGGAGGCATCGAGCTGGTTCTTCACGCCGAAGCCATCGAGCAGGAACGACTGCTGCCCGACGCGCCCGCCGCGGTAGCTCTCGCCGACAACGCCGGCCTGCAGGGCGAGGGCGTCTTCGAGCGAGGAGACGGGCAGACGGCGAAGGTCGGCCTCAGTGATGCGCTGCGCTGTCGAGGTGGCGAGCGGATCCAGCACGGGGTCTTGCACGCCGACGGCGCGCAGTTCGGTGAGCTGGACGGCGATTGGCGCGAGGTGCACGTCGGCCCGGGTGAATTCATCCGAGCGTACCGCGATCCCTTCTCGCTGGGCCGAGCGAAATCCCGGGATGAGGACTTCCAGGCGATGCAGGCCAACCGTGACTCCGCGAATGCGGTAGTTGCCGAGCGTGTCGGTGGTCGTGGCACGACGACCGCCATCGATCCGTACCTCGGCGCCGCGAAGCACTCGCCCCGTTGCGGCATCGGTCACCGTGCCAACGATTCCGCCGACACTCTGGGCCGAGGCACCAGCGGCGAGTGTGGCGACAAACAGGAGCAGCAGGGTCAACGAGCGCATGGCGCCTCGCCAGGTCGGGGTGTGCGCGGGGAGAGTCATTGAGTCCTTCACGGCAGGAGGTTCCGGAAGAGGTAGAGATCGCCGGTCTTGGGAGAGCCTTCCCGGACCACGACGTCCGGGCCAGTGGGCGACACCCTGGCTTGGCGCCATTGCGTCGAATAGGTGAGCGTGAGGGTTGTGGCGGGGCCACCCGACGTTGAAATCCTCAGCAGCTTATACAGGTCGTCGAATTGCGGTGGCGGGTTGAGATCAGGTTCCTGCTCGAAGGTCAGGACCACGCATACCCCGCCTCGACAGCTGAGGTCATCGATCCGCTTGGAGAGCGCATTGGGAAGCGTTGTCAGTACGGTGAGTGGTCCACCGCTGCGGGGCAACTTGGAGATCGTCAACCCGTTGGTGATCACCAGCGACGCGCCCCCGTCAGCCACCGCAAAGTGACTGGCGCCGAGCGTTCCCTCGATGAGCTCCATGGCGGCACCGTTGCCACCGATGGTTCCCCGCACCACACCGAGCGGGTTGAACACAGTGTCACGCAGGGCGCAGCCGGGGCACTGTGGCGCCAGGGTCAGATCGGTGGCCATTGCGACGAATTCATCCGGCCCCACCCAGGTGACGTCGGTCAGCCAGTTCGGTCGCAGACCGCCACCCACATCGCGGGGCAGCGTCAGGAGCGTGCGTCGACTGAACGGTGCGGCGGTGTCAGCGTGGAAGAGGGTGATGTTGACCGGCAACTGTCCGATGGGGAGTGACGCCCCCACGAGGTAGAGCAATTCGCCGTCGTCGGAGAGCGCCCCCGACGCAATGGTCTCGGCCGAATCCGCGTGCCCCGGGCGGTTGTCGCAGAGCGTGAAGAGGCGAGTGCCCCCGGCCGCCGGCAGGATCGCGAGACAGCGATCGTGGTCGGCGCGCGAGGGATCGGCAAACGAGTAGAGGATCCCCTTGCCGTCGGCTGTCCATGACGCGCCATACTCGGCATCGCTGTTGAACGTCAGCCGCAGCGGATCGGCGCCGTTGTAGGGGCCTTGCTGGTCGACACCCGCGCTCACGAACGGCTCGGAGTGGCCGCACGCCGACAGCGCCAGGACGAGCATGGTCAGGACTGGGCCCCTCACGGCAGCAGATTCCGGAGGAGATAGAGATCGCCGGTCTTCGGTGGACCCTGGCGAACGACCACGTCGGATCCCGTCGGTGAGACCTTTGCCTGCAGCCACGGAGTCGAGAAGCTTTGCGTCAGGATGGTGGGGGCCCCGCCAGCCGTCGAGATCCGTTGCAGCGTCCAGAGGTCGACGAAGAACGGCGGCGGAGGCTCGGGCTCGAGTTGCTGCTCATACGTCAGCACCACACACGCGCTGCCTCGGCAGCTGATGTCGTCGATGCGCTTCGAGAATGTCGCGGGCAGAGTGGTGAGCGTCGTCAGCGCGCCGCCGGCCCGCGGCAGCTTCGACAGCGTCAGCCCCTTGGAAATCACCAGCGACGCGCCACCGTCGGCCACCGCAAAGTGGCTGGCGCCGAGCGTTCCCTCGATGAGCTCCATGGCGGCACCGTTGCCGCCGATGGTTCCCCGCACCACACCGAGCGGGTTGAACACGGTGTCACGCAGGGCGCAGCCGATGCACTGTGGCACCAGGGTCAGATCGGTGGCCATCGCGACGAATTCATCCGGCCCCACCCAGGTGACATCGGTCAGCCAGTTCGGTCGCAGGCCGCCACCTACATCGCGGGGCAGCGTCAGCAGGGTGCGTCGACTGAACGGCGCCGCGGTGTCGGCGTGGAAGAGGGTGATGTTGACCGGCAACTGTCCGATGGGGAGTGACGCTCCCACGAGGTAGAGCAATTCGCCGTCGTCGGAGAGCGCCCCCGACGCAATGGTCTCGGCCGAATCCGCGTGCCCCGGGCGGTTGTCGCAGAGCGTGAAGAGGCGAGTGCCCCCGGCCGCCGGCAGGATCGCGAGACAGCGATCGTGGTCGGCGCGCGAGGGATCGGCAAACGAGTAGAGGATCCCCTTGCCGTCGGCTGTCCATGACGCGCCATACTCGGCATCGCTGTTGAACGTCAGCCGCAGCGGATCGGCGCCGTTGTAGGGGCCTTGCTGGTCGACACCCGCGCTCACGAACGGCTCGGAGTGGCCGCATCCCAGCGCGGCCAGCACGGCGCTCGCCAGCAGCCAGTGGTATGTCCTCGGTCGTGGCATAGATACCCGGGGGAAAGGGAGGCACATCGCAGCAAGCGATCCCGTTCGCGGATCGTCCGCCCTCGTCTGTTTCACGAGCAGGTGCAGGATCCGTTGTTGCCGAGACAGTAGCTGTAGAGATCCGTCGTGAAGCTGAACTTCTGCACAATGCGGTGCTCGACAATCAGGCGGCAACCATCGGGCGACGCCGCCATCGCCCCGAACGCGGCGAGAGCGCCGAGGGTGTAATAGTCCCCTGTCGTTGCGACCAACGAGGAGACGACACCATCACCTGGCCCAACCAGCTTGATCGTCGATCCCGGTGCG
This sequence comes from Gemmatimonadota bacterium, assembly GCA_040388535.1. Classification (NCBI taxonomy): domain Bacteria; kingdom Pseudomonadati; phylum Gemmatimonadota; species Gemmatimonadota bacterium. The sequence continues at coordinate 355,804 of JAZKBR010000001.1, read as the reverse complement.
AGGCCGAGTGGCGGATCGGGCCACTTGATCGTGTTGCGCTGCTGGTAGTTCTGGGCGACGAGCGCAATGCGGCCTCCGATCCGAACCGGGTCACGCACGATCCGGCGCGCAGGGACATTGGGTTCGGTGTACACCACTCGCCTGGTGCCGCCCGCCACGGGGACCGAGTAGAGGCGGACATCGTCGAGTCGAGTGAAATACAGGGAGTCCCCGGCGGTCGAGAGATCGAAGCCGCTGGCACTGTCGGTGCCTGCGACTGCCGTGAAGACCGCTCCGTTCCCCGAGATGTCACCTCTGAGAATGCCGACCCCCAGCGCGAAGGTATCGCTTTTCACCTCATTGAGGGGATTTCCGAAGACCGTCTGGTCGTGGACTTCCACAAAGAAGGTGGTGGGGGACGCCCAGCGGATGACGCCGAAATGATCGAAGGAAAGGCCGGCGGTGACCGTCGGTGTGGCCAGCAGGACTCGCCCGGGGTATGGCGCGGCCAGAGTCCCCAGGCGAAGCGCGCCGGTATTGACGATGAGGGCACCGACGGTCGAAGCGTACGCGCCGTACAGGAGGGAGCCATCGCCTCCAACGGCCGCGTGCTCGAACGCATCAGTGCTGTCGAGTCCAGCGGTATTCAGGCGGCAGAGCTCGTTCCTCGTGCCCCCGGAGGCCGGCATGATGCCGATGCAACGATCGACATCCGGGCGGCTGAGTACAACCGGTGGGAGTGGCTTGAACGGCTGGAAGGAGAAGAGCAGGGATTTGCCGTCCGGACTGAAGGAGGAGACGAGATCCACGCCGTCGCTGTAGGTGAGCCGTGTCGGCGCGCCTGCGAGCAAGGGGCCCTCCTCGCCGGGCGGTGTACCGGTGACAAAGGTCTCGCTGTGCCCGCAGGCCGTCAGGGTGAGCAGGGTCATTGCGAGGGCGCGTCGGGGGTGCGAAGTCAGGAGCACACGCAACTCCCGCCCGTGCCCAGGCAGTAGGAGTAGAGGTCGGTCGTGAACGAGGACTCCTTCACGATGCGGTGTTCGACCACCAGGCGACAGCCATCGGGCGAGGCAGCGAGGGCGCCGAAGGCCGCGAACGAACCCTGCGTGCTGTTGGAGCCGTTCGTCGCGAGGAGGCTGCTGGCGATACCATCGCCTGGGCCGATGGCCTTGACCACCGATCCCGCGCCCAACCCGAGCGGCGGCTGCCCCGGTGGAAACTTCAGGTTTTCGCGTTGCTGATAATCCTGACCAACAACGGCAACGCGATTCCCGATTCGGACCGGGTCACGGAGGTAGCGACGCGTCGCACCGTTCGCGGGTTCGGTGAATACCGCCCGGCGGGTCCCGCCGGCGATGGCGACGACGTAGAGCCGGGCATCATCGAGGCGAGTGAAATAGATCGAGTCCTTTGCCACCGAGAGGTCGAACCCGCTGGCGCTGTCGGTGCCCGCGACCATCGAGAAAGTCGCCTGGCCCCCGTTCAGCTCGCCACGAAGGATGCCGACTCCGAGCGGAAATGTGTCCGACCTGGTGTCGTTGCCGCCATTGCTGAAGATCTGTTGATCGTGCACTTCCACGAGGAACGAGGTTGCTGAAATCCAGCGGATCGCGCCGAAATGATCAAACGAGAGCCCCGACACAAAGTTCGGCGTGGTCAGCAGGACCCTGCCCGGATATGGGGCGTCGACCGTGCCGAGTCGCAGCGCGCCGGTATTGACCGCGGGCGCGCCAATGCGGGAAGCGTAGGCCGCATAGAGCAACGCGCCATCACTGCCGAGCGAGGCCTGTTCGAACGCATCGGTGCTGTCGAGGCCAGCGTTGTCAGCGCGGCAGATTTCCCGCCGGGAACCGCCACCAACCGGCATGATGCCGATGCAGCGATCGACGTCGGGCCGACTCAGGGTGGCCGGCGGCGGTGGCTTGTACGGCTGGAACGCGTAGAGCAGCGTCGCGCCATCGGGGCTGATCGACGCAACGAGATCCATGCCATCCCCGTAGGTCAGGCGTGTGGGCGCGCCGACCAGTAATGGCCCATCCTGGCCCGGCGGTGCACCTGTCAGAAACGGTTCGCTGTGACCACATCCGGCGCCTGCCATCAGGAGGAGCAAGCCGATGCGTGGCGTTGTCCTACTGCGCACAGCCACTGTTCCCGGTCGAGACGAGGTAGAGGTTGGTCTCAAAGGTGAGTCCCATGGGTCGAGCGAATTCGGCGAGTGCGCGACAGCCGTCGCGTGAACCGGTCACCGTCCCGAACCCCGAGGCGCCATTGAGTCCGTTGCGGGCGACCGCGCTGGTAGTGCCGGTCGTCTGGTCGAGCGCGATCACCTGATCGCCCAGCGCAACCAGGAGCCGCGGGCCGGCACGACTGATCGAGAAGATGCCCCCGGCCCGGGTATACACCACGCTCGGCGTCCCGCCACTCAGTGGCACGGACAGGATGGTGCGGGAGCGGCCGGTGGGTGCTGCCGGGTCGTCGGATTGGGTGAAGTAGATCGAGTCCCCCGCCGTTGAGAGCACGAAGTCGCTGGCGTTGAGCGTGCCGGGAACGACCGAGAAGGTACCGCCGCTGGCGGTGATGTGCCCATCGAGCAGGGCGTAGCCAATGTATATAGTGTCGCGCTTGGTGCAGCTTGCGCAATGCGGGATCACGGTTTCGTCTTCCGCAACGGCGAGAAAATGGTCCGGCGCGAGCCAGCGCATGCGACCGATGTGATTGAAACCCACGCCCGAAATATTGTTGGGGAGCGAGAGGAGTCGTCGCGCCGCAAGGGGCGCGGCCGTGGTGGCGAGATCGAGCTCGCCATCCAGCAGCGTGAGCATGCCGATGTTCGAGGTGTAGTGTCCGTAGAGGAGTTGCCCGTCCGGGCCGGGGGCAGGTCGGTCGAAGGCATCGCGCCGTTCCTCCTGCGCGGTCGACGTGAGGCAGAAGTCCTTCCGTGTGCCGCCGCGCCCCGGCATCTCGGCGAGGCAGACGTCGCCGTCTGCCCGATCTCCCGGCTGGAACGAATACCAGATGCTGGTTTCGTCTTCGTTCCAGACCGCCCAGCGATCCATCCCCTCGTCAAACGTGAGTTGCGTCGGCGTCGACGACGTGAAGGCGTCCGCGAGCGGTGGCATGATCGGAGACTCGAACGGTTCGCTGTGGCCACACGCCGACAGGACGCCGCCGAAGACCAACAGCATCGTCAATCGGTCAGACACAGGGTGCGCCTCCGATCCCCAGTCGATAGAGGTCCGTCGTATGCGCGAAGCCCTCGGCACGGCGGAACTCCGCCAGCAGCGTGCAGCCGTCGCTGCTGGCGCTCACCATCCCGAAGCCGCTCGCGCCGCTGATGCTTCCGGCTCGCGCCAGATTGGTGAGCGTGCCGGCGGTGAGATCGACTGCGTTGATGGCTCCCTTGGAGGTCACGGCGAGTCGCCCGCCAATCCGCGCAACGGAGTAGATCGTATCACCAGGCGTGCCGGTGTAGACGATTCGCGCCGTTCCCCCTCCGACAGGAATCACGAAGATCCGGTTGGAGCGCTGCGGTGGTACGACGGGGTCGTCATCCGTCTGCGAGAAGTAGAGCGAGTCCCCCGCCGAGGAGATGGCGAAGTCGCTGGCGCTGATGCTGCCGGGAATCACGGCGAAGGCCGCGCCGGTCGCCGTCAATCGTCCATCGATGAGCGCACTGCCGCGGTAGATGGTGTCCTTCGCCGCGCAACTGCCGCAGATGCGACGCACCGACATGTCTTCGCCCACGAAGATGAAGCGATCGGGAGCGAGCCAGCGAATGCGGCCGATGTAGGTGAAGCCGACCCCGTCGATGTTGGTCGGCAAGCGCAGCAGGGTGCGCGCCGTGAGCGGGCTCGCCACATCCGCCAGCAGCAGTGAGCCGGAGTCGGGGAGAAATGCGCCGATGTCTGACGTAAAACGGGCATAGAGGAGCCGTCCACCCGGCCCCGGGGTGGGCTGATCAAAGCCGTCCCTGACGTTCCGGGTGGCGAAGTCCAGCAGGCAGTATTCGGTTCGGGTTCCCCCGGCCGCCGGCATCGAGGCGAGGCAACGATCGCCGTCCGTACGCTCGACCGACTGGAACGAGAACCAGAGGGTCCGGTCGTCGGGAGCGAGCGTGGGAAAGCGATCCTTGCCGGTGTCGAAGGTGAGACGAACCGGGTCATTCGCGGCCAGCGGTCCCTCCTGCTGCGGAATGCCAGCCACCACGTAGGCGTCGCTGTGCCCGCACCCCGTGAGCAGCAGGCTTGCGAGGAGGAGAGCCCGGTTCCGCATCGAGGGGGGAAGCGGCATGGCACTCCTGCGGGTCAGCGCACGAAGGAAGGGAACTGGATCACGGATTCGTGGCCACCCCGGCCGACCGCGGCGACCCCAAAGTAGAAATCGTCGATCACGACATTCTGCAGGGTAATGAGCGTGGTGCCGACCGGGACCCAGCGCCAGTTTTGCCATTGGGGGGAGGTGGTCTCCCGCCAGTAGACCTTGTAACCCAGCGCCGAGTCACCTGGGGCCGGCGTCCAGGAGACTGAAGTCGAAGGACTGACCGCGCCCTGCACCCGGACCTTGCCCGGGGGGGCGGGCGCCCAGGCGAGTGACGCCAGGACGACCGCGTTGGCCCCGGTCAGGTGCGCTGCATAGTCGAAGTTGACACCGCTCACGACATCGCCGAATTCGCGACCGTTCTCGCTGCGAACATCCTGGTGCTGGCGATCGTAATTTTCGTGCGTCTCCATGATGCGGACGGCCGGCATGCCGAGATCATTGAACGGCTTGTGGTGTCCACCGCGGCCAAACCGATCGAGACGGTAGATCATCCGCGGCTGCATCGCCGGCATGTGCTCCCGGACCACGCGCTCGATGTAGCGTGCCAGCTGGCGCGACGGGCCATCAACTTCGCCGCCATAGCTGCGTCGCGCGCGCCGGTCCGCCTCGGTTTCGGTGACCGGCACCGGCTCGGAGAAGATCCGGAAAGAGCGGTTGTCCATCTCGCCATTGATGCCTGAGACGTTGCCGATCATGTCGTTGTTGAGCACGGCCTCGACGACCCAGGCGCTGTCGACAAACTCCTTGGCGAGCGACGTACCGCCGTAGAGCCCCTGTTCTTCGCCGCTCAGTCCGGTGTAGATGATTGTCTTGCCGAATTTGTAGCGGGTCAGCGTTCGCGCCGCTTCGAGCACGCCCGACATCCCGCTGGCGTTGTCGTTGGCGCCGGGAGCATCCTTGGTGACGTCGTTGCCGTTGCTGTTGCGGGAGTCGATATCGCCCGACATCATCACGACGTGGCCGGGGTCGGTGGTCCCGCGCTGGATGGCGATCACATTGACCACATTCACGTCGGGCGTGGTGCGTGACTCGGTCGCGGTGCCTTTCACGATTGATTGCTGGTAACGTACCTCGAGGCATTTCCCGCAGGCCGCGCTGATCCGCTGGAACTCCGCGAAGACAAAGCGGCGGGCGGCACCGATCCCCCGGCTGGTGGAGAGGGTATCGGAGTAGGTGTTGCGAGTGCCGAATCCGGCGAGGGTGCGCACGTCGCGCTCGATCATGGCACTGCGGGGCGCCTGGGCGATGGAGTCGAGCCGGACGTCGAAGGCCGGCGGCGCGCCCTGTGCGACGATCGGGGCGACGCCAACGGCCATCAGCACTGCGAGGCGAGCGGCAGGAAAGCGAAACACGAGCGGGTCCGGTGTGGAGGGATCCGGAATACTACCCCGCTCGAAGCGTGATGGCAGCGGCGACCGCCGACCCCCGGCTAGCCGAACATCGCGAGCCGGCTTCCAGCGGTGAAGCCGGGGAAGACGCTGCCCAGGTCGGCCGCCCCAAGATGGCCGGTGAGCACTTCGCCGAACACAGCCCGGAAGTCGGTGGTGACGGCGAGGTCGCGGCCCTCGTGCCGCGCGTCGGGAGCGAGGGTCGGCCAGCGGCCGTACACCTGGCCGCCGCGCACGTCGCCGCCAAGCACCATCATGGCGGTGCCGTGTCCGTGATCGGTCCCGCCGGTTCCGTTTTCCTTCACCGTGCGACCGAACTCGCTCATCGTGACCACGACGACATCGCGCATCCGTTCACCGAGATCGGCGGTGAATGCGCCCAGCGCACCAGCGAGTTCATCGAGTCGCGTGGCCAGCTGACCCTGACCACTCCCCTGGTTCACGTGGGTGTCCCAGCCGCCGACATCGGCGAAGGCAACCTGCATCCCGAGGTCGGCCTTGATGAGCTGCGCGATCTGCTGCATTGACGTGCCGAGCTTGCCGCGCGGATACTGGGCACCATTGGCGGGTGGAATCGCGGTCGGATCGGCGGCCTTGAGCATCTTGATTGCTTCGAAGCCTTCCGCCGATGACGACGCGACGAGGCCCGTGGCCGCGCCCTGATACAGTGATTCGAACGCGCGCGTGAGTCGCTGTTCCCCGTCGGCGCGGGCGGCGCGCATCCCGAAGGTGCGGAGATCATCGATGGCGAGCGCCGGCGCGCTTCCCGCCAGCGTGCGCGGCAATTGCGGTCCGAAGGCCACGGCGCGAAAGGGTGTCTCGGCATGTTCGCGTGCGTGAGAGCAGTAACGATTCGCCCACCCGTCGGGTGTGCTCTTCCGATCCGGGGTGCCGCTCTCCATGTAGTCCTGGGCGTCGAAGTGCGAACGTGTGGTCGACGGCGAGCCGACGGCGTGCACGATCGCGAGCGACTTCCGGTCCCAGAGCGGCTTGAGCGGAGCCAGGCGCGGGTGCAGGGCGAACATGCCGTCGAGCGAGATGAGTTCGTCCTTCGGCAGGGCGATGCGTTGACGCTCCTGCCAGTACCAGCTGTCGCCGGCAGGCACGATCATCGAGAGACCGTCGACGGCACCACGTTGAAAAAGACAGACCAGCGTCTTGCCGCCCGCCACGCCGCGTCGCAGGTCGCCAAGGGCGTAGGCCGCCCGATCGAGGAAGAGCGGATCGGCGCCAAGCGATACCATCGCGAGGCCGCCGGCCTGGATGAAGGCGCGTCGGGAGATCGTCATCACTGCCTCTGGAATTCAGGGCCGCCGAGCGCCAGGCCGACCGCCAGTGCTCGTGCGTCCCGTGCATTGTTGATGTCGGCGATTTCGCGCAGGATCGTGGTCCGGGTCTGGGCCGTCATGCCGCCGGCGAGAATGGCGCGGTTCACTCCGTCGACCAGGACAACGTGATCGGTGGTCAGCGGGACGACCCGATCGAGATCCACCATCGCGCCGGGAAGCCGACCCCCGGCAAGCGCCACGGCGAAGTTCATCCGCGCCAGCAGTGCACCGCTGTTGACCCATTCGCTCTGGCTCTCCGGATAGCCATTCGGCGTCGTCATCTGGAAGAGTGGTTGCCCCAGCTTCGCCACCTGTTGCACCAGCCGGGGCGTGGCATCGGGCTCGCCCCCCACTGCGCGGAGGGCCGAGACCACGAATTCGAGCGGCGTCTTGACCTTGCTCTGCACGTTCGCCGCAGCCCAGAAGTCGGGCGAGTAGAGAATGGCGCGCACGACCTCCCGGATTTCGCCACCACTCTGCTTCCACGCGCGGACTGCGTCGTCGATACAACCATCGGGCGGAACATCGGCCACGAAGCGGGCGCAGAGCTTGGCGCTCACGTGATGCATGGTCGCCGGTTGCTCGGCGAGCAACTTCAGCAGGCGCATCCCTTCGTCCTCGCCGTGCCCCGCAGGAAACGCAACCCCGAGGACGCTCTTGGCATTGCGGTCATGAGCCCCATCGAGAAAGCGATATTCGAAATTGCTCCGACGATCCATTCCCCAGCCGGTGAGGATGCGCGCGACATTGCCGACGTCCTGCTGGCTGTAGCCGCCATCCACTCCGAGCGTGTGCAACTCCATCAACTCGCGGGCATAGTTCTCGTTGATCCCCTTCGGCATCCTCGCCTTCACCCTCTCGACCATCGCCGGGTCCGGTTGCCGTGTCCTCCCGAGGCCGCGGGCCGCGCCGGCCCGCCCCGCGAACCGCCCGCGCCCGGCCGCCGCCTGCATCCGCCCAGGTGCGAGGGCCTGCATCGAGGTGCCATCGGCGACGCTTTCGACATTATCCAGATAGAAGAGCATGGCAGGACTCTTCGCCGTGGCCGTCAGCAGCGTCTCGAAGCGACCGAGCACATTCGGCCGGATGGTGTGCTCGAGGTAGTCGGCGAAGTAGGCGCGATCGAACCCCTTGCCGATGAAGACGTTGAAATGGTTGGTCCAGAAATCGGCGAGGACTTCAGCCAGCTGGTGATCCGATGATGTTGCGCGCAGGAGCGTGACGCTCATCAGTTCGGCATTGAGATCCCGCAATTCCTTCTTGCCGCCTGTGGCGCGCTGCTCACGCCTCTCCGCATCCGCCGCCGGGCGACGCATCGAGTCGGCACCGCCGGCCTGTGCCTTGAGCGCCTTGGCCAGCTGGTCAGTATGCATCGCGACCATGTCGCGCGCGGCGGTGTGGAGCACGTCGTAGCCATCCTCGCGCGCGGCGAGTGCCGGGTCGCGCGGATCGCGCACGGCCAACTGGCGATCGATCCAGCGTTTCACCCCCTCTGTGGCGATGGCGTCGACCTCGCCGGGGGTGGCACCATAGCCGAGTCGATTGAGCACATGGCGGGCGGAATCGCGTGGGGTAAGTGGGGCCTGCGAGGCCGCAGGGAGCACAGCGGCGAGCAGCAGGCCGAAGGCGGCGAAATGTCGGTATCTGGTCATGGTCTGGAGACGCTCGGCCGTGCCGGGGGTTAAGCCCGGTCCATGAATGTGTCCTTCAACGTTTTCATTGGGTCAGCCATATCAATAGATTGTCCCACCCACTGGTCCCGCGTGCAAGGTTGCGCACTCACACTTGACCCCGCCCTCCATGCCACATGCCCGGCGCTCCTGGCGCCGCACAGCCCTCGTTGTGGCCCTGATTCCCGCCCTCGCCAGCTGTTCGGCGATCGGGATGGAACTGCCGAACTACGGCTACTACGGGTTCGCGCCGAAGCCCGACGGAAGCAAGCTCAAGAGCCTGACCATTGCCGAACGGGCCGAGGGGATCGTTGGCGACCCACCCAAGATGCTGGGCGAAGCCACGTTTCAACTTGACACCGCGATGGTCGGGACCAAGGAGGCGTGGTTACTGACCCGGACCCGGACGTCGGCGAATCTCGCTGAGCAGACGGACTCCATCTGGCTCGAGCGGTGGACGCTCAAGCCGATCGCCACCTGGGGTCGCTTCGCCGACGGACAGATCCGGCAGACCTTCGATCGCCGTGCGGTGGTCACTGAAAAGATTTCGCTCAAGGGGCGGCACTCGAAGTCGCGCCTGTTGCTGGATGCCGAGGCATACGCGGAGCCCGGGATCGAACTGGTGATGGCGACGATGCCGCTCTCGGAGAACTACAACGGCGCCTTGCCGCTGGTGCTGACGCAACGTCCCGAGGAGTTGCACTGGCTCCGGTTCCGTGTGGCGCAGAAGGTCTTTGTGCCAGGCGACAACGGCGCGCTGCGGCAGACCTGGGTCATCGAAGGCGATCTCGATGGTGTCCTGCGTCGCTACTGGATCGACGCTGATGATCGCTACATCGTGAAGTGGGAGGAGCCGGCGCCGGATGGTACGACAGTGCGCTGGACCCGGGGACGTTCGATGCCGCGCCTCAAGACCTTCCAGGTCGAAAAGCTCGGCGGCTGATTCGAGGTTGGCCAGCCACAACAAAGGGCGCCCCACCGTGACCGGTGGGGCGCCCTTTGTCTGCAGTGATGGCGGAACTATCGGATCAGTTCTTCACCTTGCTGCTGATCCACGCCGCGCGAAACGCGAGTTGCGCGGCGGTCGGGGTCTTGCCGGCATCCTCGAAGGTGACCACCTGCACGGCCGGGTTCTCCGCGACTGTGAGTGACGTCTCGCGGCGCCCCGCACGCCCTTCGTAGCCGATGTTCAGCTTCTCACCCGGCTTCTTCGCCGCGATGGCAGCCGAGAGGACCGAATCCGCCGTGATCTCCTTCCCTTCGACCGTGAGAATCCGGTCGCCGGTCTCGAGCCCGGCGGCGTACAGCGGCGTGCCGACGAGGACCGAGCCGGCAATGGTGTAGCCCGAGGCGGTCGGTGCCTGGGCTGGCGCGCCACCGCGCGGGCCACCGCGATTGCCGCCACCGAAGAAGTTCACGCCGACCCACGGTGCGCCGGCCTGCGACTTCCGCACCAGCATTCCGGCGGGCTCGAGCAGCGCGTTGTAGTCGGGGAGTTCGTGGCCATCGACATATCGCGTCCAGAAATTGTTTGCCCACGCGGTGTCACCCGCCACACTGCCGAGAATCCGGCGCGCATCATCGAGCGTGTAGGCGATCTGCGGCTTGCCGCGCTGCAGCCACATCTGGCGCATGAAATCATCGAGCGACTTGCCGTGCGCGCGGAGCGACAGATCCATCGCGAGCGCGATCCCTGCTCCGTAGGTGTAGTAGGAGATGAAGTTGTTCGCGGTATTCTGCTGGTCGATCGACACGCCGGCATCCTGGAACACCGCTTGCTGGCTCATCTGGATCGGTCCGAAGATCCGGCGCCCCGGCGAATTGGTGACGGCATTGACTGTCCCGCTCAGTCCGCGCGGGAAGTTGGCTGCCGTCGACAGCCCTGCGCGAGTCATCACCAGTGGGCCGTAGTACTGGGTGAACCCCTCGGCGATCCAGAGGGCATCCGACATGTTGGCGCGATCGTAGTCGAACGGTTCCAGGGTCTTCGGGCGGATCCGCTTGACGTTCCAGGTGTGGAAGAATTCGTGCGAAACGGTGCCGAGCGGGCCGTTGCCGTTATCACCCATGCTGTTGCCGCCGGTCACGCTGGTCGAGTTGCGGTGCTCCATGCCGTCGCCGCTGCAGCTGGGACGGTAGCACGCGACGAAGGTGTAGTTGCCGTAATCAAAGGCCGGCAATTCGCCGAAGACTGCTGCCGCCTCGCTCACGATCTTCTTCGCGCCGTCGGCATAGGTGTCGATCGACGATGCCGGGGCCGGATCGTCAACCGCCGTGCGAATCGTCTGCGTGCGCCCGCCACTCGTCAGCTGCCACTCGCGCCACTGGATCGCGCCCAGGTGGGTCGGTGAGTCGAAGAAGTACTGCATGCCGGGCGCGGTGAACGTCGTTCCGCTCTTGTCGCCCACCAGCTGGGTCGCCACCGTCCAGCTCGGATCGGGCTTGTCGATGACGAGCTTGATCGGGCGCGCTTCGAGGCCGCGCGCGTACATGAAGGTCCCCTGCGGCTGGATGTGTGCCTGGACCAGATCGAAGCCCGAGTAGGTACCATCGGCGCGGTTGGCGAAGATGGTATAGCTGATTTTCACCGTGCCATCGTGGCCGGTGACATCCCAGCCATACGGATCGGGCCGGGTCACCCGAAGCGTCTTCCCCTTCGAGTCGACCGCCTTCACAGCGTAGACATTCTTGGCGTATTCGTGCAGCGCATACCGGCCGGTCGACGAGCGCGCCATCCGTGCGTGCAGCGTGCCAGCGGGGAGGGCAGTGAACGTCGCCGTCACTTCCGCTTCGTGATGGGCCGCATTCGGGAAAGCGATCTGGTAGACAATGACCGGGCCCTTGTTCGCGGTCGTGATCGGGTTCAGCTGGGCCGTGGCGGGGAGAACGGCCGCCAGGGCGAGCACCAGGGCAAGTGCCGGAGTACGGGAGCGCAAACGCATCAGGTGAATCTCCTCAGGTGTCGGCGTAGTGACAGGCGACCTCGCGGTCGCCGATGGTGCGAAGCGCCGGGCGCTCGGCCGTGCAGCGCGCGTCGCGGTGCGGGTGAAAGCAGCGGGGAGCAAAGGGACACCCCGGCGGCGGTGCGGCCGGGGAAGGCGGTTCACCGTCGAGCACTATACGGCGGCGGCCCGAGGCCGGGTTCGGATCGGGCACAGCGGATACGAGTGCCTGGGTGTACGGGTGCCGTGGCATGCTGATGATCGAGCGCGCCGGCCCGATTTCGACGATCGTCCCGAGATACATCACGGCGACGCGATGGGCCACCTGCTGGACCACGGCGAGGTCATGGGCGATGAACAGGTAGGCGAGCTGGCGCCGGTCGCGCAGGTCGAGCAGGAGGTTGAGCACTTGGGCCTGCACCGAGACGTCGAGCGCCGAGACCGGTTCGTCGCAGACCACGAAGCGCGGTTCGACGGCAAGCGCACGCGCGATCCCGACCCGTTGCCGTTGTCCCCCCGAAAACTCGTGCGGATATCTGCTCGCATATGAGGCATCCAGGCCGACTTCCTCCAGCAACTGGCTCACGCGGGCCGGGACCTCCCGCGTCGGAACCAGCCGATGGATGATCAGACCTTCGGCCACCGAGTCACCGATGGTGCGCCGGGGATTGAGCGCGCCGAGCGGATCCTGGAAGACGATCTGCATCCTCCGCCTGGTCGCGCGCATCGTGGCGGGGTCGAGCGTGGCGAGGTCGTTGCCCTCGAAGCGTACGATGCCGGCCGTGGGCGGCTCGAGACGGAGCACGGCACGGCCGACGGTGCTCTTGCCGCTGCCACTCTCACCCACCAGACCAAGAGTCTCGCCAGGGGCGATCGTGAAGGAGACGCCATCGACCGCTTTCACCGGTGGCTTGGCCCTCGAGAGGAAGCCGCCGCTCTGGTAGTGCTTCACGAGTCCTTCGACCGAAAGCAGCGGCGCGGTCACGTTGCCGCTCCCGTCGCAACCCAGCAGGCCACCTCGTGCGCCGAGCCGACGCTTTCGAGCAGCGGTCGCTCCGTCACGCAGCGAGCGATCTTCAAGGGGCAGCGCGGATGGAAGCGGCACCCGGTGGGCCAGGCATCGGGCGGCGGGACGCTGCCTGCAATCGGCGTCAGTCGCGTCGTGGTGGAGTCGAGTCGCGGAATCGATGCAAAGAGTCCGCGCGTGTACGGGTGTGCGGGCGAGGCAAAGAGCGCCGCCGTCACGCTTTGCTCCACGACGCGTCCGGCATACATCACCAGCACGCGATCGGCTCGCCCTGCCACGATGCCGAGGTCGTGGGTAATGAGGAGCACAGCCATCCCGCGGGCTTGCCGCAGCGTGTCGAGCAGTTCGAGCATCTGCGCCTGCACGGTGACGTCGAGCGCGGTGGTCGGTTCGTCGGCGATCAGCAATTCCGGTTCGCCGGCAAGCGCGATCGCCAGCATCACGCGCTGACGCATGCCACCGCTCAACTGATGGGGGTAGACATCCACCCGCGCGGCCGGATCGGCAATGCCGACCTCGGTGAGCAGGGCGATAGCCCGCGCGCGTGCATCGGCGCGCGGCACCCGCGCGTGCGCCGTGATGGCTTCGGCGATCTGGTCGCCGATCTTCATCACCGGATTCAGCGACGACATCGGATCCTGGAAGACCATCGCAATGCGGCGACCGCGAACAGCGCGCAGCGCGCGCTCATCGGCGCGGGCGAGGTCGGTGCCGAGCAGGCGGATGGCGGTCTGCGACCCGAGCACGGCATTCGAGGGGAGGAGTCGCGGAATCGCGAGCCCGGTGAGCGTCTTGCCGCAGCCGGACTCCCCGACCAGGGCGACGAGTTCACCGGAGGCGATGGTGAAGCTCACGTCATCGACCGGGATCAGCGGCGTCGTCTCGCGGCGCGGGAAGGTGATCTGGAGATTCTCGACCTCGAGCAGGGCGGTCATCGGCTGTCGGGCTGGAGGGAGCGGCGCAGGGCTTCGCCGATCAATGTGGCGGCGGAGGTGGCCGCGACCAAGGCCGCTGCCGGGAAGAAGAGCAGCCACGGCGCCTGGCCGATCACGTCGCGCGCCTCGAACAGCATCCCGCCCCACGAGGGCGCCGGCACCGGAAGTCCCAGTCCGATGAACGAGAGCCCCGCCTCCAGCAGGATCGCATCGGCAACGCCGAGCGTCGCGGCGACCAGGACCGGTGGCAGGGTCGCGGGAAAGATCTCGCGCCAGAGAATGCGCGCAGGGGTGTCGCCCAGCGCACGGGCGGCCTCGACCCAGGGTGCGTGACGGAGCCGCAAGGTTTCGCCACGGACGAGTCGCGCGATGCCGGGCCAGCCGGTGATGCCGATCATCATGGCAAGCTGCATGGTGCTCAGTGCCCCGGTGGCAGCGAGCAGTACCAGCAGCACGATGATCCGCGGCAGGGCGAGGCCGATATCGATGAGCCGCCGCCAGAAGCCGGCAGCGATGCCGTCCGCGCTTCCCGCGGCGAGGCCGAGGAGCGACCCGATGCCGACGGCGACGGAGATCGCGATCGCCGCAATCAGGAGTGAGTTGCGGCCACCCCAGGCGAGGCGGGAGAGGACGTCGCGTGAGAAGGCGTCGGTGCCGAACCAGTGCGCCGCGTTGGGGGCGATGAGTGCGCCGTGCGCCAGGTCGGGTTGCAGGGCCGGATCCACCGCCATCCACGGCGCGACCACCACGAAGAGCAGCAGGGCGGCGAGCAGTCCGAGTCCAAGCCGCAGCGAGTTGTTCATGGGTGGCGTTGCGCCGGATCGACGACGCGATACAGAATGTCCGCCACCAGTGCGCCGACCTGGACCGCGACCACCAGCAGCAATCCGGCACCCATCACCAGCGGCACATCACGCGCCTGCGTCGCCTCGGCGATGAGCGACCCGAGACCCGGCCAGCCAAAGAGTCCTTCGATGAACACCGCACCAGCCACCAGCATCGGCAGCCAGAGCCCGAAGAGCGTGACGATCGGGGTGAGCGCGGGCCGCCAGCAATGTCGCCACGCTACCGCCGCCGGCGACACGCCGCGTGCGCGCGCCGCCCGGACCCACGGTGCATTCACCACGGCGAGTGCGGCCGCGCGCTGTTGCCGCAATGGGACCGCGATGGTGGCGATGACCATGGCCGTGAGCGGCAACACCAGGTGCCTCACACGATCGACGAAGATCGCGCCCGCGTCGGCATCGACCGGCAGGAGCACATTGCGGTATCCGGCGACCGGCAGCCAGGGCAGCTTGATTCCGAAGAGCCAGACCAGCAGCATCCCCGCGACAAACGACGGTACGGCGTAACCGAGAATGGAGAGGGCGCCGAGGGCCCTGGCGCGCCAGCTCTCCGGATGGAGCGCGGCCCAGAGTCCGAGCGCGAGTCCGAGCGTGAAATCGACGAGGAGCGTGAGCGAGCCGAGCAGCAGGGTCGGGCCGATCCGTTCGAGGAGCACGGTGCCGACGGGAATCCCGCGCGTCATTGAATAGCCCAGGTCACCACGCGCGAGCGCCGTGAAATAGTCGAGTACCTTGGTCGGCAGCGGACGGTCGGTTCCCCAACGTGCCGTGAGTGCCGCGAGCTGCTCCGGAGTGGCACCCTTGTCGCCGACCAGTGCGGTGAGGGGATCGCCCGGCAGCAGGTGCACCAGCACGACCAGCGCGATCGCCGCCACCAGCGCGGTGATGAGCGCGTCGGCTCCACGCCGGAGGAGCCAGTGGTTCACGCTAGCGATCGCGCGGCAGGGCCAGTTCTGGCTTCACGCGCCAGAGCCAGAGCGAGCGCCAGCTCTTCGACGGCCAGATGGTGACATTGGTGAATCGCTGATGTACGGCGACCAGACTGACCGGAGCGGCGAGGAAGATGGCAGGATGCCACGCACTCATCCGCGCAATCACGGCACCCCATGCGGCGACGGGTTGCTTGCTCGTGGTCGCGACCCGGGTCAATCGGTCGAAGGCTGAATCGCACCAGTGGCCGACGTTCGAAGTACCCGGCGTGGTTGCGGTCGTGCACGACCAGCTTTGCACCAGTGATGAGGGAGCAGGATCCTGACTCGCACCAGCGAAATCGAGATCCCACCGGCCGGACTCCCGCTTGGGGCCATACTCCGCACGCTCGACGAGATCGAGATCTGCCTGCACCCCGACCGCGCGCCACATCTGCTGCGCCTGGATTCCCACCGGGCGTCGCGTCGGCGAATTGGGGAGGAGCACCGTGAGTCGCAGTGGTTTCCCGTTGCGGTCGAGGATCCCGTCACCGTCACTGTCGCGCCAGCCCGCAGCTGCCAGCAGGGCCTTGGCGCGCGGCAGGTTCTGCTGTGCGCCGCGGACGCCTCCGGGAGTGATCCAGCCCCAGAGCTGCGACTGAGCCGCGTCGGGAATTCCCACGCCGGGTTGCCAGACCGAGGCCGCCATCGTCTGCCGGTCCAGCGCGAGCGTTAGCGCCTCGCGTACCCGAACATCACTCAGGATTGGATTGGGCTGCGCGGTGTCCGCAGGATTCCGGCTGTTGAAGAGCGCGTATGACAGGATGTTGCTGGCCACCGTGATGAGCCGGAGCTGCGGCTGGGTCTTGAGCTCTGCCACGTTTGCGAGCGGCACGCCTTCGAGCACATCGGTTTCGCCACTGAGCAACAGATTCTTCCGCGCGGTGGCGTCGGCGACGTAGCGGAAGAGCAGCCGTCCGATACCCGGCTTGCCGAGGTGAAACGCCGGGTTCGCTTGAAGTTCGGTGAATTCGCCCGGAACCCGTCGCACGAATCGGTACGGTCCATTCCCGACCGGCTCGCGCGCCCACGCCGAGGTGAGAATGGATTCCGCCGGCATCCGTTCGAGCAAGTGGGCCGGCATCGGAATCAGATTGAAGCCCGCCAGATACACCTGTTCGGGGAACGAACGCCGGAAGCGGATTCGAACGCTCTGTGGTGTGGCGACCTCTACGGCCGCGATCGGCTCCAGGGTGGCCAGGCCGTTGTAGGCGACGACGGGATTGGACATCAACTTCCAGGCGAACACCACGTCGTTCGCGACCACGGGCTTGCCATCGTGCCAGTGCGCGCGGGGATCGAGGTCGAAGACGATGGTGAGTGAATCGACGCGCCGCCAGGCTCGGGCGAGCTCGGGGCGCAGGGCGTCATCGCCGGTGGTGCGCAGTGAGGCGGCGAGCCCGGCGAGCCGGAGAAACATCTGGTCGGCCACATCGGCATCGGCCGTGGTGGTCGACCCGACGATCGGAAACGGCCGGGTGACTTCCTGTCCGATGCCCATGACCAGCGTGCCCGGCACAGTACGAGTCTGTTGTGCAGCGAGCGGTGCGACGAGAGCAAAGATGAGCAGGAAGGTTCGACGCATCAGGGCGACCTCGGCAGCGGGAGCGGGGGACCCATCATCGGCGCCACGTCCAGAGCGGATCGCGGTACCGTGCTACGTGCTTCACGCTGGCGAGGTTCGCCCGCGCGGTCAACTCCGGATCGATCATCCGGGCGCCACGATCCAGCCATTCCTGCACGATCGCCGCACTCAGCGCTGCAGCAGCCGGTAGTATCGGCACGACGTGCGGCGCCGCCTCGTCACTATCGGCGTTGCTCCCGGCGCGGAAGCGTGCCAGCGTGGTGGTTCGCGCTGCACGCGCAATGGCGCCATGCTGCAACAGTGCCAGTGGGCTCAACACCTGAGCCGAGCCGATGACCTTGCCACCGCCGACAATCACCTCACCGCCGATCGCCACATCAAAGCAGGCACCACGACGCAATCCGGGCAACCGGGAGGGCGGCGGCGCGAGGGTCGCGGCGATGCCGAGTCGCGCCAGTGCGGCGGCCAGCCATTCGTGAATCGTGCGATAGGCCACCTGCGGCGCCCCGTACGTCGTCAGCGGACCGGCGCAGGCATAAGTGAGGTCGTCCTCGTCGTGCCAGACGGCGCGTCCGCCGCTCGGACGTCGCACCGTCGGGACACCGGCTCGTTCGAGTGCATCACGCTGCCAGTGGCGCGCGGCGGATTCGTTCGCGCCGAAGGAAACAGTACTGGTCGACCACTGATAGAGTCGCAGCACGTCGCTGCGTTCTGCTTCCGCGAGGTCACGCAGCGCGTGATCGACGGCCATCTGCTCCCATTCCGCACGGGGCGTGGTGTCGAGCCAGAGCTGGGTTGTCAGCGGCGGATCGCCTCCCAGACCGCTCGGGTCCGGGCGTCGAGGCTCGCACGATCGCTGTCGTTGTCAATGATCCAGGTCGCCCGCGGTCGCTTCCCGTCGGTGGGTACCTGGGCGGCGATCAACGCGAAGGCTTCATGGGCCGGGAGCCCCCGATCGTGGACCAACCGGGCGTGGCGGTAGGCAACCGGTGCGTCCACGAGGATGACACCATCGAAGAGGGCCGGGTCCACCGCCTCGAAGAAGAGCGGGATGTCGCAGATGACCACTTCGTCGCCCCGGCGGCGCGCCGCTGCGACGAGCTCCTGCCGTTGCCGCTCGACCGCGGGGTGCACGATCGCCTCGAGGTCACGCTTGGCGGCGGGATCGGAGACGATCCGCCGCCGCAACGCCGCCCGGTCGAGGGCGCCGTCAGCCCGACGCATCGCCGGCCCGAAGTGCCCGAGGATCGCCGCGTAGACCGGCTGCCCCGGGCGCTGCAGTTCGCGCACCAGGGCATCGGCGTCGATCACCGTGGCGCCCCAGCTCCGAAGCAGATTCGCCACGGTGGATTTGCCGGCAGCGACGTTGCCGGTCAGGGCGACGACTTTGGTCACAACAGGGGGACCTGGTCCTCGGCGAGGCGAGGCACCTGGAAGCAGCGCCGGCAGCGCGCCTCGTAACTTTCGCTCCCGCCCACCATCACGACCGGCATGTCCCACCGGGCCGGACGCCCGTCCACGAGCCGCTGGTTGCGGCAGGCCAGGTCGCCGCAGACCACACAGATGGCCTGGAGTTTGGTCACTTCCTCGGCGATCGCCATCAGGTGGCCCATCATCCCGAAGGGCTCGCCGCGGAAGTCGGTGTCGGTCCCGGCGAGCACGACCCGGACGCCGCGCTCGGCGAGATGGGTCGCCACCTCGACGATGCCGGCATCGAGAAACTGGACCTCGTCAACGGCGACGAAATCGATCAGCTCGGGCTCCGGAAGCCGGCGCAGGATCTCGTCGGAACGGTCTATTGGCGCGGCTTCCAGCGCGATGCCCGTGTGACTCGAGACGTGATGGAGTCCCTGGTATCGCTGGTCCAGATGCGACTTGAAAACCTGCACGCGCTTCTTCGCGATGAGGGCCCGGCGGACCCGCCGGATCAGCTCTTCGCTCTTGCCGCTGAACATCACTCCGGCCACCACTTCGATGCGTCCGGGTCGGGAAGGTAGGGTCATTGGGGATTCGTCAAGGGGGTGTCAGCCGGAAGTCCGCTTGCCGTGCGGGATGCAGCGGCACGCATCCGGATTTGTCAAGCATCTTGCGTTGTTTCGAGCGCGTGTCCCATATTCTCCGCCGTCGGGGCCACACTGGCCCGCGATCGGATCCAACCCAACATTTCCCAGGAGCTCATCATGAACAAGATGGAGATGATCGAAGCGGTCGCGAAGGCCCTCGATACCTCGAAGGCGCATGCCGGCGAGATCGTGGACCTGTTCTTCTCGACCGAAGGCCTCCTTGCCAAGGAGCTCAAGAAGGGCGGCAGCATCAACCTGACCGGTTTCGGCAGCTTCGAAGTCCGCAAGCGCGCCGCCCGCGAAGGCCGCAACCCGCAGACCGGCGCCACCATCAAGATCAAGGCGTCCAAGGTGCCTGCGTTCCGTCCGGGCAAGGGTCTCAAGGATCTCGTCAACAAGGCCAAGTAACACCGCAGGAAGTCCGCAGTCGGACTACGGGCCGCCCCGCTGGGCGGCCCGTCGGCGTTTCAGCTCCTCGGCCGGAACGGCGGCCGCCCGCCACTCCCGCCAGTGCTCCCCCCGCCTCGCATCGAGCCACCCGGTCGCTCGGTCGGCCCCCGGTCGACGCGCGCCGTCAGCCGCCGCCGGCGAATCGTGAGCCCGGTGAGCTTCTCGGCGATCCGGTCGGCATCCGCCGCCGGCACTTCCACCAGCGTGAAAGTATCGCGCAATTCGACCCGCCCGATGAGGGAGCGATCGATGCCGACTTCCTTCACCAGCACCGCGACGAGATCCCCAACTGTCGCTTCGTCCTTCTTGCCGGCACCGACCCAGAGTTTGGCGACGGCGAGACCGCCCACGGGCGTCGCGCTCTGGACCGGCATCGCCTGAACGACCGGGAGCGCCTCACGGCGTGCCTCAGCGCCGCGCCAGAGCCCGAACAGCGCCGCAGCGACCACCTGTGGCTCGAATCGCTCGAAGAGCGGAGCGAGGGCGTAGAGTGCCGCTGCGTCGGGGCCGTGTTCGAGCGCGGCAAGGACCTGCCCGCGCACCCCGGCATCGCGACGCATCAGGGCGGTCGCCGCCGACTCGAGGAGCATCGGTCGGCGCGGCGCGGCCACCCGGGCCACGTGCCCTTCGACTCCAGGCGGGACCAGCAGCACGACGTCGCCGGCGGCCGTGAGCGCACGCAGCGCCTCAAGGCTTGGCGGATCGTAACAGACGATCGTGCCACCATCGGGAATCGTCTGGCTCAACAGCGAGATGCCGTCGCCCAGGCCGCCCAGCGCACTGCGGAGCAAGGCGTGGTCGCGGGTGTCGGCGGTCCAGATCGTCAGGCGATGTGGGTCGGTCGCTTCGAGGAGCGCGGCGATCGTGGCCGGACGGTTCGACCAGGTCGAGGGCACGGTGCGGACCGGGCCGGCCGGCGTCGGATTGGCGTCGGCCGCCGGCGCACCAACGACGAGGGCACGTCGGGCATACCGCTCGACCAACCCATCGCTTCCTTCGAGCCGCTCGGCACGCGCGGTGATCACCACCCGCTGGGCATCCTTGGGGAGGTCCTGCAACAGCACGGCGATCGCTTCATCGGCGTCCCAGTCTTCGGGCCACGCGAAGACGATCGCGGCAATGCGATCGACGCCGAGGGCGGAGCGAGTGTGCAGGGTGAGTGCGGTGTCGGGGGAGGCGACGAGGATATCGACGGCGTCGGCCTTGAGGCGGCGCGCGGCGCGCGATGCACCGGTTGCTGCTTCGATGCGGAGGGCGCTCCCGTCGGCGAGACCGGCCAGCAAGGCGCCCCATTCGGGAACCAGCGCGGGAGCGGTCAGCACGAGGACCCGGCCACCGTCGGCACGACCGAGGAGCCCGCCGAGGAGCCCGGCGGCGATTGGTCCGGCCCAGGCCGGGGCGGGCGGCAGCACCGCGACGAGATTGGTGCCACGCACGATCGGTGGAACTACATCACGCACGAGTGCGCTGTCGCCATTCCACCCCAGACGTTCCATGCCGGCCGCCACGACGGGCGCCAGCCCCCACGATTCGAAATCCGACACCGGTTCCTCGATTGTCAATTGGTCCATCTGGGCTCTGCTGCGGAGGCAAACTACTCGGCCGACCCGGCGCGGCCAAGCGTTCGAGCTGGCTCTCGTGCGGTTGACACAGGCATCGGAGCGGCAAAGGTTTCCCCTCCCAGCGCCCCAGCCACTTCCAGCCGGATCCGTGCCCGCATGACGTTTCGACCGTCACCGAACCTTGCCTACCTGAAGACCTCGGAAACAGTGGCCATCAGCACGGAGGCAAAGCGTCGCAAGGCGGCCGGAGAGGACGTGCTCGATCTCGGCGTCGGCGAACCCGATTTCGACACGCCTGCCATGGTGGCGGAGGCCGGGATCGAAGCGATTCGTGGCGGCAAGACTCGCTACCCGCCCAACGTGGGCATCCTCGAATTGCGTCGCGCGATGGCCGGCGCGCTTTCGCGGATGAGTGGTGACCGCGCGGTCGATCCGGAACGTCTCATCGTGAGCAATGGTTCGAAGCAGTCGCTCTTCAATGCCTGCTTCGCACTCTTCGGCGTCGGTGATAGCGTGCTGATTCCCTCGCCGGCGTGGGTGTCGTATCCGCAGATCGTGCATCTCACACGCGCCACGCCGGTGATGGTGCCAGGCGATCCCGAGTGGGGGCTGAAGGTTTCGGTCGCCGATCTCGAGCGGCATCGTGATCCATCGACCAAGGGGCTCATCCTCTGCTCGCCCTGCAATCCGACCGGGTCGGTGTACACGGGCGCAGAGCTCGCCGCCATTGCCGCGTGGTGCGGTGAACACGACATCTGGCTCATTTCCGACGAGATCTATCGGCGGATCTATTACGGCGCGGGTCCGGCACCATCCCTCTTCGATCTCGACGACAGCGTCCTCGACCGCAGCGTGGTGATCTACGGCGCCTCCAAGGCCTACGCGATGACGGGGTGGCGCATCGGGGCGGCGTACGCACCACCGGAACTCGTCAAGGCGATGGCCGCCTTCCAGAGCCATACCACCACGGGTGCGAATCAGCCGGCGATGTGGGCGGCCGCCGAAGCCTTCGGCAATCCGGCCGAAGACGTGGAAGTCGACAAGATGGTGGCCGCATTCCGGCGTCGGCGCGATTATCTCGTGGCCCGCTTCCAGGACCAGGCGCCAGGCGTCGAGTTCGTCGAACCGCACGGCGCGTTCTACATCTTCTTCCGCGTTGATGGTCTTGCCCCCGGCATGGGTGGCGCGGCCTTCTGCGATCGACTGATGATGGAGGAGGGCGTGGCGCTGGTGCCGGGGCTCGCCTTCGGTGACGATCGCTGGGTCCGGCTCTCCTACAGCGTGTCGGATGTCGAACTCGAAGCCGCCTGCGATCGCCTGATGCGCTTCATCGCCAAGGTCGGCGGGCCCAGCTGATGGCGCTCGAGATTCACGTCCTCGCGCTCCCCGGCCCACTGCCGGCATTCTCGTGGCGGCGCGATGCCGAGACCGACATTCTCAGCGGAACTTTCGCGAGCGCTCCGCACGGCGCCGGCTATACCGGCACCGTCGAGCTGAATGACGATGAAGGCTCGATCGCGGTGATTGACGTCGCAGGTGGTGTGCTCTGCGGACTCGACATCGTGGTGTGGCCTGAGGTCACCACGATGGCGGGACTCGCGGCGCCTGTCGAGGCCCGCGCAGGACAGGTGGTGGTGCCCTCACGCGCAGCGAAGCGGGGCACGTCGGCGCTGGAATTCGATGCCACGCTGACCGCGTCGGCCGATCCGGGAGAGCGGGTCTATCACGTACGCATCGGCACCCGACGGCCGGTGGAGCCGATCCGGGTTGCCGATCGTTTTCTGGTCGAAGTGGATGCATCGCAGCGACTCGCCGGTTTCTGGCTCGAAGACGTCCCGCCGCTTCCCGATCTCGCCTGATCGCGCCCCGCGCGCGCTGATGCCCGCCTCACCATTTGCTGCCCTGCGTCGTCGCCTCGCTCTCGCGGGAGGACGGCCGAGTGACGCTCCGTCCGAGTCGGCGCAAGGACGCCGCGGTGATGCGAGCTATCGTCCGGCGCGCCTGATCGAATCGCCAATGGCGCACCACCCGCTCGGGCAACCGGTGCCGTGGGACGCCGAGGTCGGCTTTCTCGATGGGACGCAGCATGTCGAACTGGTCGGGTACGTCGGCACCGCGCCGGTCATGGCGGCGGTGATACGTGCCGCGGTGCGAGTGCGGCGGCAGCGACTGTTGCACGCGGCCGTGGTGATGCAGCGGCGGATTGTGACGGCGCGCCCCGAGACGCTGGCGCAGCTCGGCGGTACCCTCGACGGTTACGACGCCATCGCCACCGATGTCGAGGAATCACCTCACCCGATCCGTGATCTCGAGCGGGCCAACGCCGTGGTCGACCGCGTGCGGGGCGAACTCGAAATTCGCGCGGCGCGAGATTTCAGGGCGAACAATGACGGCTGGCTGATTGTCGATGGCTCCTTGAGTGCCTCGCCCGACTGGGCCACCGATCCGCGGATGATCGGCGTCGTGAAGAGCCACGCCTCACTCCCGTTCGAGGGCGATGCCCTGGAGTGTTACCTGACGGTGCCGGCGGGATGTCGTAGCTCGATTTTCGAACCCGCGAGTTCGCGCGTTGCCCCGGTGTACGCCTGGGGCCTGCGGTTGCATGACTTTGCAGGCCGCGATCTCTTTCACGGGCTGGTGCGGATCGAGGTCACCGCGAGTGAGTCGTCCATTGCAGCGGCCGACACCCTGTCGCGTCACTTGCTCGCCGAACGCGCACCGCTCGCGAATGATGCGCGTGCCGATCGGTTGCTCTACGGCATCCATGATGTCGAGCGTTTCTTGCGGGCCCAGGGGAGCTGACGCGATGAGCATTCTGGGTCGTGTGGTCGCCACCGAGATGAAGCCGAGTACGCCGCATCAGTTCCATTTCTGGACTGCGCCCGATGCCACGCTGGGGATCGGGACGATTGTGCGCGTCGAAGGCGAAGGCCGCACGGTGTTCGGGGTCGTGATGGAAGGCTTTGCCTACGCCGATCTTGCGCGCCCGCTCGACGCCGTGATTGGCGCCGACGGTGATCCGGCCAACGTGGCAAACGAGCCGACACTACGGCCCGAAATCCGTCTCTGGAGCGCGGCGGTCCTGCGCCAGCTTCCTGAGGAGCCGATGCAGCCGGTGCCGTTCGGCGGCGTGACCCTGGCGAGTGACGCCGACGTGCGGATTGCGTTGCGAATGGATGCCTATGTCCGCGAGGATGCCTCCACTGGAATTCCGATTGGTGTGTACGCTGCCGGCGGACTCTCGGCCCCGGTGTTGCTCGACGCCGACTTCCTGCTCGGCCCCGAAGCCGCACATCTCAACATCACCGGTGTCTCCGGCCTCGCGACCAAGACGAGTGCCGTGACTTTCCTGCTCTCGAGCATCTTCCAGACCTTTCCTGCCACGAAGGGGAGCGTCGCTGCGGTCTGCTTCAACGTGAAGGGACCGGATCTCTGTTTCCTCGATCAGCCCACCGCGCTGACCGAGGAAGACCTTGCCCTCTGGCACCGCCTCGGGCTGCATGCGGCGCCGTTCGCCGATGTGACCGTCTTCGCGCCGTTCAAGCCCGATGGTGTGAACCTCAACACGCTCCGGAGCAATCCGGCATTGCGCGCCAACGTCGCACCCCTGGTCTGGGGGCTGCGTGAAGTGCTCGACTACGCCGAAGTCGTCCTGAATCGTGACGACGTGGACGCGAAGTCGGATGCCCTGATCGACTTCCTGGCCGAACGGGTGGTCGGGAAGCGCTTCGAGGCGGCTGAACTGCGCGGCGCGCCGTTCGAGGTGATGAGCTTTGCCGACCTCGACGAATTCTTCCAGGCCATCTTCAACTTCCTCGAGACCAACCAGCGCGGCGCCGAGGTGTGGCGGACCCATCACGTCGCCACGATCCGGAAGATCCGCAATCGCCTCGGCAATATCGCGACCCGCTCGAAGGGGCTCGTCACTGATGACGGCATCGCGAATGACCTGCCGTGGGGCGCCTTCCGCGACAAGTCGATCACCGTGGTGGATGTGGCCGGCGTCGACCCGCTCGCCCAGGACCTCGTCTTCGCCCGGGTGATCTCCAAGCTGCGCGAGCATCTCGAGCGTCGCGACCTCGGTGTCGATCACGTGGTGGTCTTCGTCGATGAGCTCAACAAGTACGCGGCCGCCGACGGACCGGACAACTACGTCAAGAAGATGTTGCTCGATCTGTCAGAGCGCGGACGCTACCTCGGGCTCGTGCTCTTCTCGGCCCAGCAATTCCGTTCGCAGGTCCTTCGCCGGGTCACCGGGAACGCCGGCACCACGGTCTACGGCCGGATGGACAGCGACGAACTCGCGATGCCGGGCTACGCGACACTGTCGCCGGCGGTGAAGGCGAAGCTCGCAGCGCTGCCCAAGGGAGAGTTGCTGCTCCGGCACCCGCATTTTACGCAACCGATCTTCGTGCGCTTCCCGCGCCCGGCCTCACTCTCGGGGCGCGAAGGTGTCGAGCGCTTCCCACCTGCGATCGACCTCCCCTTCGCCGATGCCGTGATCGAGCGGCTCAAGGCGGTGGACGCGAGTATCGCCGCAGATGCCGTGCGGGCCGCGATCGACGGGCGCCCCGATGATGAAGTGCGGCGTGCCCTGAGCGCCACCGCACAACGGCGCCCCGACGATGTGCTCGCCTTCTTCCGCGGCTGCCTCAGGCGCACCATTGCCACGAGTCCGGTCGAACCGCGCCGCGGTATCGCGCCGCTCGCGCGCAACGACGACGATCCGTTCGCACCCTACTGATCGATGCGCATCGCCCACGTCGCCGACCTGCACCTCGGATTCCGGCAGTACCACCGGCTGACAGCGCGCGGGCACAATCAACGCGAGGTTGATGTTGCGCTGGCCTTCGAGCGTGCCATAGACGGTATCATCGCCGAGCGGCCCGACGCGGTGATCGTCGCCGGTGACTTGTTCCACGCGGTGCGGCCCACCAATTCGGCGATCCTCCTGGCATACCGGCAATTCCTCCGGCTGCGCACCGCGCTTCCGGATGCCCCGGTGGTGGTGATTGCGGGAAATCACGATACGCCCCGCTCGAGCGATACTGTCTCGATCTTCGGGTTGTTCCCCGAGCTCGGCATCGATGTCGCGCTCGACAGTGCTCGTCGCCTCGAGTATCCGGCACTTGATCTGAGTGTCCTCGCTGTCCCGCATCAGGCACTCTTCGAGGAGCCGCGCCCCGGCCTCGAGCCGGCGGGCGCCGCGAAATATCAGGTGCTGGTGCTCCACGGCGAGACGCCCGGTCTCTTCGGGGATGATCGTGGGGTGGCGGAGCCGGGCGGTGCCCACCTCTCGGAAGCGGACCTCGGACGCGGCGCCTGGAGCTACGTCGCGCTGGGCCACTACCACGTGCAGCACGAAATGAGCGAACGCGTCTGGTATTCCGGCGCGCTGGAGTATGTGAGTCCGAACCCCTGGGGCGAGCTGCACGAGGAGCGGCGGCAGCGCATCGCTGGAAAGGGGTGGTTGCTGGTCGATCTGGCCACCGGCGAAGTGACTCGCAAACCGATTGCACCGCCGCGGCGGGTTCTCGACCTGCCAGCGCTCGACGGCGCCGAGCTTGCCGCGCCCGAGCTGGATCGACTCCTTACCGAGGCGGTCGAGAGCGTGCCGGGCGGGATTGCCGAGGCCGTGGTTCGCCAGGTGGTGCGCAACGTCCCGCGCGCAGTCGGGCGCGAACTCGATCATGCAAAGATCCGCGCCTGGAAGGCCTTCGCGTTGCACTTCCAGCTCGACCTCCGGCGCCCCGAGGCGACCGAGCGCAGCGTCGGCAATGCGGCACCCGGAAGCCGACAGACGCTCCCCGAGATGCTCGAGGATTTCCTCGCGCGTCGGCCGCTACCCGGCGGGATGGATCGCACCGCGTTCGTCGCCGAAGGCATGGAACTCCTCGCGTCGGTCGCCCGCGACCACGGGGAGGGCTGATGCTGCTGCAGCGGCTTCGTCTTGTGAACTTTCGGCAGCACGAGCTCACAGACCTGGAATTCGGTGTCGGGCTGATCGGCATCATCGGCCCGAACGGCGCCGGCAAGACCACACTGCTCGAGGCGATCGCCTACGCGTTGTACGGTGTGCCGGCCACGCGCGGCACCCGCGAAACGCTGCGTCGTCGCGGGGCACCGCCCCGCTCCCGGTTCGAGGTCACCCTCGACTTCTCGCTGGGAATCCATCATTACTCGATCACGCGGACGCTGACCACGGCCGAGCTGTCGCAGGATGGACACCTCATCGCGAACAGCACCGGGGCAGTGACTGATCGGGTCACCGCGCTCCTCGGTATGACACGCGACGAGTTCTTCAACACCTATTTCACCGGGCAGAAGGAACTCGCGGTGATGGCGGCAATGGGGGCCACCGAGCGCGCACAGTTTCTCTCGCGCGTTCTCGGCTATGAAAAATTGCGCGAGGCACAGGATCGGCTGCGCGATCGGCGCACGTCGTTCCGCGCCGAGCTGACGGGGATCGAGCAGGGGCTGGCCGATCCGGCGGCGCTCGAGGCCGAGCTTGCCGCGGCCGCGGCGGCGCTCGCGGGGTCGCGCCGGGAGCGGGATATTGCGCTTGCCGGAGAACAGTCTGCCTCGGCGCGCCTCGCTGCGCTCACGCCTGACTGGACGGCCGCTGAGGCACGTCGCACGGCGTGGCAGTCGCTCGACGGCGAACGCCGTGTCGCCGAGGGAAAGGTGGCCGCGGCGCGCGCGTCGTTCGAGGCACTCGATCGCGAACTCGCCACCGCCTTGCGGGCGCGCACGCGCCTCACCGAAACCGCCGCGGCCACCAGCGAATGGACGGCCCTCACGGCCGAGCGCGAGTTGCTCGACCAGGCTTCGGCGGCGTGGGGCGCGCGCTCGAAGAGCGCTGCGCGGCGCGACCAGGCGCGGCGACGCGCCGAGGAACTCGCGCCGCAGCTCGCCGTGCTCCCCGACGCCGCGCGCGTTGACCAGTTGATGATCGCGCGGGCTGATGCCTTGTTGCTGCGCGACGCCGCCGATCGCCAGAACGAGGAGCGGCGGACCCGCTGGACCCAGGATGGTCAGGAAGTCCGCACGCGCCTGGAACAGTTCCGTGATCGCTATCGCGAACTCAAGGAGCAGCGAGAGCTGATCGAGGCACGCGGGCCTGAAGGAATCTGCCCGACCTGCGGCCGGCCGCTCGGGAAGGACTTCCAGTCGCTCCTCGATTTGCTGACGCGACAGCTCGAAGAGGTGGCCGTCGACGGACAGTACCTCCGCCAGCGCGCCGACCAACTCAAGGATGCGCCCGCGGAACTCACCGAGCTCGATGCCGAGCGGCAGCGACTCGAGCAGGAGCTGCGCAAGTCCACCGAGGCACTGGGGCAGGCGCAAGCGCAGATCCGCCAGCGTCGCGATCTCGAAGTCGAGCGTGATCGCCTCGCCGCCGAGCTGGTGCAACTCGAGGCAGAGCTGGCCGGCCCCGCAGCAGCGTACGATGCCGCGCGCCACGAGAGCGTGCGCACCCGCCTCGCCGAACTCGAACCGTTGCGACGCGAACACGATCAGCTGATCGGGCTCGCCACCCGGGCGGAAACGCTCCTCGCCGACGCTGCCATTGCCGAGCAGCGAGCCAGTGCCGCCGAGGCGGAGCTCGCGGCGCTCGATCAGCGCGTTGTGGCCCTGGGTTGGGATCCCGAAGGCTTCGCCGCGCTCGAACGGAACCTGCGGGAAATCGAGGCCGGTTTGCAGGCGTCGCGAGTGGCAGTCGCACGGGCGACGACGTTGGTGGAGGCAGGCGAGCGGCAGCAGGTGACGGCACTCTCCCGCCAGGCGGATCGACAGGCGAAGGCGGAGGCGGCGACGCGTCTCGGCGTGCGACTCGGACTGCTCCAGGAACTCGATCGGGCCTTCACCGACTTGCGCCACGAACTCAATCTCCAGCTCCGGCCCGAACTCGCCGAGCGGGCCTCACTCCTGCTCAGTGAACTCACGGGCGGACGCTACCCCGACCTCGACCTCGACGAGTCGTATCTTCCGACGATCGTCGAAGATGGCGAGGCCAAGCCGGTGATCTCGGGCGGCGAGGAAGATGTGGTGAATCTCGCGCTACGCCTGGCGATCTCCCAGATGATCGCTGAACGTGCCGGGCAGCCGCTCACCCTGCTCGTGCTGGACGAAATCTTCGGATCGCTCGACGAGGAGCGCCGCGGGTCGGTGCTCGACCTGCTCCGGGCGCTCTCGGATCGCTTCCCGCAAGTTGTGCTGATCACGCACGTCGAGGGGATGCGTGACGCCTTCGACCGGGTGATCCGGATGACCTACGATGTCGAGAAGGGTGTCACGACGGCCACTGACGAAACTCCGGAGCTGAGCGATGTGGCGGCCTGATCGTACTGTAGCCGGACCCGAGCGGGTGAAGCCACGCGACATCGACCCGCTCAATCGTGTCTTCTCCGATGCCTTCACCGAGCGCTACCGGAAGGACGGCCTCTCGGGTGTGCGAGTGCCCTATCTCAACCCTCTGATCTGGCAGTTCGCCATCGCCGATGCCGGCGACGGTGCGATGCTCTGGCGCGACGGGCGAGGAGAGATGATCGCCTTCAACATCGTGCACCAGACGGGGAGCGAAGGATGGATGGGGCCGCTCGCCGTCCGGCCCGATCGACAGGGGCAGGGGCTCGGTCGGCAGATCGTGCTGGCGGGCGTCGAATGGCTCATCGCCCAGGGGGCCACCACCATCGGCCTCGAAACGATGCCGCGCACAATCGACAACATCGGCTTCTACTCGCGACTCGGCTTTGTGCCATCGCCGCTCACCATCACCTTGCAGCGCGACGACCCGCGCCAGCAGGAACGGGTCGGGGAGCGTCTCGGTGAGCTCTCTGCTTCGGCCGCACGCCCCGTCATCAATGAGTGCCGACTTCTCGCCGATGCCGTCTGCACCGGTGTCGACTTCACCCGGGAGATCGATCTCACGCTCGAATACAAGGTGGGTGACGCGACGCTGCTGCGTGGGGCCGACGGTGCGCTGCGCGGCTTTGCACTCTGGCATACAGCGCCACTCGCCCAGGGACGCCCGGTGGAGGAGCTTCGGATCCTGAAGCTGGTCGCGCCCGATACAGCCACCGCCGTCGAGGTGATCGCGGCGGTCGAGCACGAAACTGCCGCGCTCGGGCTGACGCATTTCTCGTTGCGCTGCCAGACGCACTATCGCGAACTCTATACGATGCTCGTCGCCGACGGCTTCCGGGTGCAGTGGACCGATCTCCGGCTCACGCTCGGCAGCCACCCCGAAGCGGCAGCGCGTGGCGTGCTCTTGTCGAACTGGGAGATCTGAACTCGTGGTACACGACATTCTGTCCAGCGATCCCGCGGTTCGCCAGGCCTTCAGTGCCGACGCGTCAGGCATCGAGATGATTCCGGACCTCGTCGCGCGACCCGTTGCGGCCGCCGAGGTCGTGGACCTGCTGAAGCAGGCCAGTGCCGACGGCACATCGGTGACCTCCGCCGGCGGGCAGAGCAGCATGACCGCCGCGGCGATCACCGATCACGGAATCCTGCTCTCGCTCCGCGGCCTCGATCAGGTCTCTGACCTCGATGTCGCCGCGCGGACGGTGCGGGTCGGCCCCGGGATCGGTGTGGCCCAGCTCAAGCGCCAGCTCGCGGAGCACGGCCTCCTCTTCGCCGTCGATCCCACGAGCGAAGAGGAAGCCTCGCTCGGTGGCGCGATCGCCTGCAACGCCTCGGGCGCACGTTCTCTCCGGTACGGGGCGACCCGGCCGCACGTGCGGGCGCTGACCGTCGTGCTCGCGAGTGGGGAAGAGGTGGAGCTGCGCCGCACCCGGCTCGAGAAGAACACCGTCGGCTACGCCCCGATGCAGGATCCGATCGACTGGTTCATCGGCAGCGAGGGGACCCTCGGTGTTGTTGTTTCTGCGGAACTGGCTCTGCTGCCCTTGCCGGAGAAGGTGACAGGCATCGGCATTCCGTTTGCGGATGAGCGCGATGCGCTGGCATTTGTCGTCGCTGCACGCAGCGCGATGGACGCCGGCACGATGCATCCACGCTGCCTGGAATTCCTCGACAGCGGTGCGCTCGAGATCGTCCGCGCGGAAGAGGGCGGGGCGCAATGGAGCGGCAAGGCATTCATCTACACCGAGCAGGAGAGCCGCGGCGACGAGGAACTCGACTTCGATGCCTGGCTCGCGCTCGCCGAACGGCACCACGCCGTCACCGATGATATGCTGGTGTTCGATAGCGATGCGAGCATTCGTGTCGCCCGTCGGCTGCGCCACGCTGTCCCGGCCGTGCTCGGCGAATACGGCGGCCGGCACAAGGCCACCGGCGGGATTCGGGTCGGTACCGACTGGGCCGTGCCATATGGACTGTTGCCCGAGGCGATCGCGATGGCGCGGGGAGTCGCGGCGAGTCACGGAGTGGAAAACCCGACCATCTTCGGCCACGCCGGCAACGGCCATCCGCACTTCAATTTCATCTGCAAGAACCCGGCGGAGATCGAGGCGGTCGATCGGGTGTTGCTGGAGACCCTCACGCGGGTGATCGCGATGGGCGGCACCGTGGCGGCCGAGCATGGCATCGGCAAGATCAAGCAGCGGTGGCTTCCGTTGCAGTTGAGCCGGATCCAGGTCGATGCGATGGCGGCCCTCAAGCACGCGCTCGATCCGCAGGGGTTGATGGCGCCGGGGAATCTGTTGCCGTAGGTCACCCGTGGGGCAAGCAAAGGTCCACTCGTCTCCTCGGCACAGCACACTCGCCATTTCCAGGGGACCCTATGTCTGCCACCGCCCTGCGTACCGCGCTCTCACTCGCTCTGCTCCTGCCAGCGTCGCTGCTCGCTCAGGGTGATGACTGGAAGGCTGTCGACGCTGCCATGGGTCGCACCGCCACGGTGCTCCCTGGCGGTGTTCACAAGTTCGGGATGCCGCGCGCCGACCTCCGGGTCCGGATCGGCGCGGTCACACTTCGGCCCACCTTTGCTCTCGGCTCGTGGATCGCCTTCCAGCGTGAGGGAACGCAAGCGATGGCCATGGGCGACCTCGTGCTGCTGCCGTCGGAAGTCGAACCGGTGCGACGCAGTCTGCAGTCGTCCGCGATCGTCCCCTCCGCATTGCACAATCATCTCCTGAATGAATCGCCTCACGTGATGTACATGCACGTCGAGGCCCACGGCGACGCGGTGCAGATCGCGCGGGCGATCCGGGCTGCGCTCGCACTCACGGGTACCCCCGCGACGAGCGGCGCGGCCACCCCGGTCGACAGCCGGCTCGACACGGCGCTCATCGTCAATCGCCTTGGATACCGCGGCAAGGTCGTGGGTGGGGTGCTGCAGATCGCCATCGCGCGCCAGGATTCGATTCGCTCCGGCGGGATGCTTATCCCGCCGTCAATGGGCGTCGCAACGGCTATCAATGTCCAGTCGGCGGGCAGGAATCTCGTCGCGGTGACCGGTGATTTTGTCCTCGCGGCGGACGAAGTACAGCCCGTGATCAACGCCCTGACCGCGAATGCCATCGCCGTGACGGCACTGCACAGTCACCTGCTGGCCGAGGAACCGCGCTTGCTCTTCCTGCATTTCTACGGGGTCGGTGCGCCCGACAAGCTCGCCGACGGACTCCGCCTCGCGCTCGCCCGGACGCGGGTGGTGGCCCCCGTGACGCCCTCCCCTTGACGCCCTCCCCCTGCACCCGGTAACCTGAGTCACCATGCCTCGCGCAATGTTTACCTTCGCCTATCGCTTTACGGCCTTCCTCACTGAGGGGGTCGGGCACAGGCGCACGCGCTAGCAATACCGCGACGCACCAGTCCCGAAGCCTCCTCAATACTCGAGGGGGCTTTTTCGTTTTGGAGGAACGACATGACTCGCATTGCCTATCAGGGTGCCCCCGGCGCGTTCTCGTGGCTCGCGGCGCGCGAGCTCTTCCCGCGGGCCAAGCGCCAGGCGATGAGCGATTTCGCGTCGGTCGTCCGTGCGGTGGCGCAGGGTCGTGTCGAGCTCGGCATCCTCCCGATCGAGAACTCGGTGATCGGTGAGGTGCGTGAGGCGCAGGCGGCACTGCGCACTGAAGCGGGGCTCGTCATTGTCGAGGATGCCACCTTTCCGATCCGTCAGTGCCTGCTCGCACTTCCGGGCGCCAGGGTGGCGGGGATCCGCTGGGTCGAGAGTCATCCCGCGGCGCTGGCGCAGTGTGCCGGATGGCTGTCCGAGCGCGGCCTGCAGATGCGGGCGGTCGATGATACCGCCGGTGCCGCCCGCAGCATCGCCGCGGACCGCGACTACACCCGCGCAGCGATCGCCGGGGTCGAGGCCGCAGAATTGTATGGCCTCGAGGTCCTGGCGCACGATATCGCCGACCGCGGCGACAATTGCACTCGCTTCGTCGTCATCGCGACCGCAGTGCGCGCCGAGGTGGCCGCGTGATCCGGCGATGGGTGCGACGATGGCTGGCGGTGCCCGACGTCCGGGCGATCCGCGGCGCTATTACCGTCGCCAGCGACGACGCGGCGGCAATCCGCGAGGCGGTCCTCGAGTTGCTGCGAGAGGTGCGCCGGGAAAATCACTTTGCCGACACCGAAGTGATCAGTGCCATCTTCACCGTCACTCCCGATCTCACGGCGGCGTTTCCGGCCGAGACGGCTCGTCGCGCGGGGTGGCATCACGTGCCGCTGCTCTGCATGCAGGAGATTGCGGTACCGGGAGGCATGCCTCGCTGTCTGCGCGTGCTGGTACACGTGCAACGTGACTGGCAGGAATCTGCGCCGAGGCACGTCTATCTCCGGGGCGCGGCGACGCTCCGACCGGATCTCGTACGAGCCTGATCCGGAGTCGTACGGGGGTGTTGCATCCGTTGCGGAGACCTGCCACAATCCTCCGCGCCGACGCCCATTCCCCGTGACCTTGTGAGTGCATGTGCCCGTTCCAACTGAACGCCTGCAGCGGATCAAGCCGTACGTCTTCGCCACGCTCGCCGAAAAGAAGCGCGCCCGGCTCGCGACCGGTGCCGCGATCGTCGATCTGTCACTCGGCTCCCCTGATCAGCCGATGCCCGATGCCATCATCGAGTCGCTCGCTACCGCGGTGCACGATCGGTCGCGTCACGGCTATCCCGACTTCACCGGTGATCCGACATTCAAGCGCAGCTTTGCGGGGTTCCTCGAGCGCCGGTTTGGCGCCACGGTGGATCCGATGACTCAACTGGTTCCGACCGCGGGCGCGAAGGAGGCGCTTGCTCAGGTGATCCAGACCTACTGCAATGCCGGCGACGTGGTCCTCATCACTGACGTGGCGTACCCGGTCTACGAGCGCGCTGCGATGGCCGTTGGCGCCGAGACCGTCGCCCTGCCAGTCTCGGCCGCGGGTGAATGGTGGCCGGACCTGGGAGCGGTGTCGGCCGATCTTCGTCGCCGCGCCAAGGTGCTGGTGCTGAACTTCCCCAACAACCCGACATGTGCGGTCACCTCGCTCGATCGACTCGCCGAGGCAGTGGCGTTTGCCCGCGCCAACGACATCCTGTTCGTGAGTGATCTTGCCTATAGCGAATTGACCTTCCGCGGTGAACCGGCGCCCAGCGTGCTGCAGGTCCCGGGTGCCCTCGATACGGCGATCGAGATTCATTCCGGCTCGAAGAACTTCTCGATGGCAGGCCTGCGGGTCGGTATGGTGGTGGGGAGTCCGGAGGTCTGTCGGGCGCTCAACGCGTGCCGCAATTTGGTCGGGTATGGCGCACCGACGGTGGTTCAACTGGCAGCGGCAACGGCGTTCGAGCGCGCAGAAGAACTGTCGTCACTACTTCGAGCCGGCTACCGCGAGCGCTTCGAGGCTGCGGGAACAGGATTCGCCTCGGGCGGGTTCAGGGTAGAGCTTCCCGCGGCAGCCATGTATCTCTGGTTGCCGGTGCCCGCGGGCATGACCGACTGGGAGGCCACCGAGTTGCTACTGTCCCGCGAAGGGATCGTGCTGACCCCCGGGAGCGGTTTTGGTACCGGTGGAGCGGAGTATCTGCGGATGTCGATGGTCGCCCCACCCGCCGTTCTCGAAGATGCGGCCCGGCGCGCCGCCAGCATCTGGCGCTAGCAGCGTCAACGCGGTTCCAGGGTGCCCCAGCGAGAACGGGCGATTCCGCGAACGGCGAGGATCACGCCAGCGGCCAGCAGGATGTGGTACCAGGCTGTGGCAGGCTGCACCTTGAATTGCAGCACGCCCCAGACGATGAGGCACAGGATGCCGATCGGGAGTTCCACCATCGTTGCTCCTGTGGTGTAAGGAAATCAGTCGCGTTGACCGCTGTGATGCGTGCCCATATTATAGCGGTGGGCGGACGGTGGTGGGGAACCAACGTTTCGAGCCAACAGGTCCGAGGATGGGCCCACATTCCAGGTCCGACGCCATGCCCCTCGGGGGAAGACGGACGACAGGGAGAGGGTGCCAAAGCGTTTCTCCACGGGCTTCGAAATACACCTCCCTGCCATCGCCCGTTCACCCGGGATTCCGCAAATGCCCCGCGCTCTTGTTGTCCGTCGCGTGCACTTCAACGCGGCCCATCGCCTCCACAACCCCGCACACTCCGACGAGTGGAACCGCGCCACGTTCGGACCGTGCAATAACGCCAACTATCACGGCCACAACTACGAGGTCGAACTCTGTGTCGCGGGGGAGATCAGCCTCGAGACCGGCTACGTCGTTGATGTGGGGATTCTCAATGCCCTCTTCGACGAACACGTCCATGGTTTGCTGGATCACCGGAATCTGAACCTCGACGTCCCGTGGTTCGCGACCCACCTGCCCTCGGCCGAGAATATCGCGCGCTTCATCTGGGAGCAGCTCGAGCACCGGATTCCCGCAGGGAAGCTCGCCTGTGTGCGCCTGTGGGAAACGCCGCGCAACTTTGTCGAATACACCGGAGCGTAAGGTGAACCCTGCTGTGGTCCTCGTGACCGGCGCGTCGCGCGGCATCGGCGCTGCGACGGCGAAACGGTTCGCGGCTGATGGCGCCACCGTCATCCGGCTCGCCCGCAGCGCACTGCCTCCCCTTCCAGGGAGCCGCGACTACCGCGTCGACCTCGCCGACCCCGCCGACCGCGCGCGAGTGCTGCACCTGATCTCGGAAGAAATCGGCCTTCCCGACGTCATCGTGAGCAATGCCGGAGCCTTCCTGATGGCCCCACTCGAAGACACCAGCGACGCCCTGCTGCGCGAGCAGCTCGCGATCAATCTCGAGGCGCCACTCGCCATCGCGCGGCAATTTCTCCCGGCAATGCGGGAACGCGGCAGCGGCGCGCATCTCCTGGTCGGGAGTGTGGCAGACCACAAGGCGTACGCCGGCAACGCAGCGTATGCCGCGAGCAAGTTCGGTGCACGCGGGCTGCATGAGGTCCTGCTGGAGGAGTGCCGTGGGAGTGGCGTGCGCTGCACCCTGATTTCGCCAGGCCCGACCGATACCTCGGTCTGGGATCCGCTCGATCCTGACTCGCGCGGCGACCTGCCAAATCGTGCCGATATGCTCTGTGTCGACGATGTCGCTGCGGCGATCCACTTCGCAGCAATGCAGCCGGGCCACGTGCAGATCGAGGAGATCCGGATGGGGGCGAGCCGATGACGCGCGGAGTTCTCTTGCTGTTCGGAACCCTTGGTGGTGCCGCGCTCGCGCGGCACGGATCTCCGCTCTATGCCAAAGCCCTGACTCCGCGTGACGCGGAGACCGGTGCCGCCCAAGGGCGGCACCACCAGGTCGCGCCACCAGCCCTACCAGACTCCGCCGGAATCCCCACGATCGCCCTCACCTCCGCGAAAGCCCCCAACGGCGACATCTGGGTCGGCACCTACGGTCGCGGCATCTACATCGCCTCCGGCAAGAAGCCGCTGCGCCGCCTCGTGAATGACACCAGCAAGACCTCGATCTCGATGAACTTCATCAATGCCATCGCCTTTGGCGCGCGCGGCCAGATCTGGTACGGTACCATCGGTAACGGCTGGGGCGTATCACTCGATGGCGGGAAGAGCTGGAAGAACTGGACCTTCACCCAGCTCGGCCCCGAGTGGCAATACGTCGCGCCCGATGGCATCCTGATTCGTGGCGACACCGTCGCGATTGCGACCGCCGACGGCTTGCAGGTAACGACCGACGACGGCGCCCACTGGACCGCATTCGGCGATGCCGTGGGGCCGCCGGCCAAGGGGCCCGCCGACACCATGCTCGCGGTGTTGCCCAGCGAATATCTGCTCGGGTTCGCTGCGCCGCCACGGGCCCGCGCCTCGTCACTCGGCCTGCGTCTCCTCGGGCACCGTACTGCCTTTCTCCCGCTCGGGCAGTGCCTGCGCGCCGCCAGCGGAGAGCATGACGCAGCGTGCGTGGTGGCCGACCAGCGACTCGGTGCCGCGGTTTCGGTCGCGCCGATCGGGCTCGTGCCTGTTGCCGGCCCTGTCGCGGGAAGTGCCAAGGGCTGGTCGCCCTGGTTTGCCCGCCCGATCGGTCATGCCGACAATGACATGAATGACCAGACCTACCGCTGGGGCTCGACCATGGGTGGGTTCTTCCAGCCACATCAGGGGATCGAATTCAATAACCCTGATGGCACGCTGGTGCACGCCATCGGCAGTGGCACCGTGGTGTACGCGGGCCGAGCGGAACGGGGCGCGCTCACGGTCTCGATCCGTCACGACACCATGCTGACGATCGCCGACAAGAAGTTCTTCGTCTTCTCGGTGTACTACCACAACTCCAGGTTGCGCACTTCGGTAGGTGATCGCGTTGCTCGTGGTGATATCATCTCTGAAGTTGGTCATACCGGCAGGGCCACCAACGATCATATGCACCTCGAAGTGCACCTGGCACCGACCGACTCGGTGAAGCCGATCGTCGACTCGCTCAATCGTTACCCGCCCTATACCACCAATCCTGAACTATGGATCACGCCGCTGCCTGGCACCGGTCTGATCGCAGGCACGGT
Source organism: Gemmatimonadota bacterium (assembly GCA_040388535.1). Lineage (NCBI taxonomy): Bacteria > Pseudomonadati > Gemmatimonadota > Gemmatimonadota bacterium. The sequence continues at coordinate 317,822 of JAZKBR010000001.1, read as the reverse complement.
GGTCGATGCAGCAGGGAAGGCGATTCCGCAGGCGCACATCTACGGTGTGAAGAAGCCGTTGCCGGCCGAGACGCCATTCGTCTTTGCCGAAACGTATGGCCCGCGCAATCGCCCGCATCCGGTTTATGGCGAGCAGTTCGCCCTCACCGACGTGCCGGCGGGTCTCCACACCCTCTTTGTCGTCATCGACGGCAAGCGAATCACGCGATCGGTCCGGGTGCGACCCGGCGCGATGACCTGGGTCGAGTTCCGGCCCTGATCGCTGTGCATATCGAGCTTACAGATCACCTGCGCTGTCCCCAGTCGCACGAGGAAGCCTTTCTCGTGCTGCTCCCCGATCAGATGTCCGGCCGAGAGGTGATTGCGGGACACCTCGGCTGTCCTGCATGCGGCTGGAACTGCGCCTGGACCAATGGCATTCCTGATTTCGGTGGTGGAGCGCCATCGGTGGCAGCGCCGCCATGCGATGCCGTGTCGGCGGTTGCCTTGCTCGGTATCTCGGGGCCGGGCGGTTGGCTTGCGCTCGCGGGTTCGGCCGGCGCCCTCGCCAGGGAACTCGCGGAGCTGCTTGCTGGCGTCGCCATCGTGGCCATCAATCCGCCAGAAAGCGTCGTGCCGGCTGAGCGGGTAAGTGTGTTGCGGAGTGGCGCGTGGCCCCTCAAGGAGCACTCGATGCGTGGAGTCATCGTGGGAGCCGACGCCGCCGAGTGGCAGGTGGCTGCGGTTCGCTCGGTACTCCCGGGGCTTCGCGCGGTGGGCGTCGGTGCACCGCCCCTCGATGTACCGGGGGTCGAACTGCTCGCCGAGGCCGATGGTGTATGGGTGGTCCGGCGGCGCTAGCGCGCGTCAGGCGTCGACATAGAGATTCTCGATCTGCGCCTGGTAGTGCTCCTCCACGACCTTTCGTCGGACCGACATCTTTGGGGTGAGTTCTCCCCGCTCAATCGAGAAATCGTGCGGCAGCACCAGAAACTTCTTCGGCATCTCGAAGCGAGCCAGGTCGCGCAGGCTCTTGCGTGCCTCGCGCTCGAGCTTCTCCTGCACATCGGGCAGCTGGGCAATGTCCTCGCCCTGTTTGAGCGTCCGCCCCTTGATGGCGAGCCACTGCGTGACAGCGCTCTGGTTCGGCACCAACAGCATGATCGGAAACTTGCGTTTGTCGCCGAGCATCACCGCATTGAGGAAGAACTTGTTGGTCTTGAGCAGCGCTTCGATCGGCTGTGGCGCGATCTTCTTCCCGCCGGCGGTCACGATCAGGTCCTTCTTGCGATCGGTGATCTTGAGGCAGCCGTCGGCATCGATCAGCCCCACGTCACCGGTATGAAACCAGCCCTCGGCATCGATGGCCTGCGCCGTGGCCTCGGGGAGGTTGAAATAGCCGAGCATCACGTTCGGGCCGCGCGTCAGGATCTCGCCGTCGTTGGCGATGGTGACTTCCACGCCAGGAATCGGGCGCCCCACGGTGCCGGGCTTCAGCAGCGAGAAGGTGTTCACCGTCATCACCGGTGACGTCTCGGTCAGACCATATCCCTCGAGCACCGGCAAACCGGCGGCGATGAAGAAGCGGCAGATGTCGGGGTTGAGTGGTGCGCCCCCCGACACTCCGAAGCGGAGTCGTCCGCCGAGCCGGGCGCGCAACTTCGAGAAGACGAGCAGATCCGCCACCCTGTGCCCGAACGCGAGACCCCCCGGAACGGTGCGATGCGCCAGCGTGTATTCGAGCCGCTTCTCGCCCGTCGCCCTGGCCCATTCGAAGATCGCCCGCTTGATCACGCCCCCCGACATCGCACTGTCCAGGGTCCGCGTATAGATCTTCTCGTACATCCGCGGCACCGACGCGAGGATCGTTGGGCGCACCTCGCCCATCTCGGTGAGCAGCGCGTCCATGCTGGTCGCGTAGTTGATGACCGTCCCGGCCTGGAGCATGGTATAGTGCCCGACCATTCGCTCGAAGATGTGCGACAGTGGCAGGAAGGAGAGGCATTCATCCTCGGCCGTGATCTCGAGGACCTGCAGTGATGCCACCACGTTGCTGGTGATGTTGCCGTGACTGAGCATCACGCCCTTCGGGTCGCCGGTGGTGCCCGAGGTGTAGATGATGGTGGCGAGATCGCCGGCCTGCACCTGCCTGGCTTCGTCCATCCAGTCGCCATAGCGACCCGCAGCTGCAGCGCCGCGCGCTTCGAGTTCCTGCAGCCCGATCACGCCTTCGGGGTACGGTCCGTCGTCAAAGACGACGATGTGTTGCAGGTCGGGCACTGAGCTGCGCCCCTGAAGCACCTCGGCCAGTAGCGCATGCGACGAGACGAAGATCCCCTTGGCGCCCGAGTTGCGCAGGATGAAGCAGGCCTGCTGTGCGGTCAGCGTCGGATAGATCGGTACATCGGCAAGACGCGCCGTGAGGCAGGCGTAGTCGGCAATCGCCCATTCCGGGCGGTTTTCCGAGAGGATGGCCATCCGGTCGCCGGCGGTCAGGCCGAGTTCCCGGAGACCGCAGTGAAGATGGAAGACCCGCTGGAGCAACTGCTCGTGCGATAGCGGCGTCCACCGGCCATTGCGCCGCGCTCGCATCGCCGCCGGGCGACTGCGAAACCGCTCGATCGCGCCGAAGAAAATGTCGTTGAGCGTGGCAGGCGTCACGGTTGCAACGTGATCGAGATCAGGTCGGAATGCAGCGTGCCGACGCGGGCCTGAACCCGGGCCGTTCCGGTGCCGACGCGGGCGAGGATGGCGCCACTCACCGAGTCGACCGAGATCGCAGTCGTGTCGGGCGTCTGCCAGCGAATCTCGGCGGCAACCGAATCGCCTTGCTGGTTCACCGCGCGCACCGGCAGCGTGAGTGTTTGACCGAGACGCAACACCAGCGGCTGGGTGTAACTGATCTCGAGGGCAACAACGCCATCACCGGTGACCGGAAGCGCGCTGCACGCGGCAAGTGCCCCCAGCGCCAGGAGCAGGGCGACTCGTCGCATCACGATTCTCCCGCCGGTGCTCCGAGGCGTTCGAGGGTCTCGCGAGCGTGACCGACCCAGCGCGCCATTTCCGGATCGCGTGGCGGCTTGGAGAGAAAGGCGCGCAAGTGTTCGGCCGCTCGCGCGCTGTCGCCGCGTCGCAGCAACAGGAAGGCGAGCCCGTAGTGGGCCCCGGGAAGATCGGGCGTCAGTTCGAGGGCACGCCGGTAGTGCCGGATCGCTTCTTCGTGGCGCGACGTCTTGGAAAGCGCAATCGCGATGTACTGCAGCACCTTGACGCTGGTGGGCTCGTCGCGCAGGGCGAGCTGGTACGATGTCACGGCACCTTCGAAATCGCCCTGACGCTCCAGCGCGAGTCCCTCATTGAGGTAATCGAGCCGTTGCGGCTTGACCGAGGCCTCCTCGCCCGTGAGGATCCGCTTCCACCAGTTCATCGCCGGGTCACGCCGAAGTGTTGTGGCATCCCGCCAAACTTAGGCCGCGCTGGCAGGTGGGGCAACGCGATTGGCGGCGGCGCTGTCGGAGGGGTAGGTTGGCAGCAGGGGTTCCACTGGTCCCCACCTTTCCCGTCGAGGCTCCCGTGCCGCGTCTCCGTCCGGAACCAACCCGTGATGCGCTGGAAGTCGACTGGGCCTTCTTCGGCGAGCTCTGCCGTGCCCTCGCCCTCCACGTGTCGCGGGAGTATGACCCCGAGATTGTGGTGGGGATCGCGAAGGCAGGCGTGATCCCGGCGGCGATCATCGCCACCATTCTGCAACGCGATTTCGTGGCGATCGGGATCGCCCGCACCAGCGAAGGCGCCGACCCCGAACTGCTCTCGGGACCACCCCCGTCGATCGCCGGGAAGCGGGTGCTGCTCGTCGACGAGACCTGCGATACCGGCGACACCCTCAAGCTCGCGCTCCACGCCATCAACGGAGCGAGGCCAGCGGCGGTCCGCACCGCCGTCTCTTTCAAGACCGGTCGCTGGAATCCGGACTTTCACGCTTTCGAGACCGCCAAGGCAATCGTGTTGCCCTGGGATCGTGAAGTGGTCGAGGGTGGCGAACTGGTGACCAGGCCCGATCTGCGCGGCTGGCTGGCCGGCTGACTCAGGCGGGGAAATCGCCCGGGCGGAAGGCCTCGCGCCACGGCCGCCCGGCGGCGAGCACGTCGTAGACCGTCGCCAGGGTCGCGGTGGATCCCGCGAGAAATCGGCAGGCCGAATCACCGCGCGAGAGACACTCCACCTCGAGCACGGACATCGGCGCCCCCGCCTGTGCCGTCAGGAAGGCGGCGAAGAGCCCGCAGGAAAAATGGCACGATGGATGTTCGCTGCTCCCCGGTTCTGCTTCGGCCCATTCCCCGCCTTCGAGCAGAACCGCGCGTTCGGCCAGCGGCGTGACCGTGAGCGACCCCCACCCCAGCTCGACACAGACCTCGTCCAGCAGCGGCCCGAACCAGCGCATATCGAGCCGACCAGCGTCATCGAGGCCGGTATGCGCGGCGATCTGGTTGCGCCAGAGATCGAAGAGCGCCTCACCGGTCGCGAAACCGGCATCCTGCAGGATGTCAGCGGCGGTATTGGCGCCAGCGGCCTGCAGGCGATGACGCAGACGATGCAGGGATTCAGGCGCGATGGTGAAGCTGGGCATCGGGGACCGTGGTGGCTGGGAAGGCGAAGCTAGGCGTCGGGGCCGATGCGCCGCAAGAGCCCGGCCTCGTCGATCACCGGGATGCCCAGCTTGGTCGCCTTCTCGAGCTTCTCACCGGCATCAGCGCCGGCCACCACCAGCGTCGTCTTCTTCGTGACGCTTGCCACGACCACCCCACCTGCGGCAGCAATCCGCCTGGCCGCCTCTGACCGGGTCAGGTTCGGCAGCGAACCCGTCAGGACGACCGATTCCCCGGTGAGCGGCCCGGTGATGCTCTCGGCCTGCGGCTCCGCCGTGTTGAGCCCACGTTCGACCAGCCGATCGAGCAGCCCCGCCGAGGCCGCATCGTCGCAATAGCTCCGGAGCGCGGTCGCGATCGTCGGACCGACGCCGGGGACCTCGGCGATCTGTTCCTCACTCGCAGCCCGAAGTGTCGCCAGGGAGCCGAAGGCCCGCGCGATGGCAAGCGCCACGGTCTTCCCGACATGGCGGATGCCGAGGGCGAAGAGCAGGACGGAGAACGGCCGCTGCCGCGAGGTCGCGATCGCCGCAACGAGTTGGGTCGCCGATTGTTCAGCGAAACGATCGAGCTCGAGCAGCTGGGCAACCGACAAGGTGTAGAGGTCACTCACATCGTGGATCAGGTCGGCGTCGAGGAGCTGCCGCACCCGCTCGGCACCGAGTCCGCGAATGTCCATCGCGTCGCGAGAGGCAAAATGAATGATTCCCTCGAGCAGTCGCCCCGGGCAGAGCACATTCGGGCAGTAGCGCGCCGATTCGTCGGGGTCGCGAATGGCGGGGGTCCCGCAGATCGGGCAGTGCGTGAGCGGCGCGAAGGGAACCTCGCTGCCATCACGCCGTTCGCGGAGCGGCCCCACCACCTGCGGGATGACCTCGCCCGCGCGGATCACCTCGACCCAGTCGCCGATGCGAATTTCCTTCTGGGCGATCTGATCTTCGTTGTGCAGCGTCGCGCTGCTGATGGTCACGCCACCGAGTTCGACCGGTTCGAGCACGGCCCATGGCGCCAGGGCGCCCGTGCGACCGACGTTCACCTTGATGTCGAGCAGCTTCGTCACGGCGACTTCCGGCGCGAACTTGCGGGCAATCGCCCAGCGCGGTTCGCGATCGGAAATCGTCCCGAGTTCATCCTGCAAATCACGCCGATCGACCTTCACGACCACACCGTCGGCATCGAAGGGAAGCGTGGGCAAGGTGGTTTCGAGCTTCGCCACGCGGCTGAACACCTCCGCGAGTGAGCCGCAGCGTGCGTGATGGGGCTCGACCTGGAATCCCCAGGCGCTCAGCTGCGCCAGCATCTCGTGATGACTCGTGGCCGCGAGCGTACCTTCGATTGCCTCGACGTGGAACGCGAAGCTGCGCAGGCGACGGCTCCGGGTGATCGCCGGGTCGAGCTGACGCAACGCACCGGCAGCCGCGTTCCGCGGATTGGCGAAGGGTGGGTCGCCGTCGGCCTCGCGCTGGGCATTCATCTTCGCGAAGGCGCGATGGGCGAAATACACCTCGCCGCGGACTTCCATCAGGGCGGGCCAGCCAGCGCCGGTCAGGCGCAAGGGAATGTCGTCGATTGTGCGCAGGTTTGCGGTCACCACCTCGCCCACGCTGCCGTTACCACGGGTCGCCCCGCTTTGCAGTATGCCGTCGCGATAGGTCAGCGAGATCGCGGTGCCGTCGATCTTCACTTCGACCGTGTAGCCGGCGGTCCGCACCGCGGGCGTGAGCCTCGCATTGCGCTCTTCCCACGCGACGAGCTCTTCGTCGGAGAACGCATTTGCCAGCGACAGCATCGGACGCAAGTGGGTGTGCTTGGTGAGCTGCGACGACGGCGCGCCGCCCACTCGTTGCGTCGGCGAACTCTCGACGACGAGCGAGGGGTGCTCCGCTTCCAGCGACTGGAGTCGCCGGAAGAGGAGATCGTATTCCGCATCGGAAATGGTGGGGTGATCGAGTTCGTAGTACTCGCGGCTCGCCTGGGTCAGCTGCTGTCGGAGCCTCTCGGCCTCGGCCGCAATAGCCGGTGGTGTTGCCCGTTCGTTCATCGATTCAACTTCCCCGCGATGACAGTGCTCAACTCCTGTGCGCGCCGTCGATAGGTGAGGTCCATCGGCTCGACCGGCGACATGGTGAGAATCAGGTCCACTTCCCGCTTCGCCTCCCGCCACCGCTCCCGGTTCACCAGCACCTCGGCGAGATCGAGATGGTGGAACATCCGTCGCGGATCCAGCTCGACGGCGGTGCGGAGATTGTGCTCGGCTTCGTCCCATGAGGCACGATTGAAGATATCCGCCCCGAGGAAGCTTTTCGCGAAGAACTTCTGCAACGAGGAGAGTCGCATGATCTCGGCGTGCCAGCGGCCGAGCAGGTGGTACGCGCCGTCGTGCTTCGGGTCGAGGTCGATGGCGTTATGCGCCTCCCGATAGATCTCGGCGGCGCGCTTGATCCGCTCACGCACCCCCAGCGTCAGCGAGGCACGGCCGACCGCCGTCCCGAGGGCAAAATGGCCATCGGCGCCCGATGGCTTCGCAGTCACGGCCCGACGAGCGTAGCTTTCGGCCTGGGCGTACAGTGAGTCCCGCGCGGGACTCTTCTGGTTGTCCGGGGTTTGCTGGCCGATGTTGACCAGCGTCATGGCGAGTCGCCAGTTGGCTTCGTAACTGTCTGGCTCTTCCTTGACGGCCTGCTCGAGCGCGCGTCGGGCGCCGAGGTAGTCATAGCTGAGCATCGCCGTCGTGCCGCGCGCCAGGGCGCTTTCCTGGGCCGCGAGGCGCCGAGGCCCCAGCAGGGCCAGGGCAGAAAGCACGATGCATGATGCAATGCGGGATACGCTGGTCATCACTCTTCTCGAAGATCCGGGGCCGCTGCGGCCCGAGGCTGAATGGTCGTCCCACGCCTGATCGAACGCAAGCGAGACGGCGGTACACTCACCGGTGACGAATGGCGCGAGCTGATCCGCCACTACACCACCGGCGACGTCCCCGACTACCAGATGGCGGCACTTGCAATGGCCGTCTTCTATCGCGGCCTCGCCACCGAGGAACTCGCGGCTCTTACGGATGCGATGCTCGACTCCGGCGATCGATTGCACTTCACGGGCGAGACACGACCGCGAGTCGACAAGCACTCCACCGGTGGTGTCGGCGACAAGACGTCGCTCCTGCTGGCGCCAATGCTGGCGGCATGCGGCGTGCTCGTGCCGATGATGTCGGGTCGCGGGCTGGGGCATACCGGTGGCACGCTCGACAAGCTCGAGGCAATCCCCGGGTTCCGCACCTCGCTCTCGTTGCAGGAAGCGGAAGCGCAGGTCCGGCGCATCGGCGCCGCGATGCTCGGCCAGACGGCAGAAGTCGTCCCCGCCGACCGAAAGCTCTATGCCTTGCGCGACGTGACCGCCACGGTGGAGTCGATCCCGCTCATCAGTGCGAGCATCATGTCGAAAAAGCTCGCCGAAGGGCTCACCGGCCTGGTCCTCGATGTGAAGATCGGCTCCGGCGCCTTCCTCCCCGAGGAATCTCGGGCGCTCGAACTGGCGCGTTCGATGATTTCACTTGGCGAGGCGCGAGGCTGTCCCACGGTCGTGCTGATCACGGCGATGGACCGTCCGCTCGGCGTCGCCTGCGGTAATGCCATCGAAATCGTCGAGTCGATCGAGGGGTTGCGCGGCCATGGCCCCGACGACCTGATGGAGGTCACCTATGCGCTCGGCATCGAGATGCTCCTCCTCTCGAAGCTCGAGACCGATGCCGCCGCCGCTCGTGCTCGGCTGGAGCGAACCATCAGCTCGGGCGCCGCGCTGGACGTGCTGAGACAGATGGTCGAGGCGCAGGGCGGAGATCCGGCGGTAGTCGATCACCCTGAACGCCTCGCGCGGGCGCCGGTCCAGCGCGAGGTGCTGGCCGAGCGCGACGGCATCGTGAGCCAGGTCGAGCCGCGTGCGCTGGGGCGCGTAATCAGCGAGCTTGGTGGCGGTCGTAAAGTCGCCACCGACTCGGTGCTCCCCGATGTCGGGCTCGAGGTGTTCGCGAAACCCGGCGCTGCGGTTTCGCGTGGCGATCGCCTCGCGGTTGTCCATGCGCGCACGGCCGAGGCCGCATTCGCAGCAGAGCAGGGCGTGCTTGCTGCCACCACCATCGGCGATGCTGCAGGGCCGATACTCCCTCTCGTTGCCTGGCGCGTCAGCGCCGCCGGGGCCGAACCCTACGGAGCGACTCCATGAGCAGTCTGATCGCTTTTGCCGTACTTGCCGCCTTTCTCGTCTGGTTCCTCGGACTCGGCAAGGGGCGGCCGGTCGCGGCCCCCGAAGACGATGTCGTCACGCCGGTGGATGAGGACGAACTCGAGGCGGCGGAGCGCGAAGTCCGGGAAGCCGGCGCGCGGCCGATCAACGAGGCCCTCGCCGACGAGGAAGGTCACGACGATGACGACTGGGGCCCCGGGACGAGTCGATCGAATTTGCCGGGGATTGTGTGATCAGATGACAGATGACAGATGACAGATCTGTCGCCCTGAGCAAAGCGAGGGGGCGGCGCTATCCGGGAAAGTGATAGTTCCGCCCCCTCACTGCGTTCAGGGTGACAATCATCCACCAATGATCCGTCAACCGTCATCTGTCATCTGTCATCCGTCTTCCTACACGTCCAGCACACTCACGAACTTCGCGTTCGCCTCGATGAACAGGCGTCGCGGTTCGACGTCGTCGCCCATCAGTTCGTCGAAGAGTTTCGATGCCTCGACGGCGTCCTCGAGGGTCACCCGGAGGATGGTGCGGGCGTCCGGGTCCATCGTGGTCTTCCAGAGCTGCTCGGGATTCATTTCGCCGAGACCCTTGTAGCGCTGGCTCATCACGTTGCCCTTGGAGCTCTCGAGCCGCTTGGCGAACGCGTCCCGCTCTTCCTCGGTGTAGGCGTAGTACTCCTCACGCCCCTTCGCGACGCGGTAGAGGGGCGGCTGTGCGATGTAGATGTAGCCCGCCTCGATCAGCTCCGGCATCTGCCGGAAGAAGAAGGTCAGCAGCAGCGTCCGGATGTGGGCGCCGTCGACGTCGGCGTCCGTCATCAGGATGATCTTGTGGTAGCGCGCCTCCTCGATCTTGAAATCCTCGCGCACACCACAGCCGATGGCCGTGATCATCGCGCGGATTTCCTCATTGCCGAGAATCTTGTCGATCCGCGCCCGCTCGACGTTCAGGATCTTGCCGCGCAATGGCAGGATCGCCTGGAACGAGCGGTTGCGCCCCTGCTTGGCCGAGCCGCCGGCCGAGTCACCCTCGACCAGGTAGATCTCGCAGAGCGACGGGTCGTCGAGCGAGCAGTCAGCGAGCTTGCCCGGCAACACCGCATTCTCGAGGCCGGACTTCTTGCGGACAAGATCGCGAGCCTTGCGGGCCGCCTCACGCGCGCGCGCCGAGGACACCGCCTTCTCGACGATCGCCCGGCCCACCGCCGGATTCTCCTCGAGGAACTGCCCGAGGTGCTCGTTGACGACGGCGCGGACGATGCCCTCGACCTCGCCGTTGCCGAGCTTGGTCTTGGTCTGCCCTTCGAACTGCGGCTCGCGGACCTTCACATGCAGGACGCAGGTGAGTCCTTCGCGCGCGTCGTCGCCGCTGAGCGTGAAGGTTTCCTTCTTCATCGCGGTCGACTTCTTGGCGACTTCGTTGATCGTGCGCGTGAGCGCCGAGCGGAAGCCGGTGAGGTGGGTCCCGCCTTCGTGGGTATTGATGTTGTTCACGAAGGTGAAGGTGTTCTCGTTATAGCCTTCCTCGTACTGCAAGGCGATGTCGACATCGACATCATCACGCGTGGCCGAGAAGTGCACCGGCTTGGGGTGCAGCGTCTTCTTGTTCCGGTTGAGCCAGGTCACGAACTCGACCAGACCGCCCTTGAAGTAGAAGGTCTCGGTCTTCGGGATTTCGTCCCGCTCATCGGTGAGGATGATGTTGATGCCACCGTTGAGGAAGGCGAGCTGCCGCAGACGGTCGGCCAGCGTCGTCCACGAGAACTCGAGCACGTTGAAGATTTCGGGGTCGGGCTTGAAGTGCACCGTGGTGCCGGTGCCCGCCGCCATTCCGATCACGGTCAGCTTCTGCGTGGTGTGCCCGCGGACGAACGACATCTGGTGCCGGGCTCCCTCGCGGTCGACCGTGACCGTGAGCTTCTCCGACAGGGCGTTGACCACGGAGACGCCGACGCCGTGGAGGCCGCCCGAGACCTTGTAGGAATTCTTGTCGAACTTGCCGCCGGCGTGGAGCACCGTCAGGGCCAGTTCGACGCCGGGAATTCCCTCGGTCGGGTGGATGTCGACGGGAATGCCGCGACCGTCGTCGGTGACGGTGATCGAGTTGTCGCGATGAATCGTGACGTCGATCCGGCTGGCGTGACCCGCCAGCGCTTCGTCGATCGAGTTGTCGACGACCTCGTAGACGAGGTGATGGAGGCCGTTCTCACCGGTGGACCCGATGTACATCCCGGGACGCTTGCGGACGGCCTCGAGGCCCTTGAGGACCGTGATGCTGTCTGCGCCGTAATCGTGATTGCCGTTCGCGCCGTTCTCTTCCTTCGCCATGCTGCCTCGCTTACGAAACGTTCAGGGTTGATCCAGCGGACCAACCAGCCATCGAATGTGCTGCACTCGGCCTTTCTTCGAACCATTCACCCGCGCCAGAATGCGGGGCGTCATCAATCCCAGTTCCGTGGCCCAGGCGTGGGTCGCTACCCGCACCATCAGGGTGCCATCGGGCGTCATTGACAGCGCCTTGGTCACCGCGGCGATCTGCGGCCCGACCGCATCGGGCCAGGCGTCGACCGCGACCGCCAGGTCGAGCCGCTTGGCGTAACCGGTGCGCTTCACCCACGACGCCAGCGCCTCGGCAAACGGCACCGGTCGCGCCGGGGCGTTGATATCGGGCGATCCGGTTCGCCGCCTCACGACATCCCCTGCGTCACGACACCATCCTCCACGCGCCATCGCGGCAGCAACAGCTCGTTCGGAACGTCCTCGGCGCGCGGAGCCGTCACGATCCGCTGTCCCGGTCTCGCCACGAGCCGGGCCGCCAGTCGAGCCTGACGCGTCGCATCGAGCGTCGCAAAGACGTCATCGACCAGCAGCGCCGGTCGCACGCCCCGTGCGGTGGCGAGTGTCTCGAGCTCCAGCAATCGCATTGCGATCGCGGTCGATCGCTGCTGCCCCGTGGAGCCGTAATCGCGAACGGCGTGACCACCGAGCTGGAGCACCAGGTCGTCGCGGTGCGGCCCGACATGCGTCTGTCCGCGGGCAAGGTCACGCGGCCGCGCGGCGGCAAGCTTCTGCGTCCAGGCTTCGCCATCAGTCAATGCCTCATCGCCCCGATACCGCAGCACGACGGCCGCCGACTCACCCAGCGCATCCAGCTCTGCCTGCCACGGACCGGCCGCCCCGTCGGCCCAGGCCATCCGCCGCCGCACGATCTCGACCCCGTTGCGCGCCAGTGGAGCATCGAACGCCTCGGCCGCCCGCGCATCCCCCGAGCGGAGCGCCGCGTTCCGCTGTGCCAGTGCGGCGCGGTAGCGGAGCAGGGCATCAAGATAGGCCCGATCGGCCAGCGACAGCATCCGGTCAATCCACCGGCGTCGTTCGGAGGCACCCCCCTGGACCAGCGCGAGATCGGTCGGCAGGAAAGCCACCGCGAGCCAGCGTCCCAGTGCACCGGTGATGGTCGCCTGCTCTTCGCCATCGAGCACGATCCGCTTCCGACGCGTGGTACTGCTCCACGTGGTCGCGATCTCGCTGCCATTGGCGAGCGTCACCGTGACGTGAAAGCCCGGGCCACCGAATCGGGCCACTTCGCGATCGGCCGCGCCCCGCACCGAGCGGAAGAGCACCGGGTACGCCAGTGCCTCGAGCAGGTTCGTCTTGCCGTGGCCGTTCGGGCCGACCAGTGCCACCCCTTCTGCCGGCAGGTCGAGCACGGCGTCCGCCAGGTTACGGAAACTCCGCACCAGGAGCGTCGCCGCCTGCATCGCTGCTATTCCCCGCGGAATGCCGGGGGACGCTTCTCCAGGAACGCTGCCGTGCCTTCGCGCTTGTCGTCGCTCGCGCAGGCACGGCCGAACATCGACGCCTCGATCGCGAGGCCATTGTCGATGGTCGTGTCGAGCACGCGATCCACGGTCTCCAGACAGAGGGCCACCGCGAGCGGCCCCTGCGCCAGAATGGTGCGCACCATTGTGTGCGCCGTCTCGAGCAGCAGCTCTGCCGGCACGACCCGGTTCACCAGGCCGATGCGCGCGGCTTCTTCGGCGTCGATGACGGCGCCGGTCAGCAGCAGTTCGAGCGCGCGACCACGACCAACCAGTCGTGGCAGACGCACGGTGCCGCCGTAACCGGGGATCAGGCCAAGCTTCACTTCGGGCTGACCGAACTTGGCGTTGGGCGAGGCGAGTCGGATGTGACACGCCATCGCGAGCTCGCAGCCACCGCCAAGCGCGAAGCCGTTGACCGCCGCGATCACCGGCTTGCCAAGCTGCTCGATCGCGCGGAAGGCGGCCTGACCACGGGCCGCGAGATCGGCACCGCTCGCGCCATCGACCATGGCAAGTTCACTGATGTCGGCCCCGGCAACGAACGCCTTCGGCCCGGCACCAGTGAGTACCACGCCACGCACCGAACGATCATTGGCAATCGCCTCGGCGACGGCGGCGAGTTCGCTGATCACCGTCGCGTTGAGGGCGTTCAGCTTGTCGGGGCGATTGACCGTGACGGTGGCGATTCCGTCCTCGGCTTTGGCGTACAGAAGGGTGGTGTAGGTCATCCCTGTAAAATAGCGGATCGGGGCCCTCGGTGCGGCCTGCGGGGCACCCCCGGAGACGGTACCTTCTTCCGATGCCGACCATTCTCGCCCTCGATCAGGGCACCACCGGATCGACCGCCCTCGTGATCGCTCCAGATGGCTCGGTCGCCGGGCGGGGCTACCGCGAAATACCCCAGTTCTTCCCGGCTCCCGGGCAGGTGGAGCACGACCCGGAATCTCTGGTTCAGGCCACGGTTGGGGCGGCCCGGGAGGCGATTGCCGCGGCCGGGATGGCCATCGATGCGATCGGCATCACGAACCAGCGTGAGACGCTGGTGCTCTGGGATCGCGCGACGCTGGCGCCGATCGGCCGGGCGATCGTGTGGCAGGACCGACGTACCGCCGATCGTTGTGCCGAACTGCGCGGACGCGGCCTTGAGCCACGCCTCCGCCAGCGCACCGGCCTCCTCCTCGATCCCTACTTCTCGGCGACGAAACTCGAATGGCTGCTGGCCGACCCGGTGATTCGGCGACGGGCCGACGCGGGAGAACTCGCCGTGGGCACAGTGGAAAGCTGGCTGGTCGCCCGGCTGACTGGCGGACTCCACGTCACTGATCCGACGAACGCCTCGCGCACGCTACTCGCAGATCTGCGCACTGGCACCTGGGATGCCGACCTGCTCGAACTCTTCGGAGTCCCTCCGCAAATCCTGCCGCGGTTGGTGCCCAGCGCGGGAGTAGTGGGAGTGACGCTGCCGGAATGGTTCGGAACCGAGATCCCGATCGCTGGCCTCGCTGGAGATCAGCAGGCCGCGCTCTTCGGGCAAGGATGCGTGACAGCGGGGGCGGCGAAGATCACCTATGGCACCGGCGCGTTTCTGCTGCGCTACACCGGGGATGATCTCCCGCCAGTTCCCGGCGATGGCATCCTCGCGACGATTGCGGCGAACGCGAGTGGCGGCATCGGGTGGGCGCTCGAGGGAAGCGTCTTCGTCGCGGGTGCGGCGGTGCAGTGGTTGCGTGACGGACTCGGTCTCATCGAACGGGCGAGCGACACGGCCGCGCTCGCGGCGAGCGTTCCCGACAGCGGTGGTGTCGTGCTGGTACCCGCCTTCACCGGACTCGGGGCTCCGTACTGGAACGCCGAAGCGCGCGGGACGATCACCGGCCTGACGCGTGGCACCACGCGGGCGCACATCGCACGCGCGACACTCGAGGCCATCGCGCACGGCACCTGCGATCTGGTCGAGGCGATGGGTGGTGTGACCACGCTGCGTGTCGACGGTGGGGCCGCAAGTAACGACTGGCTGATGCAGACCCAGGCGGACCTGCTCGGCCTACCGGTGGAGCGACCGGCCGGAGTGGAACTCACGGCCTATGGCGCCGCACGGCTCGCCGCCCTCGGTATCGGCGGGGCGCTGCCACCGGCGGCCGCACTGGGTGGTATCACCATTTTCAATCCAAAGAGCGACTCCACCTGGCGCGAAGCCCGCCGAAGCGAATGGCGGCGGGCAGTGCGTGCCGCGCTGACGTGGGCCGGGGAAGCGTAACGCTCCGGCACTGCATCGTCAGCAGTGGTGGGGTATCTTTCGGGATGCAGTCACTAAGGAGTTCTTCATGAAGCCGGGAACGCGCTTTGCCCTCGGGGCGGTGGTGATCGTCGGGGCCGTGGTGCTCCTGATCTCGGAAGGCGTCAAGGCGACCGGAACCTACTTCCTCACGCCGACACAACTCGTCGAGAAGACCACGGCGGATTCCACCTTCTACAATCTCGGTCTCAAGGTGAGTGCCAAGGTCGTGCGCGGGTCCATCAGTCGCGACCCCAGCGCACGCCGCGTCGACTTCAAGATCAGCGACGGCGGCCAGACCTTTCCGGTGACCTATGTTGGTGATGTGCCCGACACCTTTACCGACGCCAACGACATCGATGTCGTCGTCGAGGGGAAGTTCGGCCGAGACCACGTCTTCCACGCTACCGATGTGATTGCGAAGTGCGGCTCGCGGTACGAAGCCGTGTGGGACGCACAAGGCAAGAAGGCCTGAGCATCCCATGACCCTGCTTGGATCGTTCGCACTCTGGGCGGCTTTTCTTCTCGGCCTCTGGAGCGCGGGGCTCGCGTTCTTCGGGCGCTGGCACGATCGCCCGGCCCTCGCGCTCAGCATTACCCGCGGCAGTTACGCGATCTGTGGTGCGCTCCTCGTCGCTGCCGCTGCCCTCTGGAAGGGGATCTTCACCCACGACTTCAATATCGAGTACGTGGCGTCGTACACTTCGCGCAATCTCCCCGACTACTACCTGATCTCGGCGTTCTGGGCCGGACAGAAGGGCTCGCTGCTCTTCTGGGCCGTGGTGCTCGGCATCTTCGGCGCGCTGGCGCAGGCGCTGACGTCGACGCGACACAAACACCTGCTGCCGTATGTCGCTGGCGTGACCGGGCTGGTCGCGGCGTTCTTCATCTCGGTGATGCTCTTCGGGGAACACGCGAATCCCTTCGAGCGCCTCGCGTTCACACCACCGGACGGCCGCGGCCTCAATCCGCAGCTGCAGAATCCCGGCATGGTGATGCACCCGCCGATGCTCTATCTCGGTTACATCTCGCTGACCGTGCCGTTCGCGTTCGCGATCGCGGCGCTCCTGTCGCGCACGCTCGATGCCGGCTGGATCATCGCGATGCGAAAGTGGGCTCTCGCCTCGTGGCTCTTCCTCTCGATCGGGATCACCATCGGGATGTGGTGGGCCTATGTCGAACTGGGGTGGGGTGGCGTCTGGGCCTGGGATCCGGTGGAGAATGCCTCGTTCCACCCGTGGCTCACGCTGACGGCCTTCCTGCATTCGGTGATGATCCAGGAAAAGCGCGGGATGCTGAAGCGCTGGAACCTGTCGCTGATGCTCGGCACCTACCTGCTCTCGGTGTTCGGCACCTTCATCACTCGCTCGGGGGTGATCGCATCGGTGCACTCGTTCACCCAGTCTGATGTCGGCTCGTTCTTCCTCGCGTTCCTGCTCGTCACCGCGATTGCCTCGTTCACCCTGCTGTACACCCGCTGGCCGTCGCTCAAGGCCGATGTCGAGCTCGAGTCGCTGGTGAGCCGTGAGGCGGCGTTCCTCTTCAACAACCTGGCGCTGGTCGGCATCGCCTTCTCGGTGCTGTGGGGCACGCTCTTTCCGATCGTCTCCGAAGCGGTGCGCGGCGTGAAGATCTCGGTGGGTCCGATCTTCTTCAATCGCGTTAATGTGCCGCTGGGCCTCTTCCTGCTCTTCCTCACCGGTGTCGGCCCGCTCATCGCGTGGCGCAAGGCGTCGGCCGCGAATCTGCGACGCCAGTTCATCGTGCCCACGGCCGCCTTCCTGCTGACCGGCGGGATCGCCTACGCGCGCGGTCTGCACGACGGCTATCCGCTGATGACGCTGGCGCTCGCGGGCTTCGTGGTGGGGACGGTGTTGCAGGAGTTCTATCGCGGCATTCGCGCCCGGATGACGATGCACGCCGAATCACCCTTGCTGGCGCTCGGGCACCTCGTCGCCCGCAATCGCCGGCGCTACGGCGGTTACATCGTGCACATCGGTGTGGTCGTCTATTTCGTCGCGTTCACGGGACTCGCGTTTCAGGTGAAGACCAGCGTGACGCTCTCGCCGGGTGAGAGCACCACGGTGCGCTCGCCCTACGGTTCGATCTACAAGCTCACGCATATCGGCGTGTCGCAGTACGCCGCGCTCAATCGGCGCGTGTCGGCCGCGACCCTGGATGTCTCGCGTGATGGCAAGCGACTCGGCACCATTACCTCCGAGAAGCGCCAGCACATCGATTCGTTCGGCAATCCGACGTTCGAGCCTTCGACCGAAGTCGGCATCCGCACTGATCTGCGCGAAGATCTCTACGTGGTCTACGGCTCCTCGCCCGATGGCACCGAGCGCGCGAATTTCACGATCCTCATCAACCCGCTGGTGGTCTGGTTCTGGATCGGTGGGGCCATCCTGACCCTTGGCGGCCTGATCACGATGTGGCCGGGCGGCGCGCAGGTGCGCACACCGCGTCGCCGGGCGGCAGTGCAGGCAGGATACGCCGTACCGCTCGCCGGGGTCGCCGAATGAGGCCGCTCACCCGACGGGAACTCCTCGGCGGCGCAGCGATGCTCGCGGTGCCGCTTGCGGCGCAGCAGCTCCTCGGACAGGACGTGATGAAGGTTCTTCCCAAGGATTCGATTGCTGCCGCCGACCGGCTGGCGGAGCCGTGGCTCGCCGGTCGACCGCAGGAAGCGATCACCGCGATGGACAACGACCCGACGGTGCTCGGCATCGAACGCCGACTCCATTGCACCTGCGGCTGCACCCTCGACATCTACACCTGCCGGACCACGGACTTCACCTGCACCTACTCGCCAGCGCTCCACAAGGAAATCGTGGCGATGGTGCTCGCGAAGCAGACGCCGGAACAGATCGTGGCGTCGTTCGTGGCGCGGGAAGGGGAGAAGATGCTGATGGCGCCGGTGCCCACCGGCTTCAACCTGGCAGGGTACCTGGTGCCGGGGCTCACCGTGGCCGCCGTGGGCCTCGCGCTCGCGGCGTGGCTCTCGCGCCGCCGGGGCGAGACGGTGCTCGCCGCCGCCAAGGCCGATGAGGCACTCGCGATGGCCCCGGCGCCCGCGCCCGATGCGGATTCGCTAGAGCGGCTCCGTCGTGCGCTCGATGAGGTTGACTCGTGATCCTGCTTGAAGCGATTGCAGCCGGGGTTGTCGGCGCGGCACTGCTCTGGCTGGTACTCGAGCCGATTCTCTTTCCCACCGCTGCAGCACCCGAACTCGCCGACATCCCGGAGCCTGAGGAAACGGCGCGTGGTCAGGCGCTCCTGGCGCTCAAGGAGATCGAATTCGACCGCGCCACCGGCAAGCTCTCCGATGCCGACTATACCTCGCTCCACGCTCGCTACACTGCAGCGGCGTTGGTGACCCTCGCCGACGACTCGGTCGCGAGCGACCGGGTCGAGGCGCTGATTGCCGAGCGTGTGGCGACGCAGACAGGTGGGGCGTTCTGCACCCAATGCGGCGCCCGACTCCCTGCCAACGCAAAATTCTGCGAGAGCTGCGGATGCGCGACGGGGTGAGTGAATTGGGATGATGGATGATGGATGATGGAGAAGGGAGGGGCGCGAAGTGGGTTGCTGGTTCGCCGACGGCGACCCGTTCCGTCCGTCATCCGTCATCTGTCATCCATCATCCATCATCCATCATCCATCATCCATCATCTTTCAGTGCTGATACACCGTCGTAAACCACCCCGTCGTCCGCGTCCCATCCGTCTTGATCGTCCAGTTGGCACCCTCCGGGGCGCTGCCGGCCACGGTGGCTTCGACAGCGGTGCCGATCAGGTCATCGCTGGTGGTGATGATGTTGCGCACGGCGCGGAGCAGCGCGAAGACTGATGGTGCTGCCTTGATGCCGCGATAGAGCCACGGCTCGACCTTGCCGCTGGTGACCGACTTGTAGGCCGCGTCGACCGCGGAGAGCAGTGTGGTGACGCGACTCCCGTCGACGCGCGGGACGCACGCTTCGTCATCGTCCTCGTAGGCGACGATGCGCACCGGCGAGCCGGGATGCCTGGTCTCGTAGGCGGCGCGATCGCTTTCCGTGAGCAGCATCGCGCTGCCGCGCCAGTCGAGTTCATTCTGGTCCCAGATGTAACTCCCGCCGCTGTGTTCCCCGGTGCAGGCAAGCTGGACCGCTTCGCCGCCATCTCCCACCCCATAGACGTGATACTCGAACTCGGGCTTCCCCTTGATCCAGCTCTCGTAGTAGTCGTCGAAGTGGCTCTGGGTCAGCATCAGCCCGGTGGCTCCGGCCGGGGCGCTGGTGCCGCCGCCGCCACTCCCGCCACTCCCACCCTCGCTCGGCGTGCACATGTCATAGCAGCTCATGGCGAGCGCGGGTCGTCCACTGGTGAAGTCGGTCTCCTGAGGCACCAGTGCGATCACCGGCGTTGCCGGCGGGCGTGCGGCGTCGAGTACCGAGCGTCGACCGCTCGCATCGAACGCGACCGGCGCATCGCCATCCCGTTCCTGAGTTGCCACGAGGTAGTCGGTGCTGCCGTGCCACGCGGCACGCTGGGCTTCGACCGGCAGGTAGATTTCGAGATTCCGCGCGGCGGTGAGGTCGGCCAGCAGCTCGCTGACGCTCGTCGCCCCCTGCCGCGCGAGCGTCGCGAGCAGAGCGCCTTCGTCGGCGCGCACCAGCGCCTGGAATTGCAGCTTCCCTTCCGGTGCATGTGATCGCGCGAGTCGTCGCGCCAGCGTCGCGCGAGTGGACGGGTCGGCGAGCGCGGTCGCCAGGCGCATCGCGAGCCGCTCCCGCGCCGTCATCGCGACGGTGGGCGCAGCAGGGCTCGCGAGCGGGGTGTGGGGCAGGGTCGTGGTGTCGTGATCGGCGCAGGCGCCGAACAGCACCACTGCGGTGAAACAGGACAGGCGGCGGAACATCGCATCCTCCCGGAGTGAAACGGCAACTGCGACCAGGCAGGGTGCCGGGTCGCAGTTGGCATATTCGGGAGTGGGTGGTTGTCGCCGAGTGACCTTAGAGTGCGCGCGGGGTCGGGAATCCGCGTCAGGCTTCGAGCTGCAGCAGTCGCTTCCGGGCCAGGCCGAGTGGAATCACACCGGCCAATGCGCAAAGCACCGCCACGATACCAAGGCAGGCCCAGCCCAGGGCGTCGGGCCCGCCACCAGTATGGTCCTGCGTCGCGCGCAGGTGCTGGATCACCGGCAGCGCCTCGATGATGACGACCGCGGCGAGCAGCGCCACCGCCAGCAGCATGAACACCAGCCCGCCGAACGAAGTCGGTATCTGCGCCGCATTCTCGCTGTCGAATTGCGGATAGAGCGTCCCGATCCCGAGCGCCAGGCCGCCAATGGCCAGGGTATAGCCGAGCACGGTACCGACGCTCACAAGCATCATGAAGGTGTCGGCGCGAAGCAGCGTGTTGGTGGTAATCGTGAGCCCAAGGGCCAGGAGCAGCAGCGGCAGCACGCCGACCAGGTACTTGCTCCGGAGCATGGTCCCAGGATCGAGTGGGCTCGACCGCAACAGCCAGAGCAGGCGACCCTCGAGCGACACCGACGGGAAGATGAAGCGCGCGGCCACGGCCGCAATCACGAAGCCGGCCAGCCCCTGATTCAGGAAGACGATCAACGTGACCAGGAGGAGCGGCACCTGTTCGCCGGTGAAGAGCGGCAACGCCCGGATGTTGAAGAGGTAGACCATCACCAGCACGCCGAGCAGGATGAGCTGGCTCCACTGCGTACTGTCGCGGAAGAAGAGCCGCAGGTCCTTGAGGATGAACTCCCGGCGGATCGGCGACATGCCACGCAGGAACCGCCGCGCGATGCCGTCCCAGCGCGCACCACGGACGAACTCTTCCGCGCCCTCCTGCGCCCGCGCGAAGCCTGACACATAGAGCCGGCGGTGGATCGACGCCCCGATGACGATGAATGCACCTGCCGTGGTCCAGAGCAGGGCGATCGGCAGCGGGTCGCCCACGCGCGTCAGCCAGTTCATCAGCATGCTGCTGGCCCACTCGCTCGGGAGCAGCGCCGAGCTGGGCGTGCGCAGCACCGCGATGAAATCGACCAGCGACTGGAATCCCTCGGGGCGCGCCAGCTGTTCGGGGCGGAGGAGTCGCAGCGCTACAACCAGGGCACCGACGGCGACGATGGTGACGAGGCCAAGGAGATCCCGCGCGCGTCGTGCGGGAAACACATTGACGAGCACCATCGTCACGGCCGAGCCGATCACGCCCGGGATGATGAACAGCGGCAACAGCGCGCCGATGGCCACGATCGGGAAGAGCCAGCCGCCACCCCAGACCACACTGTAGGCGGCGAGCAGTGGCACGGCGAGCAGGGCGACCATCCACGACGAGTGGATGATGGTTTCGCCGAGCTTGGCGAGGTAGAAGCGACCCCAGTCCACCGGCGCCGCGACCAGCATGTCGAGGTCCTTCGCGAGGAAGAATGTCGACAGCGACGAGACGAGATTCGACAGCAGCAGAATCGAGATGAAGGAGAGGAATGCCATCCCGAGGAGTTTGCCGGCGAGCGGAGTGCCGATTTCCGGCACGCCCTTGAAGTAGCTGACGACGCGCCACGCGATGTAGAACGCGGCCGCAAAGAAGAGGGCAGCGGCCACGAAGAGGAGAATGCCCCGGCCCCGTGGAGCGTCACCCGGTCGGCGGCGGAACCGCGCGAGCGCGCTGCGCCACTTGGGTGACGTCAGCGTGGCGAAGCCGGGCTGCTTCGGTCGTGCGTCCTCAGCCAAGGATGGCATCGAGGTCGTGGTCGACGTGTTCACCAGTGAGACGAAGGAAGAGTTCCTCGAGTCCCGCGCCGTGAGCTGAAGCGTCGTGACGGAGTTCATCGAGCGTCCCGCACGCGACCAGTTCACCCTGGCGGATGATCCCGATCCTGTCGCACCACCCCTCGACGATCTCGAGCGTGTGGGTGCTCATCAGCACGGTGCCGCCCCGGTCGACGAAACGGCGGAAGAGTTCGCGCAACAGCCGGGCGCTCTTCGGATCGAGGCCGATCATCGGCTCGTCGACGACGATCACCTCGGGGCGGTGCACCAGCGCGCTCGAGATGATCAGCTTCTGCCGCATGCCGTGACTGTACGATTCGGTGAGCTCATGCTTCCAGCGGTCGAGTTCGAAGAGGGTCAGCAGTTCGTCGATCCGCGACTCGAGATCCGGGCCATCCTCGCCATAGAGCGCTGCCGTGAAACGGAGGAACTCGGCGCCGGTGAGTTTGTCGTAGACGAACGGGCGATCGGGGATGAACCCCATTTTTGCCTTGGCACCCATCGGATCGCGTAGCAGGTTGACCCCGCCGATTTCGATGGTGCCGGCCGTGGGCGCCAGGATCCCGGCGATCATCCGCATCGTCGTCGTCTTGCCGGCGCCGTTGGGGCCGAGGAAGCCGAAGAGTTCGCCCTTGGTGATCTCGAGGTCGATCCCTTTCACCGCTGCGAACGAGCCGTACTTCTTCACTACGCCGCGCAATACGATCACGGCGCCTCCGTCGAATCGAGTAGGGTGAATTTGGCCTGCGCCAGTATCGGACGAAGATCATCCGGGTGACTGGATCCAGCATAGCCGATCCGGATCAATCCTGCGCCTGCCACGGGGCGCCCGAATACCGGGTCGACAGCGAACCAGGAGTTGTTCGCAGCATCCCACACTTCGGCCCACGCGTGGGTGAAGAGTGTCTCCCCTCGGGGCGCGACGCCGACGACGTAGCGCGCCTGCACTCCGCCAGCCCGGGCGATCGCGACATAGAGCCGTGCCAGACCGTCCGGGCGTCCCCGGTGCGCCATGAGTGTGCTGAGTGCATCGTCGGCTGCGGAGACAGCGGTGTCAACGGTGGCCAGTTTCGGAATGGCACTCACCAGGCGCAGCAGCGCCTCGCCGCCGGTCTCACCGGCGAGGATCTCCTTGGCGAGTGCCCGGATCTCCGGCGCCTGTTCCTGCGCCAGCGGGTCGTAGGTGCGGTCGATGCCGGCGCTGCGCGGGCCGGGCAACGACACCGAAAGCACGTTGAGCACACCGCCGCGCATCAGCTGCCGTCCACCGTTGAGGTAGACCAGCATCACGCCACTCACCGCGCGCCCGTCGCGGCGCTCGACGCGAAAGTGGCGCTCGCCGCTTGCCGTATCCGGTCGGTTGCCCGGACTCGCGAGAGGTGAGAGCTGGCCCAGTGCATTCGTGATGGCGGCAGGCCTGGCGCGCGCATCGCGTCGGAACTGTTGCACCGCAATGTCGAAATCGGATCGCACCCAGTGCACCCCAAGCGGCCAGTCGAGGCCGGCGATGCCACCGCGCGCATCGACCCAGAGCCGGTATGGCCCCAATGGCGAGTCGATCAGCACCTCGGTGGCACGAACCGAATCGCGGTGCGCTTCGACGAATCGTCCTGAGGCACTGTCGGCCTGGGCGCTGTCCGCGAAGACCACGGTCGAATCACGCCCGACCTTGATGAGTCCAGACCGGGCCGAAGGTGGCCAGCCGCCATAGAGGAGCATCTGGCGCGACCGACCCTGACTCAGGCCACCGGTCAGCGCCAGCCGATAGGGCATCGCCCCCAGGGTGACTCCAGGGGTCGCTGGCTTGAAGCGCGCGGTGACGAGGATCGACCCGGCGCCGTAACCGACGACCGCAGAATCTGCCCCGGGCTTGATGGTCCATTCGACCTGCCTGGCGCCAAAGGAGTAGCGTGACCGAACATCCTGGAGGGCGAGGGTCGCGCCCAGTCGGGTTTCGGTAAGGCGGGTTGCACGGTGAAAGGCACCCTCGCCCGACAACTCGAGCGTCACCGTTTCCCTGATCCGGTACCCCGGCGAGAGGGTGTCGAGGGTGACGCCGGCACTGCCGATCTGTTCGTCACCGGAGTAGACCGCAAACCACCCGGCGGTGGGAGAAAGCCGCAGCGACGCCTCATTCGAGAGGGTGGTGGCTTCCGTCTGGCCGGTGGTGCGGATCCCGAGCCAGACAAGGGTGCCAGCCCAGGCCGTCAGGACCGCGACCCCGGCGAGGGCTCTCATGGAGGGGGGGCGTTGGCGCATGGAGGCCTCTTGTAGCAAGGCTCGGGCCTTCTCGGAAGGGTCCGCGTTGCTCGCGTTTCCCCTACCACCTTACCATTCGGGGCTATGGCTGAAGAGTTTCTCGTCGTCCGCGGTGCCCGCGAGCACAATCTCAAGAATGTCAGCGTCCGGATTCCCCGGAATGCCTTGACCGTTTTCACCGGCCTCTCGGGGTCGGGGAAGTCGTCGCTCGCCTTCGATACCATCTATGCCGAGGGTCAGCGTCGTTACGTCGAATCACTCTCGGCGTATGCCCGGCAGTTCCTCGGACTGATGGAGAAGCCCGACGTCGATGCGATCGAGGGACTCTCGCCCGCGATCTCGATCGAGCAGAAGACCACCGGTCAGAATCCGCGTTCCACTGTGGGCACCGTGACGGAAGTGTACGACTACATGCGCCTCCTCTGGGCGCGTGCTGGTGTGCCACACTGCCCCAACGACGGCACTCCGATCACCCGCTCCTCCGCGGGGCAGATTGCCGACACTGTGCTCGGCTGGCCCGAGGGCACCAAGATCGAAGTGCTCGGACCGATGGTCCGGGGACGCAAGGGCGAATTCCGCGAACTCTTCGAGGACCTGCGCAAGCAGGGCTTCGTGCGCGTCCGCGTCGATGGCGAGACGATGGACCTCGCCGATGTACCTGCGCTCGCGCGTCGATCGAACCACGACATCGCGGTCATCGTCGATCGTCTCGTGGTGCGAAGCGAAGATCGCTCGCGCCTGGTCGATTCGCTCGAGACCGCGCTGCGTGTGGCCGAAGGGGTCGCCGAGGTGGTGCGTCATCCGGGTGGCAAGAGCACGATGTTTTCCGAGCGCTTCGCCTGTCCGACGTGCGGGCTTTCGCTCCCTGAGCTCGAGCCGCGGCAGTTCTCGTTCAATTCACCATTCGGTGCCTGCGCCGAGTGCCACGGCGTTGGCACCTCGCGCATTCCCAACGCCGAACTGGTGCTGGGTGATCCAACCATCTCGATCCTCGAGGGCGTGGTGCTGCCGTGGGGCGAGCCGAGTGGCTACCTGCGCAAAGTGGTCCTGCCGACGCTGGCACGGGTCTTCAAGTTCGATCTCAACTCGCCCTGGAAGAAGATTCCCGCAGCGGCGCAGAAGATCCTGCTCCACGGCGCACCGGGGAAGAAGCTCACCTATGCCGCCGAAGGTGGCCGGGGGCGCGAGGTCGAAGGGGAATGGGAGGGGATCCTCACCAACGTCGAGCGGCGCTGGAAGGAATCCTCAAGCGATGCCGTGCGGCACGACCTCGAGGGGTACATGGTCGAGATGCCGTGTCCCGTCTGCCACGGCAAGCGCCTCAAGGCCGAATCGCTGTCGGTGCTCATCGCGAAGCAGAGCATCGGTGATGTGGTTGATCTCTCGGTCGATGATGCGGTCTCATTCTTCGAGAAGATCCCGGTTGGTCGTGGCAAGGCCGGCGCGGTCGATCCGGATATTGCCGGGCCGATCCTCAAGGAAGTCGTGGAGCGCCTCTCCTTCCTGCGCGATGTCGGACTGGAGTATCTCACGCTCGGTCGTGCGGCCGGTTCGCTCTCAGGCGGTGAAGCACAACGCATCCGGCTGGCGACGCAGATCGGCTCGCGCCTCGTCGGCGTGCTCTACATTCTCGACGAACCGAGCATCGGCCTGCACCAGCGCGACAACGAGCGCTTGCTCGAGACCTTGATGGGGCTGCGCGATCTCGGCAACACGGTCATCGTGGTGGAACACGACGAAGACACCATTCGCGCCGCCGATCACATCGTCGACCTGGGGCCGCGCGCCGGACGCTTCGGTGGCGAAGTCGTGGCCGAGGGGACGATCGACGAGATCCTCAAGCATCCCGATTCGCTGACCGCACGATACCTGCGCGGCGAACTCCGGATTCCGGTACCGGCCGTGCGTCGTCAACGCGATCCGGCCAAGCGGCTGCGGGTCGTGGGCGCGCGCGAGAACAACCTGCGCAAGCTCGATGTCGATGTGCCGCTCGGGCTCTTCGTCGCCGTGACCGGCGTCTCCGGATCGGGCAAGTCGACCCTCGTGACCGACATTCTCTATCAGTCGCTGGCGCGGCACTTCTACCGGGCCAAGGTGCTTCCGGGTGCGCACTCGCGGATCGAGGGGCTCGACCTCATCGACAAGGTCATCGAGATCGACCAGTCGCCGATCGGTCGCACGCCACGGTCCAACCCGGCCACCTACTCGGGGCTCTTCACACCGATTCGCGAACTCTTTACCCAGTTGCCCGAGGCGAAGATCCGCGGGTACGGGCCGGGCCGCTTCTCATTCAATGTGAAGGGTGGTCGCTGCGAAGCGTGCCAGGGCGATGGACTCGTGAAGATCGAGATGCACTTCCTCCCCGACGTCTACGTGCCGTGCGAGGTGTGCAAGGGGAAGCGCTACAACCGCGAAACCCTCGAAGTGCGTTACAAGGGGCGGAGCATTGCCGACGTCCTCGAACTGACCGTGGAGGACGCGCTCGACTTCTTCTCGGCCCAGGGTCGTATCGCCGAGCGACTGGAACTGCTCAACGATGTCGGGCTCGGCTACCTCCATCTCGGCCAGCCCGCGACGACGCTTTCGGGCGGCGAGGCACAGCGCGTCAAGCTCGCGACCGAACTCGCCAAGCGCGACACCGGTCGCACCCTCTACATCCTCGATGAGCCGACCACCGGCCTCCATTTCGAAGACGTCCGGTTGCTGCTCGACGTGCTCCACCGGCTGGTGGAGAAGGGGAATTCCGTTGTGGTGATCGAGCACAACCTCGACGTCATCAAGACGGCCGACTGGGTCATTGATCTGGGCCCCGAGGGCGGCGTCCGGGGCGGCAACATCGTGGCCCAGGGAACGCCCGAGCAGGTCGCGCTGGTCGAAGCGAGCCACACCGGCCGATTCCTGAAGCGCGCCCTCGCCAGCGGCCTGGGCTGAGGCCCGGGCGAGCGATTTCCCGCTACATTACCAGTATCCCTGTCAGGAGCTCGCGATGACGCTCGATCTGATCATCGAAACCCTGCGCTATGCCAACGGACAGGAGCTTCCGGTCCAGTTGGTGCTGCGGGACGGTACCGAGGTGCACGGCGTTCCGACGGTGGTCGATCTCCATATCACGGCGCACGAAGTCTTCCTCCGACCGCTCCACAACGACGACACCGAAATCGGCGTCTCGCTGGAAGCAATCCAATCGGCAGAACTGGTCTGACACCTATGGTCTCACTGCTCGACATCATCGGCCCGGTCATGGTGGGCCCCTCGTCCTCGCACACGGCCGGCGCCTGTCGTCTGGGCCTGATCGCTCGTGCCCTGGTGGGCGGGACTCCCGATACAGCAAAGGTGGAACTCCACGGCTCCTTTGCGCGAACTGGCACGGGGCACGGGACCGATCGCGCCATCGCCGGTGGACTGCTCGGATTTCAGCCCGACGATGAACGGCTCCGTGAATCTCTCGAAGCCGCGGCCGCTGCCGGGATGGTGATCACCTTCGACAACGTCAAGCTGCGCGGCGACCACCATCCCAACACGACGCGCATCACCGTGACGCGTGACGGACGCAGCGCCACGATGGTCGGCTCGTCACTCGGTGCCGGCCGCATCCTCGTCACGGCGATCGACGGCTTCCCGGTGGATGTCACCGGCTCCTACACCACGATGGTCGTGGTCGCGCACGACGAGCCGGGTATTGTCGCCAACGTCGCGACGGCCCTGTCTGAGCAGAGCGTCAACCTCGCCACCATGCGGGTGTCGCGGCGGCAGAAGGGTGGCGATGCCATTCACGTCTACGAACTCGACTCGCCTCCGAGCGACGCGGCAGTCGAGCGAATCCGCGCCCTGCGGGCGGTGAAGACCATTCGCGTCGTCGATCGGGTGGCCTGATGTACGACTCGCTGATTGAAGCCGCGACGGACGCGACCGCTCAGGGAATCTCGCTCGGTGAGCTGGCGTTGCAGTCGGAAGTCTCCGAAGGGCTGCGCACCCGCGAAGAGGTGGAACACTCTCTGGGGCGTGCGCTCGCGGTGATGCGTGGCGCGGTAGAGCGCGGGCTGGTGGGAGATCTCTACTCGGTGTCGGGGCTGGTCGGTGGCGACGCCGCCAAGCTCGCCAATGCGAAGGGTCCGCTCGCCGGCACCATCTTCACCGATGCGCTGGCTGCCGCACTCGCGGTGCAGGAAGTCAACGCCGCGATGGGCGTGATTGTCGCGGCGCCCACGGCCGGTGGCGCCGGCGTGCTCCCTGGCGTGTTGCTGGCACTGTCGAAGCACCGCAATGTCTCCGATGCTGACCTGGTACGCGCCCTCGCCACCGCCGGGTTGGTGGGTGCCGTCGTCGCCGTGCGCGCCTCGCTTTCGGGCGCCGAAGGCGGTTGTCAGGCAGAGACCGGCGCCGCGGCAGGAATGGCGGCAGCGGCCGGGGTAGAGCTGCTCGGTGGCACACCGTGGCAAGCCATCCACGCGGTCTCAGTGACGATGCAGGGTACCCTCGGTCTGGTCTGCGACCCGCTCGGCGGTCTGGTCGAGGTGCCGTGCGTCTACCGCAACGCGACCGGCGCGGCGATGGCGCTCGCCGGGATCGAGATGGCCCTCGCTGGCGTCGAATTCCCGATCCCCGCCGACGAAGTGGTCGATACCATGGGGCAGATCGGACGCGATATGGACGTCCGCTATCGGGAGACCGCGGGCGGCGGGCTTGCGGCCACCCCGACCGGAAGGCGTCTTGCCCGTGAGCGGCTGGTCCAGCTGAAGCCTCGCAAGGGGAGCTGATCCGGTCGTTTCTGGCTGAAACATTCTCGCAGGCGCCCCCGTAAATGGGGGCGTTCCCTCTATCCGGAGGCCGTCCGTGGAAGACATTCTGGCGATTGTACTGATCTTCGGTGGGGCGACCGTCGTCGGGTTGTCGTTTTCGCCACTGGGTCGGGCCATTGCCGACCGTCTCCGCCACGGGGTCCAGCAGCTCCCGCCTCCCGAAGTCGATCACGAGATCTATGACGAGCTCGACCGTCTCCGCACTGATGTTTCCGAGCTGCAGGAGCGAGTCGACTTCGCCGAACGGCTGCTGTCGAAGGGCAGCGACGAGTCTCAGGATGCCGCTGCCCGGGGCGGGCAATAATGAACGCGCTACTGATTCCGATCATCGCGCTGAGCATCCCACTCGTCGTGGTGGTGTCGAAGAGTTCGATCGGGCTCGCGATCGCCGACGCCATTCGTCACAACAGTGGCGCCGACAAGGGTGCCTCCACTCGCGAACAGTTCGAAGAGCTCTCCGCCGAGATGGAGCAGTTGCGTGGCGATGTCGATCAGGCGCGCGCCGAATTGCTCGAAGTCCACGAACGGCTCGACTTTGCCGAGCGCTTGCTCGCCAAGGGGCGTGAAGACGCCCACCAGGGGGGATCGTGATCCAGTTTCCCGCACCACAGGCCCCCGTTCCGCCGCCGGACCTCGGCCGGATTGTCGTCGACACGGGCTCGGCCGGCCCGCCAGAGTGGCTCGCCCCAGTCATCGTGATGTCGCTGGTCGCGATCATCGCCTGCATCCTGCTCTATCCGATGGCGCGCGCGTGGGCGCGGCGGCACGAAGCCGGCGCGATGGATCCGAATCTGATTGATGAAGTGAATCACCTGCGCGAGCGCGTTGGTGATCTCGAAGGGCAGGTGGCGCGGATGCAGGAGCTGGAAGAGCGCGTCGACTTTGCTGAACGATTGCTGGCACAACGGGAGGATGTCATCCGCTTGCCGCGTGAGGGAGGGGCCTGATGGGCGACGGCATCGGCGATCTGGCCTTCTGGATTGCGATGGGCCTGGGCCAGTTTGCCTTCTGGTCGGCGATGGGGCCGATCATCAAGGCATTCGCCCGACGCATCGATGCCAAGACCGGCCCGGGTGACGAGCGGGTCATGGCCCTCGAGGCCCGACTCGCGGATCTCGAGACCCGCGGCCTCACATCGGGTGAAGTCGAAGCCCAGTTCCACCGGCTCGCCGAGGTCGAAGAGCGGCTCGACTTCGCCGAACGGATGATCACTCGTACCGAGTCGTCACTCCCGGCAGGGGAGGGGTGAGTATGCGAAACTCCCGCATTGCAGGAATGGTGATCGCGATCAGCATGGCGGTGATGGGCATGGTGTTCGTCGCATGGGCCATCGATGAACCCGGTCGCCGAGGCTTCGAGTACCTCCTCACGGCGCTCGCCGGTGGTGGTGCCGTGTCGTGGTTCGCACTGCGTGGCCCCCTCGGCCGCTCGCTCGGACGAATGATCGAGGGCGACGAGCACGACGAGGAACTGGCGCTGCGGGTCGAAGATCTCGAGGCGCGACTCGCATCGATGGAGCAG
The DNA here is from genome assembly GCA_040388535.1 of Gemmatimonadota bacterium. Taxonomy (NCBI): domain Bacteria; kingdom Pseudomonadati; phylum Gemmatimonadota; species Gemmatimonadota bacterium. The sequence goes on along the minus strand of JAZKBR010000001.1, from coordinate 287,509 downwards.
CGCAACCTCACCTCCGGCGAAGTCGAGGCGCAGTTCACCCGACTCTCCGAAGTGGAAGAGCGGCTCGACTTTGCCGAGCGGATGCTCACCAAGGGTGAAGGCCACATGACGGCAGGTGAACCGTGAGCGGCCGTGGTTCGCGCTTCATGGGCATGGTGCTGGCGCTCGGCCTCTCGGCGATGGCACTGGTGTTCGTGTTCGCTGTGGCCGAGCCCTACATGCATCGCGAGGTCCCACGCGAGGTCGACGGGATGGCGATCTTCGTGCTCGCATTGGGCACGGCGATCTTCGGCTCGCTGCTCTTCGGCCCGGTCGGCAAGGCCATCAAGGGGATGCTCGAGGCCGGCCCGCGCGATGATCTCGCCACGATGCGGCTCGAGGAACTCGAAGCGCGACTCTCGAATATGGAAACGCGCGGCCTGAGCTCTGGAGAGGTCGAGGCGCAGTTCTCGCGACTCGCCGAGGTGGAAGATCGACTCGACTTTGCCGAGCGCCTGCTGGCGCGCGTGGATCCTACGCTACAGGAGCGGCTGCCGTGAGCAACAAGGGAGGATCGCGCGGAATCGGGTTGATGCTCACGCTCGGTGTCACGGCGATGGGGCTGATGTATCTCGCCTTCGTGATGGATGAAGGCCGCAACATCGACAACCCGATGCCCGTCTTCGCACTCTTGACGGGGGGCGTCCTGTTCGCAGCGCTGATGTTCGGCCCGATCGGCAAGGCCGTCGGCAAGATGCTCGAGGGTGATCCCCCGGCCGATGATCAGCTTGCGATGCGGGTGGAGGATCTTGAAGCGCGCATCGCCGAACTGACAATGGAGCAGTCTCGCGTGGCCGAGCTCGAGGATCGTCTCGACTTCACCGAACGGATGATCTCGCAACGCGAGCGGGAAGCGCTCCCGCCGGGTGAGCGCCAATGAGCAACGGCAATCGCTTCTCCCGTTTCCTTGGCGTCGGCCTGGCGCTCGGAATGGGGCTCGCTGGGCTCGCGTTCATTGCCAGTGTGACGCTGGACTCGCGCCGCGGGGGCGACCCCCGCATGGCGATGATCAGCATCAGCGGCGCCATGGGGCTGTTCTGGTTGATTTTCCGTGGCCCGGTGGGAAAAGCGCTCGCCGGGATGCTTGAAGGGGATCGTCAGGGCGACGCCGTGATGCAGGGCAACCTCGAGTCGCGCCTGGCGTATCTGGAGCAGCACGGACTGACGAGTGGGGAAGTGGAGGCCGCGTTTGGCCGGATCGCCGAACTCGAGGACCGACTCGATTTCACAGAACGGTTGCTGGCGCAGGTGCAGAACGAGCCGATGAAGGAGGTGGGTCGTGGGAGTTGATAACGGGCGAAATCGCGGATCGGGATGGCCATTCATTCTGGTAGGCGTCACGGTCATCGCTCTCTTCAGCGGACTGACCGAGGTGAGCCAGCGGCTCGGCCCTGCCTCGATTCCGATCTGGTTCATCGCGGTCGGCGGCGCCGCCTACGCGCTCCGCGGCCCGCTGGGCAAGGCACTCGCCGACCGGATCGCCGGCCGGAGCCAGATCGACGCCGAAGATATGGTCGCGCAGGTGCCCGACGAGCTCTACGCCGAACTCGATGAGTTGCGTGCCCGGGTAGGCGAACTGGAAGAGCGCGTGGACTTCTCGGAGCGGCTGCTGGCGAAGCAGGACAGCAACCCGCCGGCCTGATTGCCGGGCCGTTATGGCCCGGACTACGTTTCCCGTCTTACCCCCGGATCCCCCGGGTTGGAGGAAGTTCGATGACATCACGTGAAGACGTGCAGGCCTATCTCGATCGACTCGACCTGCCGGTCGAGCTGGTCGCGCACGATATGTGGCGCGTGAAGACGCCCGAGGACGCCGAGCTGGTGGTGCATTTCGCGCCGCCGGTGCTGGTCCTCCGCGTCCGGGTGATGCCACTGCCCGCCGACGCGACCAAGTCGGCCGAGCTCTGCCGGCGCCTGCTCGAATACAACGCCCATGACCTGGTGCACGGGTCGTACGGCATCGAGGGAGATCACGTCGTCCTCACCGATGCCATGGAATTGTCCGATCTCGACTTCAGCGAGTTCGAGGCCAGCGTCGATTCGCTCGCCCTGGCTCTTGCGTCCCACGTGAGCGCACTCGCGCCGTTCGGGGAGAGGTAATCGTTATGGGAATCTTTGATCGTTTCGCCACGATGATGCGTTCGAACCTCAATGACCTCATCTCGCGCGCCGAAAACCCCGAGAAGATGCTGAACCAACTCATTGTCGACATGCGTACGCAGCTCGACAAGGCGCGGCAGCAGGTGGCGCAGTCCATCGCCGACGAGAAGAAGCTCGAGGCCGATTCCATCGCGATGAAGAAGCAGTCCGAAGACTGGGAGCGGCGCGCGATGCTCGCGGTGCAGGAAGGCCGCGACGATCTCGCGAAGCAGGCGCTGATGCGCTACAACGAGGCGCTGCAAGGTGCGCAGCAGCTCCACGAGACCTGGGTCAAGAGCAAGAGCGAGACCGAATCGCTCAAGGCGTCACTGCGCCAGCTCAACGACAAGATCGAGGAAGCCAAGCGCAAGAAGAACATCCTCGTTGCCCGGGCGCGGCGGGCCGAGGCGCAGCAGCGGATTCAGGAGACGCTGTCGGGGATGGGCGACAAGAGTGCCTTCGAGTCGTTCGAGCGGATGCAGGAGAAGATCGAGAACAACGAGCGCAAGGCGCTCGCGGCGGCCGAACTGCAGGAAGAGTTCACCGGCGACAAGCTCGCGAAGGAATTCGAGCAGCTCGAATACCACGGCTCTTCGGATCAGCAGCTGCTCGAGCTCAAGGCGCGGATGGGCGCGCTCAAGTCCGGCACCACCGAGGCACCGAAGCAGCTCGGCCAGGGTGGCGGCGAGGGGAAGTCGTGAGCGTGCTGCGTCACCTGATTGTGGCCGATGGTGACTTCGGCCCGATGACATCGAAGACCGCAAACTCGGTGATCCGCTACCAGCCCGACCGGGTGGTAGCGGTGCTCGACCGGCAGAACGCCGGCAAGACGGCGCAGCAGGTGCTCGGTTTCGGCGGCGACATCCCGGTCGTCGCCTCGATGCGCGAAGGGCTCGACCACGGTGCGAACTCGGTGCTCATCGGCATCGCGCCGGCGGGCGGACGCCTCCCCGACGAGTGGCGCGAGTGGCTGCGCGAGGCACTCGCTGCCGGCTGCGACATTGTGAGCGGACTGCACACTTTCCTCAATGATGATCCGAAGCTTGCCGAGGCCGCGAAGGCGGCGGGGCGGAGCATCACCGATATTCGTCGCCCGCCGGCGAACCTGCCGATTGCGAGCGGCCTGGCGAAGGGGACCAAGGCGTTGCGCGTTCTCACGGTGGGCACTGACTGCAACGTCGGCAAGATGACGGCGCAGCTGCAGCTCGTGGGAAAGCTCAACGAGCGCGGCATCAAGACCAATTTCGTGGCGACTGGCCAGACCGGGATAATGATCGAAGGGTGGGGGATCGGTGTCGATGCTGTCGTCGCCGACTTCATCGCTGGTGCGGCCGAGCAGATCACGGTGCGCGGCGCCGAGGGTGCCGACGTGGTGCTCGTTGAGGGGCAGGGGAGCATCAATCACCCGGGGTACAGCGGGGTGACGCTCGGCCTGCTGCACGGCTCCTGTCCCGATGCGATGATTCTCTGTCACCAGGCGACGCGCGAATACATCGGCGACTATCGTCAGGCGAGCTGGCTGCGGATTCCGCCGCTGTCGCAGTATGTGAAGTGGTACGAGGAGATCGGTGGTGCGGTGCATCCCACCAAGGTCATCGGCATCGCGATGAACACCTACGATCTTGATGATGCTGCCGCGCGGGCGGCGTGCGAAGCCGCCACGAAGGAGACCGGCCTGCCGTGCACCGACCCGGTGCGCTTCGATCCGGCGCCACTGCTGGATGCGATTGCGGGGGCGAGGAAGTAGCTTCTGAGGTGCCGGCCGTCGCGCCTGCGTCGGCCGGGTGGTAAAATGCTTGCTGGATAGTGCACTGCCCGTTTCCCCCCACGAGGCCGGTGTGTATGCTGATAGGTGGGTTCGTCTGCTTTGCCCAACTCATCGTGGCCACACCCCGACTCGATGCTGCCTATGAGCGGCTGCAGCAGGCTACCACGCCGAGCGCAGTCGCGTCGGTGCCAACCCCGCCCGTGCAGGGCCCGGAGCTGGTGCTCTGGCAGGCCGTCCGCGAACTACGCACCTCTCAGCTATCCAACGATCGCCCAACCCTCGAACGGAATCTCTTCACACTCTCGCGTCTGACAGGCCGGGCCGACCTCGGCGCGTGGCCGAACTTTGCCCTCGCGCGAGCATTCGCCGAGTTGGCAAAGGCGCGGGCACCGGTCCTGTTGTCGGAAGGCTCGCTCGAGGGCGAAAGTCACGAGGAGAGCGCCTGGCGCAATCTGCGCGATGCGTTTCGCAAGGACCCGGAGTTCGATCCGGCCAGGCGATTCGTGCTGGAGGTTGCAGTGGCGTCGGGCGATAGGTTGATGCGCCGGAATCAGGTCGAGATTCTTGGGCGGATGCTGAACCGCGATCGACCGGAAGCCGATCTGCTTCTCGTGTGGGGTCGGCACCTGCGCGCCGAAGGACAGAACGACAGCGCCCTGGCGGCCTTCGACCATAGTGCCGAGCTCGGCGGAGATCTATCGCGCATCGCACTGGAGCGCGCGCGAAGTCTGTCGGCCATCGGCGACTCGACCGGTGCGACCCGTGCCTACTGGGCCGGTTTCTCTCCACTCACTCCGGCAGGTCGAGCGCTCTACCGGCAAGACTTCGGCTGGATGCTCGATCCTGATTCTCTCCAGACGTTTGATTCGATCCCGGACGGTCGCCTGCTTGCCTGGGTCCACCGGTTCTGGGCCGAGCGCGACGCGGCGGCCGCGGCGAGGCCGGGGTCGCGCCTTCTCGAACAACTGCGACGGTGGAACGTGGCACTCGGGCAGTATCGTGCCCTTGACCCCTGGCGCCGAGCACAGTTTGCCCGTGTCGAATTTGGATTCGAGGGCCTCGATCTTCCGTGCCCAGGTAGCGGGACCTCGCTCTACGAATTGCTTGCCCGGGCTCAGCCGACGCTTCCTGGGGACATTCGCGCCAGGGAGTCGCTCCTCGACCATCGAGGGGTGATTTACCTCAGGCACGGTGAGCCCGCGGGGAAAGCTGTTGGAATGGGGCCACTCAGCGGTGTCAGCGTCGGGCAGCAGGAGCCTCCGCCTCCCTTCCTGCGCCAGCGCATCGCGCGCTCGATGGAACAGAACGAGTCGTGGCTCTACTGGATCGATGGACGTTGGCGACTCATTCACTTTCGCGGGAGCCAGGCGCTTGGCTATATGGCCCCCACAACGATGACCAGTTTCCTGCCGGTGGATTTTCCCGAGGACTGGGCGTTGCGCGCTCGGCTCCTCCCCGAATACGCGGGTGCTGCTGTCCGGATGTCTCTCAGTGGCGGAACCAAAGCGACGGACTACCGCCGTTGCGATGTGATTGCGCAGAGCCGGGAAGACGCACTCGTTGGAGCGCGCACCGACAGCGATTCGCCCCTGATCACGACGCCGTGGAATGCTGTTGTCCAGACGTTCGGCGTCGGCGACGGCGGCGACGGCAGTGGTCGAGTGCTGGTCACCTTCGCGATTCCCGGACGCGGGCTCCACGCAGACGCTGGCCCTGAGGGGCAGCTGGTATATCCGATCACCTTCCGGCTGGTTGCCTACAATCGCATGCTCGACAGTACCATCGCGATCGACACTGTTCGTCGTTTCATGCGGCATGATTCGCTCAAGGCGGGGGAGCACCTCGCCGGATGGTTCGAGCTGCCGGTCATGGGCGGAGATTGGCAAGTAGCGGTGCGGGCGAAACAGTCGAACGACTCCGCGGGAGCGTATGCCCTCGCCAAACGCGTGACTGTGAGTGGTGGCAACGGCCTTGCGCTGAGCGACATCGTGACCGGAATTGCTGACGTCGGAACGCCCTGGAATTCTCTCGCCGGGCTCTTCGCGCTCAACACGCTCGGGGCGTGGCCGGTGGGTGGAACAGTGGAGCTGTATTACGAAGTACGCGGCATTCCACCCCGCGAGAGTTATCGCAGCATCGTGGAGGTTCGGTCTTCCGATCCGAAGTCTATGGAGGGGATCAGGATCCAGGGAACCGAGCGTTCCTCCGGCGCCGTGAACGGCGTGCGCAAGTCATTGGCGCTCGCTCGACTGAAGCCAGGGAGCTACCGACTGATTGTCACCATTGAGTCGGCGGGAAGACGCGTGCAACGCGAACGCCCTCTGCTGGTGTCGGCTCGGCACTAGGACGACCCTGCTACTCTCGCGCGAGGCGCCTCTCCAGTGCGCTCCGCGCCTACGCGCTGTATCATTGTGGAATCCTGGTTCTGCCCGTTCCCCCACGAGGCTGGCACCGATGGTTCCTTCCCGCCGCAATTCCGTTGTTACTCTCGTTGTCGTGCTGGGCGCCCTCTTTGTGCCCGCGCGCGCTGTTTCCCAGGCCGCACCCGACACGGTTGCAGCCTGGGCAAGGTGGTTGGGCACTGCTCCGGCCCTTCGCGCGCTCACCGATGCTTCCGTCGCCACGGCCCTGTTGCCGACTAATCGACGCGGCGACGCGACGCTCAAGCAACCGCGCATCCTCGCAGCAGTGCTCGATACCGCCGCGTCGCTTTCCTACGGCTGGGCCTACCGGAATCCTTGGGGAGGCTTTGCGCTTGCCCGCGCCTTGCAGGCGGAGCGTGGCAGCTGTGGTCCGATCGATGGCGTCAACACCAGGGAATTTCTCGATTGGTGTCGTCGCACCTATGAGGCATACCTCGGTTCCTTCGACCGAGACTCAGCATTCGCACCGACCATCGCTGATCTTGATCTGATCGTCCCCTATCCCAGGGTGTGGGCAACTGCGCAGCGCGAGCTTGCCGGTGTGAATGGCGCCCTCGTCCGAGGGGGGCTTCCCGCTGCGGTGCAGCGGCAACTCGAACGCCTTCGCCTCCAGCTATCGCTTGAACAGGGAGACGCGGGCGAGGGACACGCACTCATCACGCGCGCAGGGCCACAAGTGCTCACCAGCGGCGAACGGAACTACCTCTTGGCATTCGTCGAGGCGAACGCCGGGTCGGCTCGGGAGGCGACGCGTCTCTATGCCGCAGCCAGCGCCGATTCGGGCGGTGGGGAGCACCAGCAGTGGGTCGCCCGCGACCTCGCGCTTGTCGGTGGCAGCTCCGATTCAGCGGCATTCGTGGCGCTCCCGTTCAGCGAACGCGCCAGGTGGGTGGAGGGATTCTGGCTCGATCGCGACTTCGAGGACGGTCACTTCGCTGGCGCCCGCTTCGCGGAGCACGCGCGGCGATGGCGCGTAGTGCTCCAGCACTATCGCGTTGCCGACCGGGACGAGCTGTTGCGAAAGCTTCCGGCCGACAGAACCGCCGTGCTGGCGGCCTGCAAGGAACAGGGGAACACGGCTGATGGTGGTGCCCCGACCCCCTTTTGCTCGTTGGGCGGTCTCGACCTCCGCGGCCGACTTCTGGACGATCGCGGTCTGACCTACCTGCGGCACGGGGAGCCGCCGGCAAGAGCGAATTACCCCGGCACTCAGGCATCGGGCACCGAGTCGTGGCTCTACACCCTCCGCGAGCGGCCCGCCCTCGCACACTTTGCCAGGCTGGATCGCGTATTGTCCGGAATGTTTGCGACCAGTTTGAGCACTGGTGACTGGATGGCGACCTGTCAGCTTGCCGCATTCTACTGCGTGCTCGAGGCCCGGAAATCTCTCAAGTCGCTTTCGCAGGAACGCATCGTCCGGGTCAAGGAGCTGGCCGCGCAAGATCAGGCATTCCTCGCGAGTCACGACGGCGCGCCGAGCCGGTTCGACAACAAGTTGCGGTTGGCGGCCTCCGCTGTGGGCCTGGGCCGCCAGCCCGGGATGCTGACGGCTGCCCTCGACATTTCGCTGCGCGACCTGACGCGGTACGGTGCCGAAGATTCGAGCCACCTCTCATTGCGCTGGCAACTACGGGTGCGCAACGCCGCGAAGGAATGGGTCGTGTCGATCGACACGATGCGACATTTCCGGTTGCCAGCCCTTGGCAATGGCTCCAATCTCGACGGCTATCTCACGGCGCTGCTCGAGGTGCCGCTTCCAGGTGGTGCCTACGAAGTCAAGATGATAGTCTCCGACAGCGCCGGCCGCGTGGGCGCCGAGTATTCACACAGCGGGCTAGTGATCGGCGATCCCGATGCGCCGATGGACATCTCCGACCTGGTGCTCCTCCCCGATGGCGAACAGGGTGCACCGACCGCAATCGAGGGCAATCCCGTTCGGCTCTCCCCGGCGCTCTCCCCTGGACGCGCGAAGTTCGTGGGCCTCGGTTACATCCTGAGCGGCGCGGCCGGGCGCGACGTTCCCCTCACGGTCACGGTGACGCAAGTGGGCAAGGACGGTGTCGCGCCAGCGGTGACGGTGCGGTTTGTCGATCGGCCGCCCACGGCGCGCGCATTCCGAACGCAGCGTGTCGGGATCGGGTCGCTCAAGAGCGGCTCGTATGAATTGCGGGTGACAGCGGAGTTGAGTCCGACGGTGAAAGTCGAGCGGACCCAACGGCTGGTGGTGCCGTGAGCTACCACATCGGCGGACGACTCAAGCTGCTCGTGCTCTATCTGGTGCTTGGCGTGGGTTTGGCCGGCAACCTCCTGGCGCAACGCGGGCCGGACATCCTGACCCCGCAACTCCTCGCCCCAGCTTTCGGCATCCGCGACGAGATCCCACGCTACAATCAACGAATTGTGGCCCTCTGTGGAGCGCTGGGAACTCAGGGCGCCTTGTTGAAGGAGGAGGGAACTCTCGCCGACCACGGGCCGACCGCAGACGCCAGGGTCCTGATCTCGCTCGCCTGCGTGCGGGCCAGACTCTCCGCGCTGGAGACGATTTCACGGCCGGGCTTCCTGATGCCATTGGGGGACAGCTGGACTGCCGGATCGGAGCGCGCGCTCCTTCGTGGGCTCGCCCTGGCACCCTCAGCATTCGGGGCGGAGATTCTCGGCGCACTCGCGTACGACGCCGAACTCTCGCCCTTGCTTGATTCCGTCGCGGTGGCCCTCGCGGGTGCTGTAGGCCCCGGGACTGCATCGGCGGCAGCAGCCCGGAGCTGTGTGGATCTGAGCGAGCGCGGCGGGAAGCCGGCGCGTGCCGCGGCGTGTGCGCAAGCTGCGCTCGCCGCCGGGGTCGACTCTACCTGGCAACAGCTCTACCTGGCGCGTGCGGCCGCGCGAACGGCCGACACGACCCAGGCCCTTCTGCGACTCCACGAAGCCCTGCACTCCGCGCACGATCGTGGCTCATGGGACGAAGTCGGCTGGCAGCTGAAGTGGTTCGTGGAGCCCGATGAATGGGACGAATGGCAGACGCTCCCCGATTCGTCGCGTCAGCGCTGGGTGCTGAACACGTTCGCGTTGCGTGACATTCGCGACGCGCGCCCTTCAGGAAGTCGTCTGGTGGAACACTTCGCCCGACTCGATTACGTCATCGCCCACTTTCGTCTCGCCGTGTCTCGCAAGGGACAGTTGAAATTTCTGTATCCCGCGACGCCAGAGAGTCGCGTCCCGGGGAACTTCGCGATGTTCTGGGAGCCCGGCCTCATTCACGCCGATCTGCTCCGCCCGACGGAACGGTGGACCGGCTTCTATGATGACCGGGCCACGGTGTGGATGCGGCTTGGAGCCCCTGGAAATACCCGTGAGTGGAGCGGGATCGACACCGTGCGCCCTTCCTTGAAAAAACAGCAGCTGGAGTATTTCGGAACCAACAGCCGGACCGTGTGGCAATATGACATCGGCGGATCGCGCCTGCTGCTGCAGTTTGAACCTGAGGCCTTTACCGCGACGACGAAGCCGACCAGGCTAGTGAAAGGCGTGCTCGGCTCGTACCTCTGTGGCCTCGACACGTATCGCTGCTTCCTGACCACGACTTCGGAGAACGCCGAGCGGATGGGTGGGCGGGCGGTCGAGGCGGAGCACCTCGAACGCATCCGCACAGAGGATGCCGCCTTCATCAAGCTGGCGACGACACAGGATGACAATTCCCGTCGGTTTGCTCACGGCCTGGAAACATCGGCCCGGCTCCAGCGTGAATGGAAGGACGGACGCCTTGTGGCGGTGATCCCCTGGTCAGTCCGGGCCGGCGACCTGCTCGTTGATTCGAGCTCGGTGGCAACGCTCATGATTGAACTGCGCCAGTGGGACGAGAACGCCGAACGATGGATCGATACTACAGAACTTCGTCGGCTCAGAATTCCCGCAGGAACGGGCCCCGATGCCCGAGTGAACGGACTGATCGAGGCAGCGACCGGCGCCGCCATCTCATCGTGGAGTCTGATGATCCGGCAAGACTCCATTCGTGCCGGAGGACGATGGGGAACCAGAATGCCCTCGCTCGTGGCAGGAACGCTGGAAATGTCGGACCTGATCCTCGGGGCGCCGAAGCAACGTCAGGTCTGGACAGGCCCCAGTGGCAAGGTTCCGGTGGCTTCGCTCGGCACGTTCAATCGAAAGGAACCGGTGTCGCTCTACTGGCAGATCCTGAGCGAAGCACGGCGTGCCGAGGTGGAGACGACGATCGCGCTCTACCTCACCGAGAAGCCATCCGACAAGCCGTCGCTCGAGGTGCGCTCCACCGGGTCGCTGGAGGCCAGCCTCAATGAGTCGCTTCGGGAACTCGACATCTCGCGGCTCGACAAGGGCGCTTACCGGCTGGAGGTTGTAGTCCGGGACCGGAAGGCCGGCGTTACCCTGAGGCGGACGGTACCGCTTCTGCTGCGGTGACGTCAGCAAAGGAGTCTTCATGCCAAGTGCTCCTGTTTCTTCACTCATCGTGTGCTACCCTCGTTCGGCAGCGTCCTGTTCAGAAATAGCGTTGCATTAGCCCCGAACCCGTCCCTCTTACCGGACCGTCCAATGATGATCAACGCCGCCCACTGGCACGTCCTCCTCAATCACATCCCGATCATCGGCGTGCCGATGGTCGCCATCCTGCTTCTCTGGGGCCTCGCCAGGCTCAACGAGGCGATGGTTCGCCTCGCCCTCCTCGCTACCGTCGTAATGGGCGCGGCGACCTGGGTCGTTGACCTCACCGGCGGCAAGGCCGAAGACGAGGTCAAGGACGCCAAGTATGCCTGGGTCTCGCGTGAACGAATCCACGAGCACGAAGAAGTCGCCGAGAAGGCCGAGATCGCGGCGATTGCCACGGGCGTCCTCGCCCTCGCCGTGCTGGTGATGGCGCGCGGTGGCAAGCCACCACACCGCACCGCGACCTACGGCGTGCTTCTCGGTCTCGTCGTCACCGCCGGCATCCTCGGCTGGGCCGGCTGGGAAGGCGGCAAAATTCGTCACGACGAGTTCGGCCTCACCGTGACCACCGACCAGGCGCCGATACCGGGAGAAGCCGCACCGCGACCCTGACTCGCGTTTACTGGTTCCCCGCGGCGGCGCCCCGACGAGTCATCGCACTCGTCGGGGCGTTTCCGTTGCTTCATGTCTCGCCGCCGACTCCTCCTCCTCGAACTCGCCGTGTCCGCTCCGGTTACTCCCCGCATCGCCCCACTGGTGCTGCTGCCACTCCCCGATGGCCGGGCCGCGGTGCCCCTGGTCGACATCACCGTGGAGGAAGCGCTCGCGACGCTGCTGGCCGAGGGAGTGGCGATCCGGAAATCGCGGGTGATCGATGCCTAGCCCGCGGCGTTCCGAGGTAATTACATTGTGACTACCTCTCTCAGGGATGTCGCAATGAAGGCCAAGCTGATCCGGATCGGGAATTCCCGCGGGATCCGGCTGCCGAAGCCATTGATCGAAGCAGCCGGTCTCGGCGATGAGGTCGATATTGAGGTGCGCGATGGCGAGCTGGTGATCCGGCGCGTCAAGCGGGTGCGGGAAGGGTGGGCCGAGGCGGCGAAGGCTCTCGCTGAGTCCGGAGATGACGGACCGGTCTGGCCCTACTTCAACAACGAGAGCGACGACGAGGATTGGGTGTGGTAAACCGCCCCGACCCCCGGCGTGGCGAGGTCTACCTCGTCGCGCTCGGCGAAACGCACGGGCACGAGATCAGGAAGACTCGACCCGCGCTGATCGTGTCGCCGGACGAGATGCACGGGCAGAGTCGTCTGGTGATCATCGCCCCGCTCACGAGTGGGACCCGCCCCGCCCCATTCCGAGTAGAATGCCGCTTCCAGGGGAAGGCCGGCAGAGTACTACTTGACCACCTGAGATCGGTCGACCGGACTCGTCTGATTCGCCCACTCGGCAAACTGACGCCGGCGGTGCAGAGGAACGTGCTGGAGGTGCTCCAGGAGATGTTCACCCCCTGACCCAGCAGAGTTGACCCACCCCGCAACCTCCCCCAAGTTGCCAGCCATGAAGGCTCTCCTCGGCAGCTCGCTCCTCGATATTCAGGATTCGGTCGAACGATTCCTCCGCCTCTTCGGCGCCGACCTCGTCAAGGCGCGTTCGACGGCGCTCGGTTTCGTGCTCATCTGGGCGCTCGCCTACGGGACGTGGCAGCTGGTGAAGCTGATTGCCCGACGGATCGTGATCCACGCCGATGATGGCGATGACTCGCGGCTGTCGTATCAGGAGAAGCGCGCCCAGACCGTCGCTCAGCTACTCCGGAGTGTCGGCAAGGTCCTGATCCTGATCTTCGGCCTGCTGCTCACCCTGCGCCTCTTCATTGATATCACCCCGTTGCTCGCGGGTGCCGGTATCCTTGGCCTCGCCTTCTCGTTCGGGGCGCAGTCGCTGGTGAAGGATGTGATTGCGGGAACATTCATCCTGATCGAGAACCAGTTCGCCGTGGGCGATGTGATCGAGGCAGCAGGCAAGACCGGTACCGTCGAACGGATGACGCTGCGCGTGGTAATGCTGCGCGACATCGATGGCGCGGTGCACATCATTCCTAACGGCCAGATCACCACGGCCACCAACAAGACTCGCGGCTGGTCGCGAGCCGTGGTCGATGTAGCCATTGGCTACGATGCCGATGTCGATCTCGCGCTCGACATTATCCGCGATGAGGCGGCAAAGCTCGGAGCCGACACGGTGCACGGCGTCAAGTTCGATCAACCACCCGAGGTGGTTGGCGTGCAGTCGCTCGGCGACAACGCGGTGTCGATCCGGGTGATGCTGCGCACGCAGCCGGGGATGCAGTGGGAAGTCGCGCGCGAGTTCCGCCGCCGGATCAAGGTGCGGCTCGATCACGAAGGGATCGACATTCCGTATCCCCAGCGGATGGTGCACGTGAAGCACAGCGGGCCGGGGAGCAGCGCGCCGACGGGCGGCGACGACATTGCGACAGACATTGCAGCGGCAGGTGGGGCATGACACTGCGACTCTATAATACGATGACGCGCTCGACCGACGAGTTCGTCGCGCTCAACGCCCCGCACGTGTCGCTCTACACCTGCGGCCCCACGGTCTACAACTACGCGCATATCGGGAATTTCCGCACCTTCCTCTTCGAGGACATGCTGCGGCGCTGGTTGATGGCGAGTGGCTACGACGTCTTCCACGTGATGAACCTCACCGACGTTGACGACAAGATGATCAAGGGGGCCGGCGCCAAGGGGATCTCCATCGGCGAGCTGGCGATCCCGTACATCGAGGCGTTCTTCGCCGATCGCGACTATCTGCGCATCCTGTCGGCGCAGGCCTATCCGCGGGCGACCGACTACATCGCGCAACAGATCGCGCTGGTCGAGTCGCTGCTGGAAAAGGGCAACGCCTACAAGGGCGATGACGGCTCGGTCTACTTCTCGATCGAACGCTTTCCCGACTACGGCAAGCTTTCGCATCTCGATATGCGCGAACTGCAGACCGGTGCGAGCGGCCGAGTCAGCGCCGACGAGTACGCCAAGGAAGATGCCCGCGACTTCGTGCTCTGGAAGGCGGTGCGTCCCGAAGACGAGGCGGTGAGCGCCGCGTGGGATACACCGTTCGGCCGCGGCCGCCCGGGATGGCACCTCGAGTGCTCCGCGATGGCGCTCGACCTGATCGACAAGCAGCTCGGCACCAACGTGCTCGATATTCACGCCGGCGCGGTCGACCTGATCTTCCCGCATCACGAGGATGAGATCGCCCAGAGCTGCGCCCACACCGGGCAGCGCGATTTCGCGCGGGTCTGGATGCACGGCGAGTTCCTGACGATGTCGGGGACCAAGATGTCCAAGCGCTTCGGGAACATCCTCACGGCACGCGACCTCCGCGAGGAACGGGTCGACGCCGGGACGGTGCGGACGCTCTTCGCGACGACGCACTATCGTCAGGCACTCGACTTCACCGATCAGGCGCTCGACGCGGCGAAGGAAGGGTCGCGCCGTCTCGGGGAGTTTGCCGGGCGCCTGGCCGTGGTGCCCAACGGGGCGAGCGCCGAGTTCGAGCGGGCGGGCGAACGCCTCCACGATGACTTTACCGCCGCGATGGATGACGACCTCAACGCGCCGCGGGCCCTGGCCGCCCTTTTCGAGGCGGCACGGGAGGGGAACCGGCTCCTCGACAGCGGGGCCGAACCGACCGCCGGCTTCCGCTCGGCCTGGGAGCGGGCGACCGGGGTACTTCAGGTCCTGCCGAATCAGGTCGGCTCGGCCCGGATCGAGGCCACGGCGGACGAGGGCGACCTGGCCGACGCGCCTCCCGCTGACCCGGCCGCCGCGGAAAGCTGGGCGATGGCGTGGGCCGGGCGGCGACTGGCGGCAAAGAAATCGAAGAATTTCGCCGAATCTGATCGAATTCGGGCACTTTTGGCCCAAAATGGGTGGGAAACGCGTGATAATCGTGATGGAAGCGCGGGACTGGTGAGGAGTTGAAGCGCGAAAGGGTGATGGGTGATGGGTCACGGGGAAGGGGGTCGTTGTGTCACCCTGAGCGAAGCGAGGGGGCGGAGTTCAGGCTCCCTCGACTTCGCCCGCTTCGCGGGCTCCGCTCAGGATGACAGCGCGGCCCCTCCTTCCCCATGACCCGTGACCCATCACCCTTTTCCCGCCGTAACTCCCCCGTTGACGCTGACTTGAGCCTCCAGTAACTTGGGTGTCTGCCGGGGGACCGGGCTTTTTGGCTGACGTAGCTCAATCTGGTAGAGCACCTGATTTGTAATCAGGCGGTTGTGGGTTCGATTCCCGCCGTCAGCTCCAGTGAGCAGGTGACGTGGCTCGGAAGGGCAGAACGCGGTGGGGTGGCCGAGTGGCTAATGGCAGCAGACTGTAAATCTGCCGGGCTACGCCCTACGTAGGTTCGAATCCTACCCCCACCATGGTTTGAAGGCGGAAGAAGGCAACGCGGGATTGCGGGTGTAGCTCAGTTGGTAGAGCATCAGCCTTCCAAGCTGAGGGTCGCGAGTTCGAGTCTCGTCGCCCGCTCTGTGGGTTGCTCGCGTAGCTCAGTTGGTAGAGCACATCCTTGGTAAGGATGAGGTCATCGGTTCAATCCCGATCGCGAGCTCTGAGAGCCCGGTCGCGTGGCCAGTCCACCGACCACGTTGTTGAAGTATCGGACGCAGCGGCGTCCAACCACGCCGGGCCGGCGGACAGTTTCCGCGTGCCCGGCGCGTTGTGTCAACGAGATGTTGATGACGCGATTCGGAATGACGTAGCAGGGGCGCAGCATGCTGCGCCCATAACGACGAAGATCACCACGCAGTAGCGGAGATTTGAAAAAATGGCCAAGGCGAAATTCGACCGGACCAAGCCGCACGTGAACGTTGGCACGATTGGCCACGTTGACCACGGCAAGACGACGACGACGGCCGCGCTGACGAAGGTGTCGGCCGATCGCGGCTGGGGCACCAAGTACATCTCGTACGACGAAGTGGCGAAGGCCTCGGCGTCGCAGGGGCGTCGCGATGCGACGAAGATCCTGACGATCGCGACCTCGCACGTCGAGTACGAGACGAAGAATCGCCACTACGCGCACGTCGACTGCCCGGGCCACGCCGACTACGTGAAGAACATGATCACGGGTGCCGCGCAGATGGACGGCGCGATCCTCGTGGTGAGCGCGGTCGACGGCCCGATGCCGCAGACCCGTGAGCACATCCTCCTCGCGCGCCAGGTCAACGTGCCGAAGGTGGTGGTGTTCCTGAACAAGTGCGACCTGGTCGACGACGCCGAGCTGCTGGACCTGGTCGAGCTCGAAGTGCGGGAGCTGCTGAGCCAGTACCAGTTCGATGGCGACGATGCGCCGGTGATCCGGGGCTCGGCCATCAAGGCGATCGAGGGCGACCCGGTGTGGGTGGCCAAGATCGACGAGCTGTACGACGCCCTGGATACCTACATCCCGGAGCCGGTGCGCGAGACCGACAAGCCGTTCCTGATGCCGGTCGAGGATGTCTTCTCGATCACGGGTCGTGGCACGGTGGCGACGGGGCGTATCGAGCGTGGCCGCGTGAAGGTGCAGGAAGAAGTGCAGCTGGTCGGCTTCGGCGCCGAGAAGAAGGTCATTGTCACGGGCGTCGAAATGTTCCGCAAGCTGCTGGATGAGGGTGTCGCGGGCGACAACGTCGGCCTGCTGCTGCGCGGCGTGGAAAAGGCGGAAATCGAGCGCGGGATGGTGCTGGCGAAGCCGGGGTCGGTGAAGCCGCACACCCAGTTCGAGGCCGAGGTCTACGTGCTGGGCAAGGATGAAGGCGGCCGTCACACGCCGTTCTTCAAGGGCTACCGGCCGCAGTTCTACTTCCGCACCACGGACGTGACGGGCGCGTGCGAGTTGCCGGCGGGCGTGGAGATGGTGATGCCGGGCGACAACATCCAGATGACGATCGAACTGATCATCCCGGTGGCGATGGACGAGGGGCTGCGGTTCGCGATCCGCGAAGGCGGCCGCACGGTCGGCGCCGGCGTGGTCACGAAGATCCTGAAGTAGGCGTCGCGCTTGCGCGACGCTCGATTTGAGGTCGTGCCGCGCTTGCGCCGCACCGGTCTCACCGTCGGTCGAGCACAAGGACGTAGTTACGCAGCGAATACCGGTGCCGCCCCAGGGCGGCACCACCGAGGCTAGCGAGAGGACGACGAATGACTGAGCAGGCCGGAACCGAACTGGTGGCACCGAAGGCGGGCAAGCTCGCGGCGACGCGGGAATTCCTCGTCGAAGCGCGCGCCGAGATGGACAAGGTCAGCTGGCCGCCGAAGCCGGAGCTGATCAAGGCGACGCGTGCGGTCATCATCGGCTCGCTGATGCTCGGCGTCGCCATCGGCGTGCTCGACTGGCTGCTCCAGAAGCTGCTGGTCGACGGCGTCGCCCTGTTGGCGCGATGACGAGTCCGGTAGTGGGCGGGGAGTATCGCTGGTACGCGATCCAGACGACGGCGGGGCACGAGAACAAGGTGCGCTCGCTGCTCGAACGACGGATCCAGGACGACCCGCGCCCGGAAGGGCAGAAGCTGGTCGCCCAGGCGCTGGTCCCGACGCAGGATGTCGTCGAGATCAAGAACGGCAAGAAGGTCACGGTCGAGCGGAAGCTGTTCCCCGGCTACGTGATCGTGCAGATGGGGATGAGTCAGGAAGCGCAGCATGTGGTCAACTCGATCCAGGGCGTGATCAAGTTCGTCGGGACCAGCAAGGCCCCGTTACCGCTGCGTGATGACGAAGTCGCCCGACTCCTCGGCAAGTCCGAGGCGGAAGCTGATGCTGCGCCGAAAGAGGAGATTCCATTCCTCGTCGGGCAGGCGGTCGAGATCACCGAGGGGCCGTTCTCCGATTTCAACGGCGTCGTCGAGGATGTCCTGGCCGACAAGGGCAAGGTGAAGGTCTCGGTGTCGCTGTTCGGACGCCCGACCACCGTGGAACTGGATTACCTCCAGCTGCGGGGCCACTAGCTAGAAAATCCATGATCCATCATCCATGATCCTGTGTGGATGGTGGAGGATGGATGATGGATGTAGTCCCGGAGAGATCTCCTCTCCGCCCTGCGACCGCCCGGGGATGTGTTGGCGGCAGGATCGGTCTCTGACCGTTCCGTCATTCGGCGACCCGCCTTGCCAGTGGGCGTCGTGAAAGGAGCGACATGGCCAAGAAGATCGTAGCCATGGTGAAGCTGCAGTGCCCGGCCGGAGCGGCTAATCCCGCGCCGCCGGTTGGTACTGCGCTCGGCCCTCACGGGGTCAACATCATGGAGTTCTGCAAGCAGTTCAACGCCCGCACCCAGGCGCAGTCCGGCATGGTGATTCCGGTGGTGGTCACGATCTTTGGCGATCGTACCTTCACCTTCATCACCAAGACGCCGCCTGCCCCGAACCTGCTCCTCAAGGAAGCCGGGATCGAAAAGGGAAGCGCGGCGCCGAACCGTACCAAGGTCGGCAAGGTGACTTCGGCGCAGGTCAAGAAGATCGCCGAGATCAAGATGGTCGACCTCAATGCCTCAGACCTCGATTCGGCGATGCGGATGATCGCCGGCACGGCCCGTTCGATGGGCCTGGAGGTCATTGACTGATGGCGATTCACGGCAAGAAGTATCGCGATGCCGCTGCCAAGGTCGAGGCTGGGCGCGAGTACACGGCGCAGGATGCCGTCAACCTCGTGAAGCAGACCTCCTACACGAAGTTCGACGCGACGGTGGATGTCGCGGTCCGGCTCGGGGTTGACCCGCGCCACGCCGACCAGGTGGTCCGCGGGACCGTCATTCTCCCGCACGGCACCGGCAAGACGGTGCGCGTGCTCGTGGTAGCGCAGGGCGACCGGGCGAAGGATGCCGAGGCCGCAGGCGCTGACTTCGTGGGTATCGAGTATCTCCAGAAGCTGAAAGACGGCTGGCTCGAGTGCGACGTCATCGTCGCCACGCCGGACGTGATGGGACAGCTGGGTGCGCTGGGCCGGATCCTCGGTCCCCGCGGCCTGATGCCGAATCCGAAGGCGGGCACGGTCACGATGGATGTGGCCAAGGCCGTCAAGGAAATCAAGGCGGGCAAGATCGAGTTCCGCGTCGACAAGACGGGGAACGTGCACGCCCCGATCGGCAAGGTGTCGTTCTCTGCCGATCAGCTCGCGGAGAACCTGCAGGCCTTCCTCGAGACCATCGTCAAGGCGAAGCCCTCAGCAGCCAAGGGCACCTACCTGCGCTCTGCCACGGTTACCAGCACGATGGGACCTGGCGTGACGCTCGACACGGCGGGGTATCGATGAGCAAGATCGAACGTCAGGCGGAGGTGGATTCCCTCACCGCCGACATCAAGGCGTCGCCGGACATTTTCGTCACCGACTTCAACGGACTCAACGTCCTGAAGATGACGGACTTCCGTCGCAAGCTGCGTGCAGCTGGCGGCAAGTACGTCGTGGTGAAGAACACGCTGGCGCAGCGGGCACTGGCCGCGAACAAGATCGCGGATCTCGATGAACATCTTGCCGGCAACACCGGCCTTGTCTTCGCAGGCAAGGATCCGATGGCCACCGCCAAGGTGATCGGCGAGTTCGCGAAGCAGCACGAAAAGCCGACGGTCCGAGCGGGGTGGGTTGACGGCAAGGCCGTCGCACCCGCGTACGTCAAGCGTCTCGGCGAGATCCCGCCCCGCGAAGTGTTGCTGGCGCAGTTCGCCGGCTCGCTGAACGGGATCCTTTATCAGGTGGTTGGCGCCCTCAAGGCGCTCCACGAACAGCGCTCGGCCGGTTCGGCCCAGTAACACACGGAGATACATACAATGGCAACGATGCTCAGCAATGACGAAATCATCGACGCGATCGGCGGGAAGACTGTTCTCGAACTGGCCGACCTGATCGAAGCGTTCACCACCAAGTTCAACGTGCAGGTTGCGGCGGCGGCTCCGGCCGGCGGTGCAGGCGGCGCGGCGGCAGCCGTGGTCGAGGAGCAGACGGAGTTCACCGTCATCCTCAAGGCTGGTGGCGAGAAGAAGATCAACGTCATCAAGGTCGTCCGCGAGTTGACCTCGCTCGGCCTGAAGGAAGCCAAGGACCTGGTCGATGGCTCGCCCTCCACCGTCAAGGAAGGCGTGTCCAAGGCCGAGGCCGAGGAAATGAAGAAGCGACTCGAGGATCAGGGCGCGACCGTCGAACTGAAGTGACCCCGAAGGGGTCATCCTGAGCCGGCCGCATTCGCGGTCGGCGAAGGATCTCCCCCCTTCGCAACGGTCACTTTCAGTGAGACGCGATGCCAACAGTACGCGACCTCGAAATCCGGATGACGACAGAGCCGGCCCCCACTCGGAGTGGGGGTCGTGGCTCTGCCGTCGCCATTTGCAAGGGATGTAGCGATGCCTGAGACGCTGCCGGTAATTTCATTCTCGTCGATGCAGGGGGCGATGGACATGCCTCATCTGCTCGACATCCAGACCAAGGCCTTCCAGTCCCTCCTCGTGCCCGACGACGTGGACGGGGACCGTCAGGACGTATCGCTGGAGCGGGTCTTCCGAGACCTCTTCCCGATCTCCGACGTCAACGGGAAGTACTCGCTGGAATTCGTGGGCTACTCGCTGGGCGAGCCGAAGTACTCCGTCGAGGAGTGCATCGAGCGCGACATGACCTATGCCGCGCCCCTTCGCACCAAGCTCCGCCTCGACGTCTTCGAGGAAGTGGACGGCCAGCGCCGGCTCAAGAACGCGATCGAGAAGGAGGTCTATCTCGGCGAGCTGCCGATCATGACCCCGCTCGGCACCTTCGTCATCAACGGCGCCGAGCGCGTCGTGGTGTCGCAGCTGCACCGGTCGCCGGGCGTGGTCTTCGAGGAAGACACCCACCCGAACGGCCAGCGGCTCTTCTCGGCACGCATCATCCCGTTCCGCGGATCATGGGTCGAGTTCACGATCGACATTCACGACGTGATCTACGTCCATATCGACAAGAAGAAGAAGTTCCCGGCGACCGCGCTGCTGCGCGCCTTCGGCTACGGCCAGAATGCCGACATCCTCCGGTTGTTCTTCGCCGAGAAGGTGCTCGACATCACCGGCCGTGCCGACTCGCGGCAGGAACGGCGTGAAATCGTCGGCGCGATGCTCGCGGCCGATGTGCCGAACCCGGAAGACAAGGGCGGCGAACCGCTGGGCAAGCTCGGCGAAGAGCTGACCCCGGAGCGCCTCCTGGCGATGCGTCACGTCGGCGTGAAGCTGGTGCGCGTCTTCGCCGGCTACACCGTGATCGACCTGCGCGACGACGAACTGCCGACCTCCAATCGCGAGCGCGCGAATCACGTGCTCGCGTTTGCCGTGGCCGATCCCGAGACGGGTGAAGTCCTGGCCGAGGGCTCCAGCGAGCTCACCGACAAGCTCCGCGCCAAGCTGGTGAAGGCCGGGGTGACCAAGGTCGAGATCCTGCTGCCGGCCGGCAAGGGCGAGTCGCCGCTGATCCGCAACACGCTCTCCAAGGATCCGACGCACTCGGAGCAGGAGGCGCTGGAACAGATCTACGCCCTGCTGCGTCCGGGCGATGCGCCGAACCTCGAAACCGCACGCCAGCAGATCCAGAAGCTCTTCTTCAATCCGAAGCGCTACGATCTCGGCCGCGTCGGTCGCTACAAGATCAACCAGCGGCTCCGGCTCAAGGTCGATCCGAATCACACGGTGCTCACGGAAGACGATTTCGTCCAGATCGTGCGCTACCTGATCGACCTGCACGATGGTCGCGGTTACACCGACGACATCGACCACCTCGGCAACCGCCGGATCCGGTCGGTCGGCGAGCTGATCGCCAACCAGTTCTCGGTCGGCCTCTCGCGCATGGCCCGGCTCGTCAAGGAGCGGATGAGCATCAACTCCGATCCGGAGAAGATCTCGCTCGACGACCTCGTCAACGCCCGCACGGTGTCGGCAGTCATCCAGGCGTTCTTCGGCAGCTCGCAGCTGTCGCAGTTCATGGATCAGACCAACCCGCTCGCCGAGCTGACCAACAAGCGTCGTCTCTCGGCCCTCGGACCTGGCGGCCTCACGCGTGAGCGCGCCGGCTTCGAAGTCCGCGACGTGCACTACTCGCAGTACGGCCGGATGTGCCCGATCGAGACGCCGGAAGGACCGAACATCGGCCTGATCACGTCGCTCTCGACCTACGCGCGCATCAACGAGCTCGGCTTCATCGAGACGCCGTATCGCGTGGTGAAGGCCGGCAAGGTCACCGGCGAACTGCACTGGCTCTCTGCCTCCGACGAAGAAGACTTCGCCGTGGCGCAGGCCAACGCCGGCCTCAAGGCCGACGGCTCGTTCGTCGATTCACTGGTGCTGACCCGTAAGGGCGACGACTATCCGTTGCTCCCGCCGGCCCGCATCGACTACATGGACGTGGCGCCGGAGCAGCTGGTCTCCATCGCCGCCGCCCTGATTCCGTTCCTCGAGCACGACGACGCGAACCGCGCGCTGATGGGCTCGAACATGCAGCGCCAGTCGGTGCCGCTGCTCTTCCCGCAGGCGCCGACGGTGGGCACCGGGCACGAGCAGAAGGTCGCCGTCGACTCCGGCGCCGTGATCCTCGCCCGTCGTGGCGGTGTGGTCACTCGCGTCACGGCCGACGAAATCATCATCGACGCCGGCGTCGAAGGCACCGATGCCACGATGCCGCTTGGCCGCCTCGCGCGGATCGACCGGTACCGGGTCAAGAAGTTCTGGCGCACCAACCAGGACACCGCCATCAACCAGCGTCCGCTGGTGCAGCAGGGTGAGCGGGTCACCGCCGGCCAGATCATCGCCGACGGCGCCGCCACCGAGGCCGGTGAACTGGCCCTCGGCTCGAACGTGCTGGTCGCGTTCATGCCGTGGTACGGCCACAACTTCGAAGACGCCATCGTGCTCTCCGAGCGCCTGGTCAAGGACGACGTCTACTCGTCGATCCACATCCAGGAGCTCGAACTCCACGTCCGCGACACCAAGCGCGGCCAGGAAGAAATCACGCGGGAAATCCCCAACGTCTCCGACGAGGCGCTGGTCGACCTCGACGAGCGCGGGATCATCCGCATCGGCGCGCACGTCAAGCCGGGCGACATCCTCGTCGGCAAGATCACGCCGAAGGGTGAGACCGAGCTGTCACCGGAAGAGAAGCTGCTGACGGCGATCTTCGGCGAGAAGGCGAAGGACGTGAAGGATTCGTCGCTCAAGGTCTCGCCCGGGATGAAGGGCACCGTGATCGACGTCAAGATCTTCTCGCGCGTCGAAGGTCCGGTTGTCGACAAGGACCGCGGCGAGCGGATCGGCGATGTCCGCCGGCACGAGGCCGAGGAGAAGACCCGCATCACGCAGGCGATGCTCGAGGAACTGACCGAGAAGCTCGAAGGTCAGGAAGTCGGGCTGATGCTCAAGGCCGGCACCGTCGAGGAGCTGAAGCCGCAGGGCTTCAAGCTCAGCAAGGGGTCACTCGAGTCGATCGACCTGGGCGATGTCGACCTCAAGACGCTGCGCGTGGCCGACAAGCACGCCAACGAGAAGATTCGCGCCACGCTCGATGCCGCCACGCGCGAACGCGCGAAGGTGGAAGAGAAGGCCGAAGACCAGATCGACAAGATCCTCCAGCCCGATGAACTCCCGCCGGGAGTGATTCAGCTGGTGAAGGTGTACATCGGCGAGAAGCGCAAGATTTCCGTCGGCGACAAGATGGCCGGTCGTCACGGTAACAAGGGCATCGTTGCGCGCATCGTGCCGGAAGAGGACATGCCGTTCCTTCCGGATGGTTCGCCGGTCGACATCGTGCTCAATCCGCTCGGCGTGCCGAGCCGCATGAACGTCGGGCAGATTCTCGAGACGCACCTCGGCTGGTGCGGCCGGATTCTCGGCTTCAAGGCGAAGACGCCGGTGTTCCGCGGCGCCGAAGAGAACGAAATCGGCGTGCTGCTCCGTCTGGCCGGGCTCAGCTGGGCCGGGTCGGCGTTGCGCCTGCCGGTCGAGGCACCGTCCCCTGATGTCGGCACCATCGAAGCGCTGGTGAAGGACCTCAAGGGTTCGGCGCACCACGTCGGCCACCTGCTTGATGCGACCGGTGTCGAAGCGCTGTGGATGAAGGGCGCCTCGAAGAGCACCACCGCGCTGGCGAAGGAAGTCGAGAAGTTCCTCGATGCCGCAGCGGCTGAACTCGTCAAGCGTGAGCGGTCGCAGGTCGAGACCGAAATGACGATGCACGATGCGCTCATCGCCGAAGCAGAAGGTGACGAGAAGGCGCACCTGCAGACGGCCCGCAAGGCGCTGGCGGCGCAGGCCAAGGGCGACGATGCCACCTTCCTCAAGGGGATGGGGCTCGAGACGCTGGCCGCGGCCATTGGCGGTTCGGCCACGGGCGAAGTCATCGGTGAAGCAGTCGACAAGCTGATCCGTCACGCCGGGCTCACGCCGGCTGGCAAGGCGCGCCTGCGTGACGGGCGCACCGGTCAGGAGTTCAAGGGTGACGTGACCGTCGGCACGATCTACATGCTGAAGCTCAGCCACCTGGTCGACGACAAGATCCACGCCCGGTCCATCGGGCCGTACTCGCTCGTGACGCAGCAGCCGCTCGCCGGCAAGGCGCAGTTCGGCGGCCAGCGCTTCGGCGAAATGGAAGTCTGGGCCCTCGAGGCCTACGGCGCCGCGCACGTCCTGCAGGAGATGCTCACCGTCAAGTCCGACGACGTGAACGGCCGCAGCCGCGTGTACGAAGCCATCGTGAAGGGGCAGAACCTGCCTGAGCCCGGCATTCCCGAGTCGTTCAACGTACTCGTGAAGGAATTGCAGGCTCTCGGCCTGAAGGTCACGCTCGGCACCACCGAAGCGGGCGAGGAGTAAGACCATGATCGATTTCCGCAGCGGCCGCGAGCCCAAGAGCTCGAGCTTTGACTACATCAGCATCCGGATTGCGAGCCCCGAGGAGATCCGGGGCCCGCGCGATCCGAAGGAACGCGAGCGCCTGGAGCTGCAGGGCTCCCGGTACTGGTGGTCTTGGGGCGAGGTCACCAAGCCCGAGACGATCAACTACCGCTCGTTCAAGCCGGAAAAGGACGGCCTCTTCTGCGAGCGCATCTTCGGTCCGGTCAAGGACTGGGAATGCCATTGCGGGAAGTACAAGCGCATCCGCTACCGTGGCGTGATCTGTGATCGCTGCGGCGTCGAGGTGACGCTGAGCAAGGTGCGTCGTGAGCGGATGGGTCACATCGAGCTCTCCGTGCCGGTGGCGCACATCTGGTTCTTCAAGACGCTGCCGTCGCCGATGGGCAACCTGATCGACATCACGCTCAAGGAACTCGAGCGCGTCCTCTACTACTCGTCCTACATCGTGCTCGATGCCGGCAAGCAGGAAGTCGAGGAGAAGCAGCTGCTCGACGAGGACGAGTACCTGACGATGCGGAGCAAGGCCGCGCAGGAGGGCGACACTGCCTTCCGTGCCGAGATCGGCGCGCCGGCCGTGCGAGAGCTGCTCAAGGGACTCGACATCAAGACCCTGGCCGAGGAACTCCGGGCTGGCGTCGCGGTGGAGACCTCGCAGCACCGCAAGAAGCAGATGCTCAAGCGCCTCAAGATTGTTGACGCCTTCCTCTGCTCGGGTGACAATGGCGAGTCTGCCAATGACCCGGCGTGGATGATCATGGACGTGATCCCGGTGATCCCGCCCGACCTGCGGCCGCTGGTGCCGCTCGACGGCGGGCGCTTCGCCACGTCCGACCTGAACGACCTGTACCGGCGTGTCATCAACCGGAACAACCGTCTCCAGAAGCTGATCCAGCATCGCGCGCCGGAAGTCATTCTCCGGAATGAGAAGCGGATGCTGCAGGAAGCGGTCGACGCGCTGTTCGACAACGGCCGTCGCTCGAAGGCGATCCGTGGTCGCGGCAAGCGTCCGCTGAAGTCGCTCTCCGACATGCTGAAGGGGAAGCAGGGTCGCTTCCGCCAGAACCTGCTCGGCAAGCGCGTCGACTACTCGGGTCGTTCGGTCATCGTCGTCGGTCCGGAGCTCCGCCTGCACCAGTGCGGTCTCCCGAAGACGATGGCAGTCGAACTCTTCAAGCCCTTCATCATCCACAAGCTGGTGGAGAAGGGTATTGCCGAGACCGTCAAGCGCGCCAAGAAGATTGTGGAGCGTGAGAGCCCCGAGGTGTACGAGATCCTCGAGGAGATCATTCAGGACCACCCGGTGCTGCTGAACCGCGCACCGACGCTGCACCGCCTGGGCATCCAGGCCTTCGAACCGAAGCTGGTCGAAGGCAAGGCGATCCGCATCCACCCGCTCGTCTGCGCGGCGTTCAACGCCGACTTCGACGGCGACCAGATGGCCGTGCACGTGCCGCTCTCGTTCGAGGCGCAGCTCGAAGCCCGCGTGCTGATGGTGTCGTCGAACAACATCCTGAAGCCGTCGGACGGTCGTCCGGTGGCCGAGCCGTCGCAGGACATGGTGCTCGGATCGTATTTCCTCACCAAGCTCCCTGCGGGCTTCGAAGAGGCGATGCGTGTCACCGGCCCCAAGCTCGAGGAAGTGAAGGCGAAGCTCTGGAAGGACGCGCAGTACTACGCGTCGATTGCCGAACTGGAGATGGCGCTGCTGCACGGCACCGTGCTCCACCAGACGGCGATCCACTTCTGGTTCGTGCCGCCCTCGGAATCGCTCGACGCCCGTTCGCGGTGGGTCAAGACCACCGTGGGCCGGGTGCTGTTCAACAACATCGTGCCGCGTCGCGTGGTGGCCGAGCTGGGCTTCCGCGACGAGCTGATGAAGAAGAAGCAGCTCTCGGAGACGGTGCTGCAGAGCTACCGTCGTGCCGGCTTGCGCGAGACGGTCGAGTTCCTCGATCGCCTCAAGCGTTTCGGCTTCGAGTTCGCGACAGGTGGTGGTATCTCGATCGGTATCGAAGACCTGCAGATTCCGGCGGAGAAGGTCGAACTGCTGGCCGAGGCCCAGAAGCGCGTCGAGCGCTTCCAGAAGGCCTACAACACCGGTCAGATCACCTTCGGCGAACGCTACAACAAGGTCATCGACGCCTGGACCCACGCGAACAACGACGTGGCCGAGGCAATGCTTGCCCATATGCGGAAGTCGCGCGGGGGCTACAACCCGGTCTTCATGATGTACGACTCGGGTTCCCGTGGTTCGCGTGACCAGATCCGTCAGCTCGCCGGTATGCGCGGCCTGATGGCGAAGCCGCAGAAGAAGCTCACCGGCGGTATCGGCGAAATCATCGAATCGCCGATCAAGTCGAACTTCCGTGAAGGACTCACGGTGCTCGAGTACTTCATCTCGACGCACGGTGCCCGCAAGGGTCTCGCCGACACGGCACTGAAGACGGCCGACGCCGGTTACCTCACGCGTCGTCTCTGCGACGTGGCGCAGGACGTGACGATCACGGAAGAGGATTGCGGGACCGTGATGGGTCTCGAGATGATGCCACTCAAGGAAGGCGAGGACATCATCGAGCCGCTGCGTGACCGGATTCTCGGCACCGTGGCAGCCGACGACGTGACCGATCCGCACGAGCTCGACGAGTTCGGCGATCCGAAGATGCTGGTGCAGGCTGGCCAGCCGATTGACGAGGAAATTTCGCAGAAGATCGACGACGCCGGGATCGAGAAGGTCAAGATCCGCTCGGTGCTCACCTGCGAGTCGAAGCGTGGTGTCTGCCGGATGTGCTACGGCCGCAACCTGGCCACGATGGAAGTCGTGGACCTGGGCGAAGCGGTCGGCATTCTCGCGGCGCAGTCCATTGGTGAGCCGGGTACGCAGCTGACGCTGCGAACCTTCCACATCGGTGGTACCTCGTCGCGCATCGCCGAAGAGGCCGAGCGTCGCGCCCGTACCGATGGTCTGGTGACGTACACCAGCGACCTCGAGTGGGCCGACGTGGATGTCGAGTACGAAGACGGCATCAAGTCGTCGATCCGTATCGCGCTGACGCGCGAGACGGAATCGGCCACCGAAGAAACCAAGGCCGGCATCGTCATCGTCGACCCGAAGGATCACAAGCGGGCGCTCAATCGTTACGCCGTCCCGGAAGGCGCACTGCTCCAGGTCAAGGAAGGGGAGCTCGGCACCAAGGGCGACAACGAGAAGCGCGCAAGCATTCTCTACACCTGGGACCCGTACAACGCACCGAGCATCATCAAGACCGATGGTGAACTGCGCTGGAAGGACCTGGTGCCGGGCGTCACCCTGCGCGAAGAACTCGACGAAGGCACCGGACTCCGCTCGGTCGTCGTCGTCACCGACCCGGATCGCGAGCTGCATCCGTCGGTGCTGGTGTACCAGGCGAACCGCAAGGATCCGCAGGAGTACACGCTGGCCGAAGGGTCACGCATCATTCTTGGTTCGCCGACCGATCCGGTCTCGCGCGCCATGAACATGCCGCCGGAAGCCAACCCGTGGTCGGAGCAGTTCAAGGTCACTGAGCATCCGATCAACGTGGCGTGGCCGAGCAAGACGAAGAAGGAGAGCAAGGACAAGACGGTCTTCCTCTCGCCGCCGGTCAAGGTGTCGAAGGGTGTCACCATCACGAAGATTCCGCGTCAGGCCTACAAGACGCGCGACATCACCGGTGGTCTGCCGCGCGTGGCCGAACTCTTCGAGGCGCGTCGCCCGAAGGATCCGGCAACGATGTCGGAAATCGACGGCGTGGTGAAGTTCGGCGAGATCAAGCGCGGCAAGCGCGAGATCTACGTCTTCCCGACCGCTCCCGACGGCACCGTGCCGGAGGATATGGAAGCGCGGGTGTACGAAGTGCCGGCCGGCAAGCACCTCCGGGTGCACGAGGGTGACCGCGTTCGCGCTGGTGACCGTCTGACCGAAGGCCCGGTGTCGCCGCACGAGATCCTGCAGATCAAGGGTCCGCGCGCGGTGCAGGAATACCTGCTGAACGAAGTGCAGGAGGTCTATCGCCTGCAGGGTGTGCGCATCAATGACAAGCACATCGGTGTGATCGTGCGCCAGATGCTCCAGAAGGTCCGCGTCACCGATCCGGGCGACACGACCTTCCTCGACGCCGAGACGGTGGATCGTCTCAGCTTCCGCGAGGAGAACGAGCGGGTGATGAAGCGGAAGGGTGCGCCGGCGACGGCGGAACCGGTCCTCCTCGGCATCACCAAGGCGTCGCTGACCACGCAGTCGTTCATCTCGGCCGCCTCCTTCCAGGAGACGACCCGGATCCTGACCGATGCGGCTATCCGCGGGGCGCGAGACGACCTCAAGGGGCTGAAGGAGAACATCATCATCGGCCACCTGATTCCTGCCGGCACCGGTCACTACCGGTATGTCGACCTCGAGATCCAGCCGCCCGAGGGCTTCGAGCCCCCGCCGCCGCCGGAGCCGATCGAGGAAGTGCCGCTGGAAGTGGTACTTGCCACGGAAGAAGTAGAAGCCTGAACGCGGTAGTTTGCGTTTCGTAGTGAAACGGCGCTCCTCGCAAGGGGGCGCCGTTTTGCGCACAGAGACTAGAGATGAGCGACTGGAGACTAGAGAAAGCCGTCCTTGGCGATAAATCCACGCCGGCTCTGAGCTCCTCTAGTCTCTAGTCGCTCATCTCTAGTCTCAGGCTTTAGGCCGGGTTGACCTGCCGTAAGTACGCCAGTATCTTGCAGATCTGTCGCCAAACCCAACTTTTTTGGGATTGGGACCCAGGCTTTCAAACGAACGGGTGTATGCCGACGATCAACCAGCTCCTCCGTCACGGCCGCTCAGAGCCCATCTACAAGGGCAAGGCGCCGCATCTTCAGGGAAACCCGCAGAAGCGGGGCGTGTGCACGCGCGTGTACACCACCACGCCGAAGAAGCCGAACTCGGCTCTCCGGAAGGTCGCCAAGGTGCGCCTGACGAACGGGATCGAAGTGATCGCGTACATCCCGGGTGAAGGTCACAACCTGCAGGAACACTCGATCGTCATGATTCGTGGTGGCCGTGTGAAGGACCTGCCGGGTGTGCGCTACCACATCCTCCGCGGCACGCTCGACGCCGCCGGCGTGAACGACCGTCGCCAGAGCCGCTCCAAGTACGGCGCCAAGCGCCCGAAGGCCGGCGCGGCTGCTACGGGCAAGGGAGGTAAGAAGTGAGCCGTCGCAATTCTGCGGTGAAGCGCACCGTTCCACCGGATCCGCGCTACGACAGCCAGACGGTGTCGAAGTTCGTCAGCAACCTGATGAACGACGGCAAGAAGAGCCTCGCCGAGGGGATCTTCTACAAGGCAATGGACATGATTGAAGAGCGCACCGGTCAGCCGGGTGTGGCGGTCTTCAAGCAGGCAGTCAACAACACCAAGCCCGCGGTCGAGGTGAAGAGCCGTCGCGTTGGTGGTGCGTCGCTGCAGGTGCCGGTCGAAGTGCGTCCCGAGCGCCGCACGGCGCTGGCGATGCGCTGGCTGATCAGCTTTGCGCGGGCCCGTGGTGAGAAGACGATGGCGGAGCGGTTGGCGGCGGAACTGATCCTGGCCAGCAAGGGCGAGGGCAACGCCATCAAGAAGAAGGAAGACACGCACCGGATGGCCGAGGCCAACCGCGCGTTCGCTCACTACCGCTGGTAGGTCTGATCACGCGGTGATCGCTCGACGATCATCGCTGAAGTAGTTAAATCGGTGTCACGTGAGCGGCAGTCCGCCTCCCACCTCTGATGCCTTCGACAATCGCCGGGATGTCCATGTGACATCCTAGTCTCGGGGTTCGCCCCGGACTGGCGCGGAGCGATACCGCGGGCCCTTCGGGGCCCGGCCCGGTCGCCCCGCTTTTTCGCTGGGGAAAAGGCTGCTTATGGCGCGTCACACATCGCTCGAACTGTACCGGAACATCGGCATCATGGCCCACATTGATGCCGGTAAGACGACTACGACCGAGCGGATCCTGTACTACACGGGCAAGAGCCACAAGATTGGCGAAGTCCACGATGGCGCGGCCACGATGGACTGGATGGAGCAGGAGCAGGAGCGCGGCATCACGATTACGTCGGCCGCGACCACGTGCTTCTGGACCCGCCATGGCGAGAGCGATTCCCAGGGTACCGGCGCCGAGCATCGCATCAACATCATCGACACCCCGGGCCACGTCGACTTCACCGTCGAAGTGGAACGGTCGCTGCGCGTGCTCGACGGCGCGGTCGCGCTCCTCGATGCCGTCGCCGGCGTCGAGCCGCAGACCGAGACCGTCTGGAAGCAGGCCGACCGCTACGGCGTGCCGCGGATGATCTTCGCGAACAAGATGGACCGCGTCGGCGCGAATTTCGAGCGCTGCCTGGCGATGATCAAGGACCGCCTCAGCCGCCGCGCCTTCGCGCTGCAGCTCCCGGTCGGCTCCGGCGAGACCTTCACCGGTCACATCGACGTGCTCACCCTCCGTCAGTACATCTTCGATGACTCGACGATGGGGAAGAAGTTCAAGGTCGTCGACTGCCCGCCCGAGTTCCTCGAGGCCGCCAAGCTGGCGCGTCACGAGGCCATCGAGGCCGCGGTCGAGTTCGACGACGAGCTGATGGAGAAGTACCTCGGCGGCGAGACGCTCAACATCGACGAGATTCACCGCGCGATCCGCAAGGCCACGATGGCCATGCAGTTCGTCCCGGTCCTCTGCGGCGCCTCGTTCAAGAACAAGGGCGTGCAGGCACTGCTCGATTGCGTCATCGACTACATGCCGTCGCCGATGGACATCCCGGCGATCGTCGGCCACGACCTGCACGACGAGACCAAGGTCATCGAGCGGCATCCGTCCGACGATGAGCCGTTCGCCGCGCTCGCCTTCAAGATCGCGACCGACCCGTTCGTCGGCCGCCTGACGTTCTTCCGCGTCTACTCGGGCAAGCTCGAGGCCGGCAGCTACGTCTACAATGCGAGCAAGGACAAGCGTGAGCGCACGTCGCGCCTGCTCCAGATGCACGCGAACAAGCGCGAAGAAATCAGCGAAGTGCTCGCCGGCGACATCGGCGCAGCGATCGGCCTCAAGGAAACCCGCACTGGCGATACCCTGTGCGATCCGGAGAATCCGGTCATCCTGATCCGGATGAAGTTCCCGGAGCCGGTCATCGACGTGGCCATCGAGCCGAAGTCGAAGGCCGACCAGGACAAGCTCGCGATCGCGATGCAGAAGCTGGCCGAGGAAGATCCGACGTTCCGCGTGCGGACCGACCCGGAGACCTCGCAGACGATCATCGCCGGCATGGGCGAGTTGCACCTGGAAATCCTGGTCGACCGCATGCGCCGCGAGTTCAAGGTCGAGGCCAATGTCGGTCGTCCGCAGGTCGCGTTCCGCGAGACGATCACCAAGCGCGTCGATGATGTCGAAGGGAAGTTCATCCGGCAGTCGGGCGGCAAGGGTCAGTACGGCCACGTCGTCATCAACATCATGCCGGGCGAGCAGGGCACGGGCTTCACCTTCGAGGACAAGATCGTCGGCGGCACCGTCCCGCGCGAATTCATCAAGCCGGCCGAGGCCGGTATGCGTGAAGCGCTCGAGAACGGCATCCTGGCCGGCTATCCGATGGTCGACGTGAAGGCGCAGCTGGTCTTCGGTTCGTACCACGATGTCGACTCGTCGGAAATGGCATTCAAGATTGCCGGCTCGATGGCCATCAAGGAGGCGGCGCGTCAGGCCGGCCCCGTGATCCTCGAACCGATCATGGACGTCGAAGTGGTCTGCCCGGAAGACTTCCTCGGGGCAGTCATCGGCGATCTGTCGTCGCGTCGCGGCAAGGTTGGCGGCATGAACCAGCGCGGTGAGTCGCAGGTCGTGACGGCGATGGTGCCGCTGGCCGAAATGTTCGGCTATTCGACCACGCTGCGCAGCGCCACCCAGGGTCGCGCCGTGTACACGATGCAGTTCCATCATTACGAAGAAGTGCCGAAGGCTGTCGCCGAGCAGATCATCACGAAGAACGCGGCGGCGAAGTAACCCGGAGCAGCGGGTAACACGGAACACAACGTACGGGCGCCGCGAGCGGCGCCCATACTGACGAAGACCACAACGCAGTTTTGGAGATCGTAGAAATGGCCAAGGCGAAATTCGACCGGACCAAGCCGCACGTGAACGTTGGCACGATTGGCCACGTTGACCACGGCAAGACGACGACGACGGCCGCGCTGACGAAGGTGTCGGCCGATCGCGGCTGGGGCACCAAGTACATCTCGTACGACGAAGTGGCGAAGGCCTCGGCGTCGCAGGGGCGTCGCGATGCGACGAAGATCCTGACGATCGCGACCTCGCACGTCGAGTACGAGACGAAGAATCGCCACTACGCGCACGTCGACTGCCCGGGCCACGCCGACTACGTGAAGAACATGATCACGGGTGCCGCGCAGATGGACGGCGCGATCCTCGTGGTGAGCGCGGTCGACGGCCCGATGCCGCAGACCCGTGAGCACATCCTCCTCGCGCGCCAGGTCAACGTGCCGAAGGTGGTGGTGTTCCTGAACAAGTGCGACCTGGTCGACGACGCCGAGCTGCTGGACCTGGTCGAGCTCGAAGTGCGGGAGCTGCTGAGCCAGTACCAGTTCGATGGCGACGATGCGCCGGTGATCCGGGGCTCGGCCATCAAGGCGATCGAGGGCGACCCGGTGTGGGTGGCCAAGATCGACGAGCTGTACGACGCCCTGGATACCTACATCCCGGAGCCGGTGCGCGAGACCGACAAGCCGTTCCTGATGCCGGTCGAGGATGTCTTCTCGATCACGGGTCGTGGCACGGTGGCGACGGGGCGTATCGAGCGTGGCCGCGTGAAGGTGCAGGAAGAAGTGCAGCTGGTCGGCTTCGGCGCCGAGAAGAAGGTCATTGTCACGGGCGTCGAAATGTTCCGCAAGCTGCTGGATGAGGGTGTCGCGGGCGACAACGTCGGCCTGCTGCTGCGCGGCGTGGAAAAGGCGGAAATCGAGCGCGGGATGGTGCTGGCGAAGCCGGGGTCGGTGAAGCCGCACACCCAGTTCGAGGCCGAGGTCTACGTGCTGGGCAAGGATGAAGGCGGCCGTCACACGCCGTTCTTCAAGGGCTACCGGCCGCAGTTCTACTTCCGCACCACGGACGTGACGGGCGCGTGCGAGTTGCCGGCGGGCGTGGAGATGGTGATGCCGGGCGACAACATCCAGATGACGATCGAACTGATCATCCCGGTGGCGATGGACGAGGGGCTGCGGTTCGCGATCCGCGAAGGCGGCCGCACAGTCGGCGCCGGCGTCGTCACGAAGATCCTGAAGTAGGCGTCGCGCTCGCGCGACGCACCATCGGAGTGGCGCTGCGCTCGCGCAGCCCGATCTCTGGAAGGCTGGAACCGTGCCGCCCCAGGGCGGCACATACAAGCTCCGAAATGGAGCGAAGCGGCAGTGACCCGGGACAATCCCTGGTCATGATGAGCAAACGAAAGGACTAAGTGATGGCTGGAAAAATCCGGATCCGCCTGAAGGCGTTCGACCACGTGGTGCTGGATCAGGCCGCGGCGGATATCGTGCGCACGGCGGAAAAGACCGGCGCCCAGGTATCGGGCCCGATTCCGCTGCCCGTGAAGATGGAGCGCTGGACCGTGCTGCGGTCCCCGCACGTCGACAAGAAGAGCCGTGAACAGTTCGAGCTGCGGACGCACAAGCGTCTGCTCGACATTCACGACTCCCGTCCCCAGACGATGGATGCGCTGACGAAGCTGGATCTCCCAGCCGGCGTAGACGTCGAGATCAAGGTCGATTGATCATGGCTACGGGAATCATTGGCCGGAAGCTCGGCATGACGCGGGTGTTCGCCGAAGACGGCACTGCGGTGCCGGTCACGGTGATCGAGGCTGGACCGTGCCACGTGCTGCAGGTGAGCGCGTCGCAGTCGCAGCTCGGATGGGGCGAGAAGAAGGCGCAGCGCGCCACGGCGGCCGAAGTCGGTCACGCCAAGGCGTCGGGCCTGACCTACGCCCCGCAGATCGTGCGCTCGTTCCCTGCTGGGGAGACGGCGCTGGAGCGTGGCGCGAAGGTCACGGTCGAAATGTTCGCAGCGGGCGAGCTCGTGAAGGTCACCGGCACCACCAAGGGCCGGGGCTTCCAGGGCGTCGTGCACCGCTACGGTTTCGGCGGTGGTCCGGCTTCGCACGGTAACACGCGGCACCGGAAGCCGGGTTCCATCTCCCCGGGTACCGATCCGTCGCGCGTCATCAAGGGCAAGAAGATGCCGGGCCACATGGGTGCCGAGCGTCATACTGAAATGGGCCTGACCATCGTGCGGGTCGACGCCGAGCGGAATCTGCTCTTCGTTCGTGGCGCTGTGCCGGGCTCGAAGAACGGCATCGTGACCGTTGCGAAGCAGGGAGGAAAGAGCCGCCATGATTAATGCTCCGCACTACTCCAGCGCTGGCGTGAAGCAGGCGCAGGCGTTCGAGCTGCCGACGGCGCTGTTCGATGGCATCGTCAACGAGGACGTGCTCCACCTCTCGGTGAAGTCGTTCCTGAACAACCAGCGCCAGGGCACGGCCGCCGTGAAGACGCGCGCGCAGGTGTCCGGTGGCAACCAGAAACCGTGGAAGCAGAAGGGCACCGGCCGGGCTCGTGCCGGCACCACCCGTGCGCCGCACTGGCGTGGCGGTGGCGTGGCCTTCGGCCCGATCCCGCGCAGCTACCGCAATGACCTGCCGAAGAAGGTGCGCCAGCTGGCGCGTCGCTCGGCGCTCAATGCCCGGGCGCGCGAAGGGATGCTGCACGTGGTCGAGGCGTTCTCGCTGAGCGCCCCGAAGACGCAGACGCTCCTCGGCCTGCT
Source organism: Gemmatimonadota bacterium (assembly GCA_040388535.1). Taxonomy (NCBI): domain Bacteria; kingdom Pseudomonadati; phylum Gemmatimonadota; species Gemmatimonadota bacterium. The sequence goes on along the minus strand of JAZKBR010000001.1, from coordinate 251,934 downwards.
GGAGAAGCTCTCGCTCGAAGGCGTCAAGACGCTGATCCTCACGGCGGGCAACAAGCCGGCAGTGCATCTCAGCGCTCGTAACGTGCCGCACCTCGCGGTGCTGCCGTTCTCGGACGCGTCGGCCTACGACATCCTCCACGCCGATGCGCTCGTGATCGAGAGCGGCGCGCTGGGTGCCGATGTGGCGGTCGAGGAGGCCGAGGCGAAGCCGGTGGCGAAGAAGGCCAAGGCGGCGCCGCGTGCCAAGAAGGTCGCGACCGCTGCCGCTGCCGCGCCGAAGGCCAAGCGCGCTGCGAAGCCCAAGAAGGAGACCGAATAATGGCCGACCTGCACAAGATCGTGGTCCGCCCGATGATCACCGAGAAGAGCTCTGCGGCGTGGCAGGATCGCCAGGAGTACGTCTTCGAGGTGCATCCGGACGCCACGAAGGGCCAGATCCGCGAAGCGCTCCAGAAGCACTTCGGCGTTACCGTGACGAGCGTCCGCACCATGCAGATGCGCCGCAACGCGATCGCCCGTGGCAAGACGCGCGGTGTGACGCCTCGCTGGAAGAAGGCGATCGTGACCCTGAAGGACGGCGATTCGCTTGCCGTGTTCGAGGCCTAGGATGAGCATTCGTCAATTTCGCCCGATCACTGCGGGCACGCGGTTCCGTTCGATCTCGGGTTTCGACGAGATCACCCGGACCACGCCGGAGAAGTCGCTGGTCGAAGCGCTGCCCAAGACGGGTGGCCGCAACAACCAGGGTCACGTCACGTCGCGGCATCGCGGCGGTGGCCACAAGCGGCAGTACCGGCGCATCGATTTCAAGCGCGAGAAGTTCGGGATCCCGGCGCGTGTGGCCGAGATCGAGTACGATCCGAACCGCACTGCGCGCATCGCGCTGCTGGTGTACGCCGACGGCGAGAAGCGCTACATCCTGCACCCGGAAGGGTTGAAGCAGGGTGACACGGTGGTCAGCGGTCCGGGCAGCGACGTGCGCGTGGGCAATGCGCTCCCGCTGGCCGAGATGCCGCTGGGTACCATGATCCACAACATCGAGCTCAAGATCGGCAAGGGTGGCGCGATGGCGCGCTCGGCCGGCCAGGGCGCGCAGGTCGTGGCGCGTGAAGATGACTACGTCACGCTGCGCCTGAAGTCGTCGGAAATGCGCCTGGTGCACAAGCGCTGCCTGGCGACGGTGGGCGAGGTCGGCAATGGCGAGCACGAGTTGCTCTCGGTCGGCAAGGCCGGCAAGAGCCGCTGGCTCGGGAAGCGTCCGCATGTCCGCGGCGTCGCGATGAATCCGGTCGACCACCCGCTGGGCGGTGGTGAAGGCAAGACCTCGGGCGGTCGTCCGCCGGTCTCGCCGTGGGGCAAGCCGGAAGGCACCAAGACGCGGAAGCGGAAGAAGAATTCCAATCGACTCATCGTGCGCGGCCGCAAGCGCGGGAAGGCGACCAAATAATGGCACGCAGCGTTCGGAAGGGACCGTTCGTTCAGCAGTCGCTGTTGGACAAGCTGACGAAGATGAACGACAAGAACGAGAAGAAGGTCGTCAAGACCTGGAGCCGGGCGAGCACGATTCTCCCGGAATTCGTCGGCCACACTTTCGCCGTGCACAACGGGAACAAGTTCGTTCCGGTGTACGTGTCGGAAAACATGGTCGGTCACAAGCTCGGGGAATTCGCCCCGACCCGCCTGTTCCGTGGCCACAGCGGCAAGCTGGTCGCGGACAAGAAGGCGAAGGCCTGATATGCGTGGATATGCAATTCAGCGGTCGGTCCGTCAGTCGCCGCGCAAGATGCGCCTGGTGATGGACCTGATTCGCGGCAAGAACGTGAACGAGGCCTACGGGATCCTCCAGTTCAACAAGAAGCTGGCGGCGAAGCAGATCGCGAAGACGCTGAAGTCGGCGGTCGCGAATGCGGAGCAGCACGCGCAGAACGCCAATGAAGCCTTCGACATCGACCTGTTGCTGGTCGTCGATGCGCAGGTCGACATGGGCGCGCCGCTCAAGCGGTTCGCGGCGGCGGCACAGGGCCGCGCGACGCCGATCCGGAAGCGTACCAGCCATGTGAAGATCACCGTGGCAGCGAAGGGGGCGAAGTAATGGGTCAGAAGACGCATCCGGTCGGGTTCCGGCTCGGAGTCACCAAGCAGGCGCTGTCGCGCTGGTACGCGGGCAAGGAAATGCCCACGCTCCTGGCCGAGGATCGCCTGATCCGTGACTACATCCAGAAGCGGCTCGGGCACGCGGCGATCGCCGAAGTGCACATCGAGCGGAAGCCGGGCAAGGTGACCGTGACGATCCACACCGGGCGACCGGGCGTGGTCATCGGCAAGCGCGGCGCCGAAGTCGACAAGCTCCGCGAGGAGCTGGCCCTGGTCCTCGAGAAGCAGCTCAAGGTGACCAAGGAAGTCGCGGTGAATGTCGAGGAGATCAAGCGCCCCGAGATTTCCGCGAAGCTCGTCGCCGACAACATCGCGGCCCAGCTCGAGCAGCGCATCTCGTTCCGTCGCGCGATGAAGCGCGCGGTGCAGAGTGCCATGCGGATGGGCGCCCAGGGGATCCGCGTGCGTGCGGCCGGCCGTCTTGGCGGCGCCGAAATCGCGCGGGTCGAAGGCTATCGCGAGGGTCGGGTGCCACTGCACACCCTCCGCGCCGACATCGACTACGCCACCGGCACGGCGAAGACGACGTACGGCACGATCGGTATCAAGGTCTGGGTCTTCAAGGGCGAGATCGTTGAAGACATGTCGGGCCGCACCTACAGCACGGGGGCCTGACCACCATGCTGGCACCGAAGCGGATCAAGTTCCGCAAGACGTTCAAGGGCCGCACCAAGGGTGTGGCGACGCGTGGCAATACGGTGGCGTTCGGCACCTGGGGCATCAGCTCCACGGAGCCGGGCTGGATCACCAACCGGCAGATCGAGGCGGCACGTGTCGCGATGACGCGTGAAATGAAGCGTGGCGGCAAGGTGTGGATCCGGATCTTCCCGGACAAGCCGATCACGAAGAAGCCGGCCGAGACGCGCATGGGCAAGGGCAAGGGCAATCCGGAAGGATGGGTTGCCGTGGTGAAGCCAGGGCGGGTGCTGTTCGAGGTCGACGGCATCGACGAAACCCTGGCGCGGAAGGCGCTCGCGCTGGCACAGGCGAAGCTTCCGGTGCGAACGGTCGTCGTCAAGCGCGAGGAGATCTAGTCATGATGCAGCCAACTGATCTGCGCGAGCTGACGATGGAACAGCTCGAGGCGAAGCTGGGCGAACTGCAGGACGAGCGACTCAAGCTCGGCTTCCGGTCGGCCACGGAGTCCATCGAGAATCCGATGCAGTTCCGGACCCTGCGCCGGGACATTGCCCGGGTGCTGACGATCCTGGGTGAGAAGCGCCGCACGGCGACGGAGAAGGTATGAGCGACGAAACCAGCACCACCCTCGAGCGTGACGGGCGCAAGTCCCGGACCGGCGTCGTGGTGAGCGACAAGATGCAGAAGACGGTGACGGTGCTCCTCGAGCGCCGGCTGCCGCACCCGAAGTACGGGAAGCAGGTCACGCGCAGCAAGAAGGTGAAGGCGCGTAATGACCATGACGCCAAGGCGGGCGACACGGTGCGGATCATGGAGACGCGACCACTCGCGAAGACTGTCCACTGGCGGACGGTTGAAGTCGTCGAGCGCGCGCGCTAGGCCGGGGAGAGACTGACATGGTACAACAGGAAACGATCCTGAAGATTGCGGACAATTCCGGCGCCCGTAAGGCGCTGGTCATCCGCGTCCTCGGTGGATCCCGGCGGCGCTACGCCTCCCTGGGCGACCGGGTGGTGGTGGCGATCAAGGATGCGATCCCCACGGGCCAGGTGAAGAAGGGTGACGTGGCCAAGGCGGTCATCGTGCGTGTGGCGAAGGAAGTCCGTCGCAAGGACGGCTCCTACATCCGCTTCGACGAGAACGCCGCGGTGCTGATCGACGACAAGGGTGAGCCGAAGGCGACCCGTATCTTCGGGCCGGTGGCGCGCGAGCTGCGCGACAAGCGGTACATGAAGATCGTCTCGCTGGCTCCGGAGGTGCTCTGACATGAAGCCGCTCGTGTACAAGAAGGTCAAGCGGATCCGGAATGCGGACCCGGTGCGGCAGCAGCTGCACGTCACCAAGGGCGATACCGTCCAGGTGATTTCTGGTGACGAGAAGGGGAAGCGCGGCGTCGTGCTGCGCGTCTTCCCGAAGACCGGCCGCGTGACCGTGGACGGTCTCAACCTGGCGAAGAAGAGCCGCCGGGCGACGCAGACCACTGAAGCCGGGTTCGTGACGTTCCCGGCGCCGATGCACCATTCGAAGGTGATGCTCATCGACCCGAAGACGGGCGAGCCCACCCGCATCCGCCGGAAGAAGGCTGCCGACGGTAGTGTGGAACGGATCGCGACCAAGTCGGGCGTGGCCATTCCGAGGAACCGCTGATCATGGCGAAGACACCGAAGGACGGCGGCAAGGACGGGGCGAAGAAGGCCCCCACCGCGCCCAGCAAGAAGGCCTCGAAGCCCACCGGCGGTAGCCGGGCCGAGAAGGCAGCAGCCATGGCTGTGGATCCCGCGCCGAAGGCGAGCGTGGGCAAGCCGCGGATGCAGAAGCATTACGAGGACACCGTGCGTCCGCGTCTGTCCAAGCAGTTCGGGCTGACGAATCCGCATCAGGTGCCGCGGCTCGCGAAGATCGTCCTCAACGTTGGCCTGGGCGAGGGTGCCAAGAATCCGCGCCTGGTCGATTCGGCCGCGGAAGAGCTGGCGATCATGACCGGCCAGAAGGCGGTCATCACCAAGGCGAAGAAGGCGATCGCGAATTTCGGCCTGCGCGCCGGGATGCCGGTCGGCGCCTCGGTGACGCTGCGCGGCGTGCGGATGTACGAGTTCCTCGACCGGTTCGTGACGCTCACGATCCCGCGCATCCGCGACTTCCGCGGCTTGCCGACGAAGAGCTTCGATGGTCGGGGCAACTACACGTTCGGCATCAAGGAACAGATGATGTTCCCCGAGATCGACTTCGACAAGGTCGAGCACGTGCACGGCATGGACATCACACTGGTGACTACGGCAGGCCGCGATGACCTCGCGATGGCGCTGCTGCGCGAATTCGGCTGGCCCTTCCGGGGCGAGACTCCTGTCGCGCTCAAAGTGGCCTGAGGGGGGCGGACTATCATGAAGACGGGCATTTCGAGGGACGGCAACGCATGAGCATGACTGATCCAGTCGCGGATATGCTGACACGCATCCGCAACGCCTGTTCGGCGAGCCACAAGCGCGTGGACATCCCCGCGTCGAAGCTCAAGAGCGAGTTGGCGCGGCTGCTGCGCGACAATCACTATATCGCGGACTTCAAGGTGCTTGAAGAAGGTCCGGCCGGCACGCTGCGGCTGTACCTCAAGTACCACAATGAACTCCCGGTGATTCGCGAGTTGCAGCGCGTCTCGTCGCCCGGTCTCCGGCGCTACGTGAAGTGCCGCGACCTGCCGCGCGTCAAGAACGGTCTCGGCATCGCGATCGTCTCGACCCCCAAGGGGTTGATGACCGATCGTGAGGCGCGTACCGCCAACCTCGGCGGCGAATTGCTCGCCGTCGTCTGGTAGGAGGCCGCCATGTCGCGTATCGGAAAGAAAGCGGTGCCACTCCCGAAGGGCGTTTCGGCGTCCATCGCGGGGAACACCATCACGGTCAAGGGGGCCAAGGGCACCCTGTCGCGCACGCTGCCGGCCGACATGCTCATCACCATCGAAGGTGATGAGGTGAAGGTGGCACGCCCGAGCGAGGCCGAGAAGCACAAGGCGCTGCACGGCCTCACGCGGACGCTCGTGGCCAACATGGTCGAGGGCGTCTCCAACGGCTTCAGTAAGAAGCTCGAGCTGCAGGGCGTTGGCTACAAGGCCGAGCCCAAGCCGTTCGGCGTGAATCTGGTCGTCGGTCTGTCGCACCAGGTGCCGATCAAGGCGCCCGAGGGGATCACCCTCGTCTGCGAAACCCCGACGCTGCTGCGTGTCGAAGGGATGAGCAAGGAACTCGTGGGCCAGGTGGCCGCCGAGATCCGCAATGTCCGGCCGCCCGAGCCCTACAAGGGGAAGGGGATCCGGTATCTGGGTGAGCAGGTCCGCCGCAAGGCCGGCAAGACGGGAGCCAAGTAATGCGTCCGATTCATGCACCGAAGAAGCGCGGAGAGCGCCGCTACCGCCGTCACCTCCGGGTCCGCCAGCGAGTGGCGGGCACGGTCGAGCGGCCGCGTCTGGTGGTCTTCCGTTCGCTGAAGCACATCTACGCCCAGCTCGTCAACGACGATCTCGGGACCGCCCTGCTCGGTGTCTCCGACACCAGCGAAGGGATTGCGATCGAGGGCGCCGGCAAGGTCGCCAAGGCGAAGGCCGTGGGTCAGCTCCTCGCCAGCAAGGCGAAGGCGGCTGGGGTCACGAAGGTCGTCTTCGATCGTGCAGGCTATCAGTATCACGGTCGCGTCAAGGCCGTCGCCGAGGGCGCCCGCGAGGGCGGATTGGAGTTCTAAATGAGTGACGATCTGAACAACAGCAGCGCGCCCGAGTCGACTGAAGCTGCGGCTCCCGCGCCGACCGAGGCCACCGAGCCGATGGCCGCACCCGCTCCGACGCCGCGTGCGCCGGCGCTCGGTGCCTCCCACAGCGGCGCGACCGCGCCGAACGATCAGCCGAGCCAGAGTGGCGGCGGTCGTGGTCAGGGCGGTCGTGGCCAGGGTGGCCGCGGCGGTCAGGGTGGCGGCGGTGGTCGTGGCGGTCCTGGTGGCGGCGGTGGTGGTGGTCGCGGCGGCCCTGGTGGCGGCCGTGGCGGCAACCGGCGTGACGAGCGCGACGGCGAGAAGGAATTCGTCGAGAACGTCGTTGCGATCAACCGCGTCGCCAAGGTCGTGAAGGGTGGCCGTCGCTTCTCGTTCAACGCGCTCGTCGCGGTGGGCGATGGCAAGGGCAAGGTCGGTATCGCGACCGGCAAGGCGAATGAAGTGGCCGAAGCCGTGCGCAAGGCCGTCGAGGCCGCCAAGCGTGCGATGGTCGAGATCCCGCGCAACGGGACCACGGTGCCGCACGAGATCATCGGGGAGCATGGCGCGGGTCGCGTGCTGCTCAAGCCCGCTGCCAGCGGTACCGGCGTCATCGCCGGTGGCCCGGTGCGCAACGTGCTCGAGTGCTGCGGCATCACCGACATCCTCACCAAGAGCCTTGGCTCGAACAACCCGCACAACATGGTGCGGGCGACGATGGCCGGGTTGCAGGGGCTGGTGTCGGTCAAGCAGGTCGCGCGCGAGCGTGGCATCGAAGCTGATCGCGTCGGTTACCGCGCCCGTCAGGAGGCGTAAGCAATGGGACGCAATCCAGTTGTGGGCCGGCAGGGTCCGGCGCACCACGCGGCCGTCATCCCGGGGGATGAGGTCAAGCGGCTGAAGATCAAGCAGATCCGTTCCGGCATCGGCCATTCCGAGTCGATGAACCGGACGTTGAAGTCGATCGGCCTTCGTCATCATCAGATGACGATCGAAGCCGAGAACTCCGCCTCGCTGCGGGGAATGCTGTTCAAGGTGCGCCACCTCATCGAGGTGTCGCCGGTCGGGGAGAGCTGAGTCATGGCGGACGAGAAGGAAATCGTCGAACGGATCAACCTGTCGAACCTGCGCCCGGCGCCGGGATCGCACCGGAACCGCAAGCGTATCGGTCGCGGTCCGGGGTCGGGCACCGGCAAGACGTCAGGCAAGGGTCACAAGGGCCAGAAGGCGCGTTCGGGCGGCAACACGAACACCGGCTTCGAAGGCGGTCAGATGCCGATGTACCGGCGCCTGCCGAAGCGCGGCTTCACCAACCCGTTCAAGGTGACGTACCTCGCCGTGAACCTCCGCGACCTCGAGAAGGTCAAGGGGACCGAAGTGAATGGCGAGTCGCTCATGGCGGCCGGCATTCTCAAGGCCGTGGGCGATCCGTACAAGGTGCTGGGCCACGGTGATGTCACCCGTGCACTCGTGATCAAGGGTGCCCAGGTGTCGGCGTCGGCGAAGGCGAAGATCGAGGCCGCTGGCGGCCGCGTCGAGGATTGATGACGGCGCCCAACCAGGCAGGCCTCAGCATCGATCCGGAGCTGAAGAACAAGCTCTGGTTCACGATCCTCGCGGTCCTCATTTACCGCATCGGCGCGCACATTGCCGCGCCGGCGGTGAATGTCACGGCGCTCTCCGACTACATCCAGAATTCGTCGGCAGCGTCACTCTTCAATCTCTACGACGCCCTCGGCGGCGGCCTCGGGCGTGCGACGATCTTCGCGCTCGGGATCATGCCGTACATCTCGGCGTCGATCGTGTTCCAGCTCGGTGGCGGCGTCCTGCCGACCATCGGCAAGATGCAGAAGGACGAGGAAGGCCGGAAGACGCTGACCCAGTGGACGCGCTACCTCACGGTGGTGATCTCGCTGTCGCAGGCGTACACTTTCGCGCTCTTCGTCGAGTCCATTCCTGGTGCGATCCCGAATCCCGGGTTCGTGTCGCGGATGATCATGGTGGCCACGCTGACGACCGGCGCGATCTTCGTGATGTGGCTCGGTGAGCAGATCACCGAGCGCGGTATCGGCAACGGCATGTCGCTGCTGATCGCGGTCTCGATTCTCGAACGGATCTGGCCGGGCATCCTCCAGGGCTTCGAACTCGTCCGTCAGGGCGTGCTCGGCTTCCCGGCGGCGTTCCTCTTTGCGGCCGTGATCGTGGCGATGGTGACCGCGGTTGTGGCGATGACGCTGGCGTCCCGCCGCATCCCGATCCAGATCCCGCGCAAGGTGATGGGCCGCGGGCGGATTCGCGAAGGCCAGAAGACCTTCATCCCGATCCGGCTGATCACCGCCGGCGTGATGCCGATCATCTTCGCCCAGACCGTCATCATCGTGCCCGCCACGATTGCCCGGTTCAGCAACTCGACCGCGCTCACGGAAGTCGCCGACTTCCTGTCGCCCGGGTCGCTGTCGTACAACCTGCTGTTCGCGCTGCTGATCGTGGTGTTCTCCTACTTCTACACCTCGATCATCTTCAACTCGGTGGATCTCTCCGAGAACCTGAAGAAGCAGGGCGCGTTCATCCCGGGCGTGAAGCCGGGCAGCGCCACCGCCGATTACATCGATGGCGTGCTCGGCCGGATCACTCTGCCGGGCTCGCTCTTCCTGGCGATTGTCGCGATCGTGCCGATCACCGTCGCCCACGCGATCGGCGTCCAGCAGTTCAACTTCGGTGGCACCTCGATCCTGATCGTGGTGGGTGTGCTCCTCGACACCATCGCCCAGATCGAACAGCACCGCACGCTGCGCAAGTATGACGGTTTCATGAAGTCGGGCCGGATCAAGTTCCGGGGCCGCTCCAGCCGCTTCGGGATGTAACTCACGGCCGGACAGCACGAGGTCGCTCGGGACGTATTCGTCCCGACGACGCGAGGGACCTCAATGCCACGTCGGGATTGGGGTCCCTCGCTCCGCTTCGGGCGGGACCGGGCTTACTTTTCAGGATCTGTTTCTTTCACGTCGGGAGTGCCGTTCGTGGACATTCTTCTGATGGGCCCGCCGGGTGCCGGCAAGGGTACCCAAGGCGCGCTGCTCGCGGCCGAACTCGGGATTCCGAAGTTCGCCACCGGCGACTTGCTGCGCGATGCGGTCAAGCGGGGCACGCCGGTCGGACTGCAGGCCCGGGCCGTGATGGAAGCGGGCCACCTCGTGAGCGATGAGATCATCCTCGGCGTCGTCCGGGATGAACTCGCCAAGCCGGAGTCTGCCAAGGGCGTGATCTTCGACGGCGTGGTGCGCACCATTCCGCAGGCCGAAGGGCTCGAGCGCATCCTGCGCGAACTCGGTCGCCGGATGACGCACGTGCTCTTCTTCGAAGTCGAGGATGACGAGATTCTTGGCCGCATCGGCAAGCGTCGCGATATCGAGCATCGGGCCGACGACGACCCTGCGGCGCTGGCCACGCGACTGGCGGCCTATCGGGCCCAGACGGCGCCGGTGATCGCCTGGTACGAGGAGCGAGGTGTCGTGCACCGGATCCCGGCGCTCGGCACGGTCGACGAAGTCGCAGGTCGCGTCCGCACGGCGGTGAGGCCCGCGTGATCACGATCAAGTCGGCGCGCGAACTCGAGACGATGGCCCGCGCCGGACGGATCGTGTTCGACACGCTCGCGATGATGCAGGATATTGTCCGCCCCGGGATGACCACCGAAGATCTCGACCGCGAGGCCGAACGCTTCATTCGCTCGCACCCGGGTGCCACGCCGTCGTTCAAGGGTCTCTACGGTTTCCCCAAGACACTCTGCACTTCAGTCGACGACGAAATCGTGCACGGCATTCCGAGCACGAAGAAGGTGCTGCACGAGGGATCGATCGTGTCGGTTGATGTGGGCGCGTGCGTCGACGGCCTGCACGCCGACGCTGCCCGCACCATTGCCGTGGGAGCAATCTCGGCCGAGACGCAGCGACTCCTTGATGTGACGCAGGAGTCACTCGCCGCCGGGATTGCGGCGGCCGTCGTGGGGAACCACGTGGGTGACATCGGGCACGCCGTGCAGACAGTCGCAGAGAGTGCGGGTTACGGCGTGGTGCGCGAACTCGTCGGACACGGCATCGGGACGCGATTCCACGAGGAACCGCAGGTCCCCAATTTCGGCACACCCAAGCGCGGGGCCCAGCTGCGCGCGGGGATGACCATCGCCATCGAGCCGATGATCACGATGGGGAGTCCGGTCACGAAGACGCTGCGGGACAAGTGGACCGTCGTGACGCAGGATGGCTCGCTCGCGGCGCATTTCGAACACACCGTGGCGATCACTGACGAGGGGCCGCGAATCCTGACCAAGTAGAAGGGTCACGGGTCACGGGTCACGGGTCACGGGTCATGGGTCACGGCGAACGCATCCCGTCACCCATCACCCGTCACCCATCTCCCAGTTGTTCCAGCATCCATTCGTGCATCACCGGATTCCCCGCCACCACTCCGCCGTGCCCCACCATCGCATCGCGACCGGCAAGGTCGGTGACGATGCCGCCGGCTTCGCGCACCAGCACGATCCCCGCCGCCGTGTCCCAGGGCGCGAGCACCAGTTCCCAGAAGGCATCGAAGCGACCCAGCGCGACATCGGCGAGATCGAGTGCCGCCGACCCCGCGCGTCGGACGCCGCTAGTGAGCGGGAGGATCCGCTCGAATTGTCGAACGTATTCTGGAATCAGCGACGGCACCTTGAAGGGGAAGCCGGTGCCGAGCAGGGCCTGCCCGGGTTCGCGGATCGTCGATACGCGGAGCCGGTCGTCACCGCACCAGGCGCCGCCACCCTGCCACGCGGTGTAGCGGCGGTGCGCCGGCACGTGAAACACCGATCCGGCAACCGGCACGCCGTCGATGGCTGCACCGATCGACACCGACCACGAGGGATAGCCGTGCAGGAAGTTCGTGGTGCCGTCGAGCGGATCGATCACCCAGAGGAGCCCGTCGGTCGCCACCTCGTCAGGGGAGTGCTCCTCTCCCAGGAACCGGCTCCCTGGTTCAGCCCGGAGCAGGGTCTCGACGATCATCGCCTCCGCAGTGCGGTCGACGTGGGTGACGAAATCGTGGTGTCCCTTGGAGCTCCATTCCGACGGGTCGGGGCGGGGGACTGCGGCCAGGAATGCACCGGCCCGGGCCGCCGCCCGCTCCGCCAGTCGGGCGAGTCGCTTCGGGTCGCCGCTCATGTTGCCGCCCTCTTCCGGTCGGAGTAGCTTGCCGCCATGGCACGCGTCTTCTCAGGCATCCAACCCTCCGGTGAAATCCACATCGGCAACTGGCTCGGCGCCCTGCGCAACTGGGTGGCGCTGCAGGACCAGCACGAATGTCTGTATTGCATCGTCGACCAGCATGCCATCACCGGGAAGTACGACGCCTCGTCCCTCGCGCAGCGCACTCGCGAGATGGCCATCGGTCTGCTGGCGACCGGTGTCGATCCCTCGCGCTCGACGCTCTTCGTGCAAAGCCACGTGCCCGCGCACGCGACACTCTCGTGGCTGCTGACGACGATCACGCCCGTGGGCGAACTCGAGCGGATGACGCAGTATAAGGATAAGGCGCAGCGGTTCGAATCGATTCCGGCCGGGATTCTTGCCTACCCGGTGCTGATGGCCGCCGACATCCTGGTGTATCGGGCCGAGGCAGTGCCGGTGGGCGAGGACCAGATCCAGCATCTCGAGCTCGCGCGCGAGATCGCGCGCAAATGGAATCACGAGTTCGCACTGGGTGAGAACTTCTTCCCCGAGCCGCAGCCGATTGTCACCGGTGCGAAGCGGATCGTTGGCCTTGATGGCTCGGCGAAGATGTCGAAGAGCCTCGGCAATACCATTGGTGTGACCGAGGCACCGGAACAGATCTGGGAGAAGCTTCGCCCGGCGATGACCGACCCGGCGCGCGTCACCAAGAAGGATCCCGGGACACCTGAGATCTGCAATATTTACGCGTTGCACCGACACTTTTCGCCACCTGACACCGTCGAGCAGGTCGCCGTGAATTGTCGTTCGGCGGCGTGGGGCTGCATTGAGTGCAAGCGGGTACTCGCCGACAATATGGTGACCACGCTCGCACCAGTCCGTGAGCGCGCACTCGAACTGGCCGCCGACCCTGCGCAGGTAACGGCAGTCCTCGCCGACGGCGCCGCGACCGCGCGGCGGCTCGCGGCCGAGACGATGCGCACCGTGGCCGAACGCATGGGTTTCCTTCCGGAGGGATGATGAGCACGACATCTCCAATGCTGGCGCGCGTCCTCAAGGCCGCGGTACTTCGCGGCGCGTCCGACGTGCACGCCAAGGCCGGCGATGTCTTCCGCGCGCGGGTCGAGGGGGAGCTGGTCCCGCTGACGAAGCAGCGGCTCACCCCGCAGCAGACTCGCGCCCTCGCGGCGACCTTCGCCGGGTTGTCTATCGAGGACGCCCGCCTCGATTCGCTGCGCGACTTCGACTGCAGCTGGGGGGTGCCTGGTGTCGGGCGCTTCCGGGTCAATGTCCTGCGGCAGCGCTCTTCGTTCATGGTGGTCTTGCGGGTGATCCCGTTCTCAGTGCCGACCCCCGAGGGACTCGGGCTACCCGAAGTCGTCACCCGTTTCGCCGAGGCGCCCGACGGGCTGGTGCTGGTGGCTGGGCCGAGCGGGTCGGGGAAGACCTCGACCATCGCGGCGATGGTCCATCACATCAACCGGTCGCAGCAGCGTCACGTCGTGACCCTCGAAGATCCGATCGAATTCCTGCATCGCGACCTCTCGTCGTCAATCACCCAGCGCGAGATCGGCAGCGACACCGACGACACCGCGACGGGGCTTCAGACGGCGATGCGGCAGGACCCGGATGTGATTGTCGTGGGCGAGCTGCGTGACCCGGTGGCGCTCGATCGGGCGATCCGTGCCGCCGAGTCGGGGTGCCTGGTTCTCGCTGCCGTCAGTGCCACGGACGCGGCCTCGGCTCTGGTTCAGCTGGTGGCGACGATGCTTCCGGAAGAGCGCGAGGTCGGCCGGATGAGGCTGGCGGGGGCACTGCGGGCCGTGCTCGCCCAGCGGCTCCTGGCGCAGCCTGGCAGTGCCACGGGGCGCGTCCCGGTGGTGGAGTGGGTCGAGGCCACCGCGACGCTCAGGGAGGCGCTGGTGGTCGGCGGCGAGGCCGCACCATTCCGCAAGGCGATCGAGCGGGCCGCCAGCGAGGGAATGGGCGAGACCTTCGCCCACGCACTCGCAGAGGCAGGGCTCGCACCGAATTGACCGTGATGCGCCCCCCGCGTTAGCTTGCAGGGGAGTCGGATACCGGCCCCGCAAGGGGCCGTTTTTCTTGGGGTAAACCAGGCGGAACAGATGTTTGATCGGAAGCACAATTGTGTGGTGGTGGTGGGCGCCCAGTGGGGCGACGAAGGGAAGGGGAAGCTGGTCGACGTTCTGGCGGAACAGGCCGACATGGTGGTCCGCTATCAGGGCGGCGCCAATGCCGGGCACACCGTCGTGGTGGGCGATCGGCAGTTCGTGCTCCACCAGATCCCGTCCGGAATCCTCCACGCCAGCGCGGTCTGCGTGGTCGGCAACGGGGTCGTGCTCGACCCCGAAACCTTCTTCGCCGAACTCGATGAACTCGGTGGGCAGGGCATCGACGTTTCGGGGCGGCTCTTCATCTCCGATCGCGCTCACGTCGTGCTTCCCTATCACAAGCTCCTCGATCAGGCGAGCGAGAAGCTCCAGCAGATCGGCACCACGGGTCGCGGCATCGGTCCGACCTACGAGGACAAGATCGGACGTCGCGGTGTACGCGTGGCCGATCTCTGCCGCGTCACTGCCGCCCGCTCGATGCTCTCCGACCGTATCGACCGTGCCAACGCGCTGTTGCAACTGCTCGGGTCACCCGCCCGCGCTTCGCTCGATGAGCACCTGGCCCTGGTCGACCGGCTCAGCGCGCGGCTGCGTCCGCTGGCGACCGACACCGGCGCGCTGGTCTACCGCGCTCTCCGGGCCGGCAAGCGCGTGCTGATGGAAGGCGCGCAGGGGGCGCTGCTCGACGTCGATCACGGCACCTATCCGTTCGTGACGTCGTCCAATACCACGGCGGGTGGTGCAGCCATCGGCGCGGGCATCGGACCGACTGAAATCGACGGTGTCCTCGGCGTCGTGAAGGCCTATACCACGCGCGTTGGTAATGGCCCGCTCCCCACCGAAGCCGAGGGCGAGATCGAGGCGCGCCTGCGCGATCTCGGCGGCGAGTTCGGTGCGACCACCGGCCGGCCGCGCCGCTGCGGCTGGTTCGATGCCACGGTTGTGCGCTACTCGGTGCGCGTCAACGGCCTCACCGGGCTGGCGGTGACGAAGCTCGATGTACTCGATACCTTCGACGAGATTCCGGTGGGCGTCTCCTACCGTCTCGATGGCGAGGAGTGCGACGACGTGCCGAGCGATGTGGAGCTGCTCGATCGGGTCGAGCCGGTCTACGAAACGCTCCCCGGCTGGGGGAAGTCAACGGCCACGGCGCGCAAGCTCGCCGACCTGCCACCGCAGGCTCGCGCCTACCTCGACCGGCTGCAGGATCTGGCCGGCGCGCCGATCCGGTATGTGAGTGTGGGGACGCGGAGAGATCAGATCATAGAATGCTGATGGATGACAGATGACAGATGACAGATAAGACTGCGGGCCGGCATCTCATTGAGGTGTCGACCCGCCTGCTGTATCCGTCATCAGTCATCTGTCATCCATCATCCTGCTGTTCTACTGCGCCCTCAACTTGTCGAAGTAATCCGCAATCGACATCTGCCTCAGCCAGACCGGGTCCACTTCGTAGTAGCGGCTCTCGACGAAGCGGCCCGTGGTCGGGAAATACGGCGGCGGGTTCACGGCGCCGCACGGATCGTAAGTGTGGGCCTCACCCCAGCCATATCGACGGTAGGTGTAAGTCGCATTATCGACACGACCCTGGGCCAGACCGCCGGTGACCCGGATGCAGCCATTGGGCGCATCGCCGCAACGGACCGACACTGCGGACGCGTTCACCGACGCGGCGCCAGACCAGATGTCGACCGGGATCCCGGAGCCGTCGACGCCCTCGCCGTAGAAGTTGCCATCATTGCCAGCGCTGGTGCCGGCCGCCAGGAAGAACATGTTGTAGTTGGCGTCGCTGGTGTCGTCATAGCCACTCCAGACCACATTGTTCACCTTGAACGGGGTCTGCAGGTTGTTGTCTTCGATGATCACGTCCTTCGTCGCGATGGCGCCGAAGATGTCGCCGGTCACATCACAGTTGGTGCCCGGCGGGTTGGTGTAGGTCAGATCGTCGGCGAGGATGACGTTTCCCGTCGCGAAGACCGAGACACGCCCGCGCAGCCGGCCGCTGATGGCGACGTCACCGCTGACGTAGATGACACCCTTGAAGTTCGGGTTCGACCCCAGCGGGATCAGGTACGCCTTGTCCCCCGATCGCACCGTGGCGAGGCTGGCCAGCGCGCCGGCGCGGCGCTTGACCCACCAGCCGAAATTGTTGCTCGCGACCGGCGCGTTGGTCACCGTGGAGTCGGGGGTGAGGCTATCGCCCGTGGTCGCCTTGAAGAGGCGCGGATCACCTCCGAGGTAGCACCGATGCGTACCGTTGGTCGTGAGCGCCGTACGCACGGCGGTCCGCTGGTTGGTCGCGCCACCGGTGGTGCCGTTGTAGATGTCTGCCGCCGTCCGGAATACTGACGAGCCGGTGCCGTTGAGCTGTGCCACCGCGCCGCAGTTGCGCGAGATCATGTTCGGATCGTCGCTCTGCGTAGTGCCGCTCGGCACCGTCGGCCAGCGACGCCCAGTAGCGTAGGCCAGCACCGAGTCGCGGCTGTTGGCCGGCTTCCAGACCCGCATGAAGCCCTCGTCCCATTCGATCATCCCGTTGCCGTTGACGTCGATGGTCACGAACTCGATCCGCAGCCCGGGAATCTTCGCGCCGCTGGTGCTCGAGGTGAGATCGTAATCGCCGTTTGCCGCGTCGCCGTCCTGGGCGAATTGGCGCATCAGGGTGATGCGCGCCGGCGTCGGCCAGGGAATCGCGCTCGCGCTGGTCTTCACGCCCGCACGGTAGTCACCCGACGGCTGGTTGGTGATGGACCCCGCGACGGTGACCGGGCCGGTGAACAGCGTCTTCGGCGAACTGCAGCCGCTGCTGAGCTTCAGGCCGGTGTTCGAGTGGAAGGGGCCCGAGACCGACTCGGTGCAACCATAGGCCGCGCTGCCGCTCCAGTTGTTGACCGCAACCGCAAACTTCGCCCACGACTCCTGGGTCATCAGCAGCCGTCGCGCGGCGACGGCACCACGTCGATCGCTGATGATCGAGACGGCGCTCGCAAAGTTGCTGCCGTATTGTCCGGCAGTGGCCGAGCCGCCGGTACGTCCGCCCGTGCGGCCCACGTAGAGTGAGCGGGTGATCCCGGGGAGTGTGTTCCCCATCGCGTCCGTCACGGCAGCACTCGAGGCAAGCGTCGTGAAGTTGTTGAGCGGCAGCAGTGTGTCGAAGTTGCCGCGGTTCACCGAATCGCGAATCAGCTCGAGCCCGCCATTGGCGGCGGCCTGGAGTGACGCCTCGCGCGCGGTGAATGACGTGGCGATCTGGGCCCCGCGCGACAGGAGCACCGCACCGAGCGCCATCGCCGCGATGGCGATCGAGATGAGGAGCGTCAGGAAGAGCGCGGCACCGCGACGGTTCCGGGAGAGGCGAATGCGGGACATGAGTGGTTCCCTCGCGTCAGGGACTGGGAGTGACGTTGAGTGTCCGGATCGTCGACTGTGCCGGAGTACAGTCCTGGGCCGCGATGCCGAAGGTGTACGCGGTGCCAGGAATGTTGTCGGAGATCTGCGCGGTATACGTCGCCTTGCCGTCTTCGGCGCGGACGATCACGAGCGGGTCCGACCAGACCGAGGCGGCGGCGGGGCGACGATAGAGGATGTACTGCGTGACGTCCTGTTCGCCGGTGCCTTGGTCGATCGATGCTGCCCAGGTGAACCAGAGGCGCCCGCTCCCGGGGACGGTGTCCACAACCGTCAGCGACGGCGGATCGTACGGTGCGCGGCCACAGACGGTAGGAAGCGGAATTCCGTTGTTGGGTACTTCGATGGTGGTGGTGATGTCGCGCAACCGTTCGTCGGCGCCCGACTTGCCGTTCGTCAGCCGGAAATTCATCCGCACCGCCCGCACCGAGTCGGGCCGGACATAGTTGGCCGAATCGGTGGACGAAATGCCGGCAATCAGCGGCCGACGCGTGAGCGGCAGCAATCCGGCGGGCACCGTGAGCATCGTGTCGCCGGTGCTGAGTTGCCGCTGCATCAGGAACTCGAAGAATGGCTTCCCGTTGGGGTGCGCCAGCAGGTTGCGGGCGACGATTTCCGGGGAACCGTTGTTGACACGCTGATAGAGGATGTAGTCGTCGCTGCGGCTGGTCGAGGCGTCGCTCTGGAAATAGAAGATGTAGGTCTCGGCCGGCGACGGTGAGCCGTTGCCGAGGCGATACGTCGCTGTCGGGTAGGTGTAGCTGGGCGACGAGTTCGGAATGGCGCTGGCATCAGTCTGGAGCCAGGCGACCGCTTCGGCCGGCGGGGTGTCCGGATTGTAGTACGCGGCCCACCGCATGTCGGTGGTGTCCTGCTCGATGTAATCCGTGTTGAACGCGAGGATGGTATTTGCACCGTAAACCAGCACCGGCTGGTTGTTCGGCGAACCGGCCCCCATCGTACGAATCACCCGCTCGGCCCCTTCGAGGGTGCCGCGCGCGTTCTGTACCATGTCGTACCGGTCGCTGTTGGCCATGAAGCTGCGGCTCTGCGAACGGAACAGTGTGTAGGCAGCTCCGGCGATCGCCAGCGTCATGGTCATGGCAATCAGCAGTTCGCTGATCGTGAAACCGCCAGTGCTCCGGCGAGGAGGAAGCGTTCGCTGAGTGCGCATCATGGGCTCGCGATGACGGCGGTGACGGCCACGGTGTCCTTCAGGCTCGGATCGACGACGCGGACCGTGACCGTGGTCCGGTCTCGCGCCGGTGTGCCGGTCTGGTCGCGCACGATGTTGGTGAGGCGGCGCATGTTGTTGTAGCCGGGAAAGCCGGTGGTGTCCGCGCCGGCGCCCGAGCCGTAGAGGGTCACCAGCCGCGGATAGCGGGGATCAGCCCGAATCAGTTCCAGTCGGTCGGCCGCAACACCCGACGCTACCACCCGGACCGAGGACTTGGTCATGGCACGGGAGAATTCGCTGGCAAACCGGGCCGTTGTCGCTGCGACGAGCACCAGAATGACCACGGCCATCAGGACTTCCACGAGAGTGAATCCGGCGCGAGTCCGCATTCAGTTCATCCGTTTCCAGGAACCGGTGGCGTGCGAATAGAGGACCACTCGGCCGGTGGCTCGAGTGACCGTGACAGCGCGGCAGTGATGACAGGTCGAATCGGCGCCGGGACCGGAGAGGTAGAAGGTCCCGCTGCGATTGGCCGACCCATCGCGTCGGAAGGTCAGCACGCTGAGTTCGGTCGGGTCCGTTGGTGACGGCGTGTCCCCGCCATTGCCCTTGGCATAGGTAAAACCGTTGTCAAGCGGCAGGCTGCGCACCCGCTCCGAGACGCCGGCCGAGCCATTGTCGTCGATGTCTTCGAGGATCAGCATCCGGGCCGGGTCGGGAATCGATACGCGGATGTTGGCTTGCAGGGAAACTGCGAGTCGCTGGGCGTTGGCGAGGTCGGTGAGGACCCCGCGCGCCGTGCTGTCGGCCCGGTACTTCACCCAATCGAGGCGGGAGGCGGCAATCCCGGTGAGGATGCCGACCATGACCAGGGCAATCATCATTTCGAGCAGTGTGACGCCGTCGCGCGCCCCTCCCCCATTCCGATGCATGGGAGCCTCAGGGGCCATCAATCCGATGTAGCTTTGACGCGACACGATTCCTCCGCCCAATGGAGCCAGCTGCCGGGTCGGGTTACGTTTCCGTTCCCGCCGCACGCGCGGCCCCACGACTCTAGCCAGTATCGCCGGATGCCAGAACTTTCTTTAATGGACAAGCTGGTTTCCCTGGCCAAGCGCCGGGGCTTCATCTTTCAGTCTTCCGAGGTCTATGGCGGGCTCGGCTCCGTATGGGACTACGGACCGCTCGGCGTGGAGCTCAAGCGCAACATCAAGGAGCGCTGGTGGCGCTCGCTGGTGCACGCCCGCGATGACATCGAAGGGCTCGACGCGGCGATCCTGATGCACCCGAAAGTCTGGGAAGCGTCTGGTCACGTCTCCGGCTTCACGGATCCGCTGGTCGACTGTCGCACCTGCAAGTCGCGCTTCCGGGCCGACAAGCTGGCCGATGCACGCTGCCCGCAGAAGCCGAGCAAGGTGCCCGGCGAGCACACGGCGTGCGATCTGACCGAACCGCGCAACTTCAACCTGATGTTCAAGACATTCATGGGGCCGGTTGAAGAGAGTGCCTCGGTGGTCTATCTGCGTCCGGAGACGGCGCAGGGGATCTATGTCAACTATCTGAACGTCTTGAACTCATCCAGGCAGAAGGTCCCCTTCGGCATCGCGCAGATCGGCAAGGCGTTCCGGAACGAGATCACGCCCGGAAATTTCATCTTCCGCACGCGCGAGTTCGAGCAGATGGAGATGCAGTTCTTCGTGCGGCCCGGCACCGACGAAGAATGGTTCGAGCGCTGGCGCGGCATCCGGATGGCGTGGCATCACGAGCTCGGACTGACGCCCTCGAAGTTGCGCTGGCACCAGCACGGCGAGGGTGAGCTGGCCCACTACGCCAAGGCGGCGTACGACATCGAGTACGAGTTTCCGTTCGGCTGGCAGGAGATCGAGGGGATTCACAGTCGCACGGACTTCGACCTCGGTCGGCACCAGGCGGCTTCTGGGAAGAAGCTCGAGTACTTCGACCAGGCGGCCAACGAGCGCTATCTCCCGTATATCGTGGAGACCTCGGCCGGCGCTGACCGGGTGACGCTCACCGTGATGGCGGATGCCTATCGCGAGGAGATGGTCGAGGACGAGCTTCGCGTCGTGCTCGGCTTTCACCCCGCCGTCGCCCCGGTCAAGGCGGCCGTCCTGCCGCTGACCAAGAAGGACGGCCTGCCCGAACTGGCGCTCGAGCTCTATCACGACCTGCGCAAGAAGGCTCCGGCGTTCTACGATGACGGTGGCGCCATTGGTCGCCGCTATCGCCGCCAGGACGAAGTCGGCACACCGTGGTGCTTTACCATCGATCACGACACGCTGACGTCACGCACCGTGACCGTACGGCATCGCGATACGATGCAGCAGGAACGGATCGGGCTCGATCACGTCGCCACCTGGATCGCCGAGCGTCTCGGCGAGTGACCGCCGAGGCGTTCGAGGCGCTGGTGCGCCGCATGACCACCGAGGTCCCCGCCGATTACTTCGACGGTGTGACCGAGGTGGTCGTGTCTTCCCGGACCCTGCCACATCCGGTGCGTCGCGAGATCTACACGCTCGGCGAATGCATCCCGCTGCCGCTCGAAGGGAGCGGGGTCGACACGATTCAGAGCCGGGTGGTGCTCTACTACGGTTCCTTTCGGGCCCTGGCCCATCTCGACCCTGAATTCGACTGGGAAGGAGAGGCCTGGGAAACCTTGACGCACGAACTGCGTCACCACGTCGAGTGGCGCGCGCGACGAGACGAGCTGGAAGCGCTCGATCGGGCCGCCGAACAGAACTACGCCCGCCACGACGGGGAGAGCTTCGATCCGGTCTTCTACCTCGATGGCGACTCGCCAGCCGAGGGGGTCTATCAGGTCGAGGACGACTGGTTCCTCGATCAGCTGGTGCCCCGGATCCCCGGGGAGCTGGCCGTCACCTGGCACGGCGACCGGTATCTCGTCCCGATCCCGGCGACGGCCACCCTGCCAGCGTATCTTTTGATCGAAGGCGTGCAGGAACCGCCGCCGGGTGACCTGGTCGTCGTGCTCCGTCGCCCACCGAAGCTGCTCGACCTGTTCCGGACCAGCCCTGTTTTTCATGCCATCGTGAAAGTCCGCTCGCTGGAGGAGTCTCGCTGATGAACCGCGTTCTGGTCGTGTTCGCGCTGATGAGCCTGGGGGCTTCGGTTGCACCCGCACAGGCTCCCGGCTCGTATCTGGTCGGCGTCGTCAGTGAATCGGGCGACATGGTGACCTGGCTTCGTCCGGGGGCCGGCGGCACGCTCACGCTGGACCGGGTCGTCAAGATCGATCCGCGCCCGCCGGAGATGGATGGCCCGCACAACATCACGACGGCGCCGGACCAGAAATCGTATTTCGTCACCGTATCGCACGGCACACCGTTCGGATCGCTCTGGCGACTCGATGCGCGCAACGACACCCTGATCGGCACGGCTCCACTCGAGATGTATCCGACGACCATCGGCCTGACGCCCGACGGCGACTTCGCCTTCGTGGCCAACTCCGATTTCTATGGCGACCGCCCCAAGGTGAATCCGGTCACCATCGTCCACACGCCGACGATGACCACAATCACCAACCTTGCCACCTGCGAAATGCCCCACGGTGCCAAGGTGAATCACGCGGGAACCATCGCATACATCTCCTGCATGCATTCGGATGAGATCGTGGAGATCGATGTCTCTACTCTCGCGATCACGCACCGCATCAAGCTCGGCAAAGGCCACGCCATGGCCGGTATGGATCACGGTGCAGCCGGGCACGCGGCACCCGGCGCCGCGCCGGCGATGCCGGCAATGAGCGGCATGCCGTCGGTACCGGGCCCGGACATGAACAAGGAATGCGCCGCCACCTTTGTGTCGGTCTCTGCCGATGACTCGCGGCTCTTTGTGGCGTGCAACTACGGCAATGAGCTCCAGGTCTGGGATGCAAAGGCACGTACCCTGATCAAGGCGGTGCCGACCGGTGCGGGGGCCTACAACGTCGAGCCGTCGCGCGACGGCCGATGGATCATCGTCACCAACAAGAAGGATCAGAGCATTTCGGTGATCGATGCAGCCACGCTCACCGAACGGAAACGGATTCCGACCACGAAGAAGATCGTCCACGGCGTGGCCTACTCGCCGGATGGCCGGTACGCCTTCATCTCGCAGGAGTCGATCGGTGCCGATGCCGGCGCGGTCGACGTGCTCGATCTCACGACCCTCACGATGGTCAGCAGTTACCCCGTCGCGGCGCAGCCGACCGGGATCACCATCCTCCGGAGCCAGTGACTCATGGTTTTCGAGACGACCACGTCGCTCGCACCAACTGAAGTCTTCCAGCGCGCCAAGCGATTCTTTGCCGAGCGGGTGCCCAATACGGCCGCCTTTCCCGAGAAGGAAGGGCCGGGTTGGCTGGTGCTCCGCGGACAGGGCGGGGAAGAGGTAGCGCTCGCGGCATTTCCTGCGGGGAGTGCGACGCGGGTGCGTGGCTCCACCCTGCTCTTTGATCAAGCCGTCGATCGCTTCCTGACGACGCTGCCAGCAGCCGAGGTGGCACCATGAATGACACCGTCCCCGTCCGGGTGACTGTGGAAGCGTGGGAAGAGGTCGACCTCGATCTGGCGACTTCCACCACCGTGCACGATGTGAAGCGTCAGGCGCTCGCCGCCGTGCGAATGGCAGATGATCCGGCCGGGTTCCTGGTGAAGTTCCGCGGCGCCGAGTTGTCCGATGAGTCGCGGACACTCGCTCAGGTGGCATTCCCCGCTGACGGCGCCCTGATCGTGTTGCGCCGCCGCCGTCGCGCAGTGCGCTGACTCGCTTGCAGGTATTCACAGCTGCCAGTTGTGCCTTCCACGAGCCGGGTCCGGGTTTTCCCGAACGCCCGGCTCGACTCGCGACCGTGCTCGCCGCGCTCTCGCAGGCTCCCCGCATCGAGGTCGTCGAAGCCGAGCCGGCGACGCTCGACCAGCTTACCTCGCGACACTCGCGCAGCTATCTCGAATCGATCGCCCCTCGGGCGGCCCGCCACGGCAACTTCGGCCCTGATACTCCTGTGGGGCCGGGGAGCTGGGAGGCGGCGCTGGGGGCCTCCGGGGCCGCGCTAGCCGCACTCGAGTATGCCCACTCCGGCAGCGGTCACGCCTTCGCCGCGATTCGTCCACCGGGGCATCACGCGCTGGCGGAATCGGGGATGGGCTTCTGTCTCGTGAATCACGTCGCTGTGCTCGCGTCTGCTGCGCGGCAACTCGGACGGCAGCGCGCGCTCATCATCGACTGGGATGTCCACCACGGGAATGGGACGCAGGCGATGGTGGAGAACGAGGCCGACACGCGCTTTATCTCGATGCATCAGTGGCCCTGGTATCCGGGCACCGGTGCCGCCGACGAACGCGGGGTAGGGAACTGCTTCAATCTTCCCCTTCCCGCCGGGCTGCTGGCAGCGGACTACGTCCAGACATTGTGGCATGGCGTGACGGTGGCCACCCACCATTGGACCCCCGATGTCATCCTGATCTCGGCCGGCTACGATGCCATGCTCAACGACCCGCTCGGGGGCTTCACCCTCGAACCGGCCGACTATGCCACCTGGACGCTCCGACTGCGAGAGCGCTTCCCGGCGGTACCCATCGTGGCGTTGATGGAAGGGGGCTACGCGCCGGCCCGCCTCGCGGCCGGGGTCCTCGCGACGGTCGCGGCGCTCGCCTGACTTCCGGCCGGGATTAGCTTTCGGTACTCCTCCACCTTCGAGCCACGAAACCACCATGACTCTCCGTCTGGAAACCGAAGTCCTCACGCTGCATACCCGCCACCCGTTCATCATCGCGCGCGGCGGGCAGAGCGAGTATCGCACGGTCATGGTGAAGATTTCTGATGCCGATGGCGTCACGGGATGGGGGGAGGCGGCGGCGACGCGGTTCTACGGCGAGACCCTCGACACGTTGCAAGCCGCGCTCACCACGTACGCCGCGCATCTGGGCGACGACCCGATGCAGCTGGAGCACATTGAAGCAGCGCTCGAAACCGCCCTGCGACGCAATGCGGCCGCACGCGCGGCGATCTCGATGGCCTTGCACGACCTGGTGGGCAAGCGGCTTGGCGTCCCGCTCTGGCAGCTCTGGGGACTCGACCGCGCGGCCGCACCGCAATCCACCTTCACGATCGGAATCGATACCCCGGCGATGCTCAGGCAGAAGGTGGCCGAGGCCAGCGAGTATCCCATTCTCAAGATCAAGCTCGGGTCGGCGAACGACCTCGAATTGCTGCAGACCATCCGTGGCGCCACCAGCAAGGAGCTGCGCGTCGACGCGAATTGCGGCTGGACGCCAGCGCACGCCGTGCGCATGCTGCCGGTGCTTGAGGAGTTCGGCGTCACCGTACTCGAGCAGCCCGTGGCCCCGACCGATCTCGATGGCCTCGCCCACATTCGTCGGCATGCGCGCATCCCGCTCATCGCCGACGAGAGCTGCGTGACCGCCGCCGACATTCCGGCCCTCGCCGGCCGGGTCGACGGCATCAACATCAAGCTCGCGAAGTGCGGCTCCTTGCGTGAGGCGCTGCGGATGATCGCCGTGGCGCGAACGCACGGCATGATGGTGATGGTGGGGTGCATGATCGAATCGTCGCTCGGCATCACCGGCGCCGCGCATTTCACACCGCTGGTCGACATCGTGGATCTCGATGGTGCGGCGTTGTTGCGCGATGACCCCTTCGCCGGGGCCAGCATTGCCGGGGGGCAGGTGGTGTTGCCGACAACCCCCGGCCTCGGCGTCACGCGACGATGACGGAGCGGTACGCGCACGTCGCGCTGCCGCTCCCGCTCGCCGAGCCGTACGCCTACCAGATCCCCGCGACACTGGCTGACCGCGCGCTCCCCGGGGCGCGCGTTGTCGTTCCGGTGCGACGCAGCGAACTCGTCGGAATCATCGTGGCCGTCGATGTTCCGGCCCCGTCGATGGCCACCCGCGAACTCCTCGCAGTCCCCGACGACGTACCGGCGGTGCCCGTCGCACTCCTCGCGCTCGCGGCCCAGGTCGGCCGCTACTACGGCACTCCATTGGGGATGGTGCTCCGGGCGATGCTTCCGGGAGCACTCTGGGGACAATCTTCGATCGAGCTGGTGCTCACCGAACAGTACCCGCCACAGCTGGGCGGCACGGCCGGGACGCTGCTCGACTTTCTCCGCGACCGCGGCGGCCGGGCATCGATCGCGGCAGCTGCACGCGCACTCAAGAAGCCGGTGTGGGATGTTGCCGACCGGCTTCAGCGCGTCGGTGCCGTCGAACTCCAGGTGCGTCCGCCGGATACCGGTGGTGGCGTGGCGACGATCCGCGCCGTGACGCTGGCTGGCGATCCGCTCTCACTGCTGGAGCGCGACCGCCGCTTCAAGCGCGCGCCGAAGCAGCGGCTCATCTACGAGGCGCTGGAGGAACGCGGCGGTCGCGCGACCGTGCGCGAATTGTTGCAGGCGACCGGCACCACCGAGAGCCCGCTGACAGCGCTCGTCTCCGCCGGCCTTGCCTCGATCGCCGACGAAGAGTCGGCCCGCGACCCGTTTGCCGACTTGCCGGTAAGCGCCCCACCGCCGACGCTCTCGGTGGTGCAGCGTGAGGCGCTCGCCGCGCTTGCCGCGATTCCTGTGGGCGAGTCGGCGCTGTTGTTCGGTGTGACCGGGTCGGGCAAGACCCTGGTATACCTCGAACACATCCGCACTGCCCTCGAATCGGGGCGTGGCGCGTTGATCCTCGTGCCGGAAATCGCACTGACGCCGCAGACGGTGGCCCGGGTCCGCGGCATGTTTGGTGACGAAGTCGCGGTCTTGCACAGTGGCCTCTCCGATGGCGAGCGCGCCGACGCGTGGCGCGCGCTGCGTCGCGGGGAGCGGCGCGTCGCCGTCGGGGCGCGCTCGGCAATCTTCGCTCCGGTGCGCGATCTGGGAGTCATCGTCCTCGACGAGGAGCACGAGGCGAGCTACAAGAACGGCGAGACGCCGCGCTATCACGCCCGCGAGGTGGCGATGATGCGCGCGCGGCTCGAAGGTGCCACGGTCGTGTATGGCTCGGCCACCCCCTCACTCGAGAGCTGGACACGCGCGGAGGCCACCGGGAGGATCGTCCGGCTGCCAGGTCGCGTCGGTGACCGGCCGATGCCGCCAGTCGAGCTGGTCGATCTGCGCACCGTGCCGTCTGTTGCCGGCGCCGGCATGCTCGCCTGGAGCGAGCCACTGGATGCAGCGGTCACCATGGCGCTCGCACGGAGCGAACAGGTCCTGCTCCTGCTCAACCGGCGCGGGTGGGCGTCGTTCCTGCAGTGCACCACCTGTGGCGAGGTGATTGACTGCCCCAACTGCAGCATCTCGCTCACCCTGCATCGGCATCCGCCGGAGCTACGCTGCCACTATTGTGATCACCGCGAGCCGGTCGCCGAGAGCTGCCCGAAGTGTACGGCCACGACGATGCGATCGCTCGGCGCGGGAACGCAGCAGCTCGAGCGACTGGTCGCCGAACGCTTTCCGGCGGCGCGGGTCGCCCGGATGGATCTCGACAGCACATCGGCCAAATGGTCCCATCACCGGATCCTCGAGCGAGTCGGTCGTGGTGAGGTCGACATTCTGCTGGGGACACAGATGATCGCGAAGGGGATTGATTTTCCGAACGTGACGCTTGTCGGTGTCGTTGATGCCGACACGGCACTGCACCTCCCCGATTTTCGCGCGGCCGAGCGCACCTTCCAGCTCGTCGCGCAGGTGGCGGGTCGTGCTGGGCGAGGGCCGAAGGGTGGTCGCGTCCTCGTCCAGACACGCCAGCCAGAGCATCCCGCACTCGCCTTCGCGTCGCGGCACGATGCCGAGGGCTTTCTGGCCGCTGAGGCAGAGCTTCGCCGCTCGCCGACGTATCCACCGCACACCAGTCTTGTGCACGTGGTGCTGAGTGGTACAGAGCGGCTCGATGTGATGAAGCGCGCGCTCTCCCTGGCCGAGTGGTGTGAGCGGAGTCTCGCCCGCACCGGGTTGCCGGTCATTGTGCTTGGGCCCGCCGATTGTCCCATCGAGCGGATCAAGGAGCGCTGGCGGGTGCACCTCATTCTCAAGGGGCCGGCCGAGGCGCTGGGTCGCTGGGTACGCACGGCCTCCCCCCGGCTCGCCGCCGCACGGGGCGAGGTGCGGATCTTCGTGGATCGCGATCCGGTCTCCTTGCTCTGACCGGTCGCGTTCGTGACACGCGGGCGCTAGTTTATCGCCGTCGTCAATTCCTTCCCAACGGAGGCTCCATGAAGAAGCTCCTCACCGAGTTCATCGGGACGTTCTTCCTTGTCTTCACCATCGGCCTCACCGTCACGGCCGGCTCGCCCTTTGCGCCAATCGCGATCGGCGCCGCGCTGGTGGTCATGGTCTACATGGGTGGCCACATCTCGGGCGCACACTACAACCCGGCCGTGTCGCTGGCGATGGTCTTGCGCGGGAAGCTGCCGAATGCCGACTTCGTGCCGTACGTCGTCGCGCAGCTGCTCGGAAGTACGGCTGCCGCCGCGGCGGTGCACCTCATCGTCGGGAAAACCTTTGCCCCCGCGATGGGAGATGGTGTCTCGGTGATGTCTGCCTTGCTGATCGAAGTGCTCTTCACCTTCGCACTCGCTCTGGTGGTGCTGAACGTGGCAACCCACAAGGCGACCAGCGGCAACTCGTACTATGGGGTCGCAATCGGCCTGACCGTGACGGCCGGTGCCTTCGCTGGCGGGCCGATTTCAGGTGGCGCGTTCAATCCTGCGGTGGGCATTGGTCCGACGCTCATCAACGCCACGCTGGGCAGCGGATCGTTCGATCAGCTCTGGCTGTACATCGTCGGGCCGCTGGTGG
This sequence comes from Gemmatimonadota bacterium, assembly GCA_040388535.1. Classification (NCBI taxonomy): domain Bacteria; kingdom Pseudomonadati; phylum Gemmatimonadota; species Gemmatimonadota bacterium. The sequence goes on along the minus strand of JAZKBR010000001.1, from coordinate 223,662 downwards.
GGGGCGTGCTCGCGGCGGTGGTGTTTGGGGTGCAGGAGAGGGACTAGAGAGACTAGAGACGAGTGACTAGAGACTAGAGACTAAAGACTAGCGACTAGAGAGGGCCACTGCCCTTCCTGGTCTCTCCTCTCGATTGGCTTTTCTCCAATCTCTAGTCTCTAGTCACTCGTCTCTAGCTTCTACTTGCCGCTCACTCCAACGGTAAGCCCCGCATAGATCGCGCGACCGGCGGCGGGCTCCATCACTCGGCCGCCGGCGCCGTTGAGCGTCACCGAACCGACATAGCGTCGATCAAAGAGATTCGTAATCGCGATGAACGGCTCGACGCTCGGTTCGACCGAGGCGCGGTGCCACGCCAGCCGGGCACCCGTGACGCCACCGCCCCATCCGCTCACCTTCAGCAAATTCTCGTCGTCGGCGAATTGTGCCGCCGTGAAGGCATGGTCGAGGTCGATGGTCATTCCCCTGCCGACATTTCCTCGCAGCCCGAGACGTACGACGTGCGGGGGCAGCCCGGCGAGTCGGTGCCCATCCAGGGTATCGACGGAGGCACCATCCTGCACGCGGTAGTTCGTGAAGACCGCATGGGTCCACGTCCAGGTGCCGAACAGCGAGAGCCCTGAGCGGAGCGTGAGTGTGCCGCTCGCTTCGGCGCCGCTGGTCCGCGTGGCGCCCGCGTTGCGGAAATAGCTCCGGCCGCCAACTTCTCGCCACGGCACGATTGCGTCGTGGGTGGTCGTGCGAAAGAGCGCGATCTCGAAGCGCAGCCGATGATGGTCGCCACGAATGCCGACCTCCTCGCTGACGCTGCGCTGCGGGTCAAGGTCGGGATTGAATCCGCCATCGCCTGCCGGTCGATTCGCGAGTTCGGTCGTGGTCGGAGTCTCGAAGGTGGTGGCCACGCTGGTCCAGGCGGTGAAGTGGCGCGACCACTCCAGGCTGACGCCGATGTTTCCGCTCCACGACGCGAGCGTCCGACGCCCGCTGGCGTCGCCGTCGGCGAGAAACGCGTCGTTCACCTGAAAGCGGGATGCATCATGGCGGACGCCTGCACGGAGCACCACTCGGCGCTCCACTGGCCAGAGTAGTTGTGCGAACGGTCCGAATTCGGTGACTCGCTCCCGCTGATCGAGCAGCTTCACCCCGGTCGGGACGCCGGCTGCCGATCGCTGATTGATTCGGTCATCGCGCAACGTCTGCAGGTCGAGTCCGGTGGTCAGTCGCGGCCCGCCAAGATCTACGGTCGCAGAGGCCCGGCCGCCCCAGACGCGTCGATCAATGCTGACATAGGTGCCGCTCGTGGACGTGACCGGGGCAGGCGGGGGCGTCGCGAGGGGATTCTCGAGATCGCGCCCGACAGTCCAGGTCGTCGCGTCCACCTGCCAGTGTCCGTTCTCGTGGTGGATACCCAGGGAACCCTGAGTCTGCTTCACCTCCTTATCCGCGCCGCGCAGGATATTGCTCGCAGCGGCGGAGTCGCGTCGGGCAGCGAGCTCGCCCTCGGTAAGTGCCCCGGGGTTTTCGGCACGCGGGTCGTTCGCCGCAGCGAGTCGGAAGGAAAGTGTGGTCGTTCCGCTCGCAAACCAGTCGGCACCGAGTGAATACCGTTGCTGCTCGGCGCGACTGTGCTGTCGGAAGCCATCGGTCGTGAACCGGGAGCCGGTCGCCGTGACGCCGAGGTTGCCGAGCCGGGCCGCAGCGACAAGCTGCGCCTTGGCGCTCCCGAAGCTGCCACCCTCCGCTCGCCCCTCGAGGTGCCACGGTGCCGCTGGTACGATGCTCGAACGGAAGGTGAGCACACCGCCCGACGCGTTGCCGTAGAGTGCCGAAGCCGCGCCGCGCAGCACCTCGACGCGGGTGACCTGACTGAGATCGAGGTTGGTGAGGGTACTCTGGCCATCAGGGAGGGTCTGCGGTACGCCGTCGAGAATCACCTTGATCCCGCGAACGCCGAAATTGGCGCGCGCACCGAAACCGCGGATGGTCAGGCGTTGATCCACCGAGTAATTCCACCGATTGCCGGTGATGAGCCCTGGAACAAAGGCGAGTGCCTCGTCGAGTCCAGGGGCAATCCGGCCGCGTCGCAGCGCGGCGCTGTCGAGTACCGTGACCGAGGCGCCGAGCCGGCTGAGCGCCTCAGGGGTCCGGGTGACGGTGACCGTGAGCTCGGTCAGCCGTCGGGCGGTGTCCGCACCCTGGGCCAGGAGAGTAGCGGGGAAGGCGGCGATCAGCAGCAGCACAGTGCGCATGGCGAGCGGCATCAACGATCATACACCGCCCGGGCCACGATCGCTGGCCGCCAGTTGCCTTGTCCCACCTCCCACGAGCGGCCTAGCTTTGGCCCGATGACTTGGCTCCCCGATGTGACCCTGCCCCCGTTTGCCGGCGCGCCCCTGGCGCGCTTCACGGCCGCGCCTGCGCCGGGCGTCCTCCCGGAGCAGTTTTTCCCGACGTCCAACCTGCCGACCTACGTCCAGCTCGAGTCCGGGTGGGTCGCACCGACCCGACCCCGAATGGATTGCTGCCTCGTGCGGCGCGGCGCGACGGTAGAGACGCTGGAGCCGCGCCTGGTAGCGCGGGGCGATCTGGTGCTCGTCGGCATCGATGAGCACGGCAGCGATGGCGTGGTGGTCCACACCGAGGGATTCCTCCGCGGCGCCCGGGGCGCCAACGAGTTCGGCTTCATGAGCACCGAGGTCTCGCGCGAACGTCCGGTGAACTATGAGGACCTGGCGGCTCGGCTGGTGGCCGAGCGCGACGGCGGCGGCTACGTCGTCTGGGTGGCCGGACCAGCCCTGGTACATTCTCGCGCGCGATCCGATTTCGAATGGTTCATCCGGCAGGGCTTCGTGCAGGCGGTCCTCGCCGGGAACGCCGTCGCCGTGCACGATATCGAGGCGGCGATCTTCGGCACCACGCTCGGCATGGACAACAGCGGCCGCCCCACCGCCGGCGGCCACGGCACGCACATGCGGGCGATCAATGCCGTGCGCACCCTCGGCTCGATCGAACAGGCGGTGTCGACCGGGCTGGTTGGAGCGGGTATCATGCACGCGCTGGTGACCCATGGGGTACCCTATGTGCTCGCCGGCTCGATCCGCGACGACGGCCCGCTCCCGGGAGTGATCACGGATGCCCTGATGGCGCAGGACGCGATGCGGGCGCACACCGTCAGAGCCACTGGCGCCGTCTTCATTGCCACGGCGCTGCACGCAATCGCGGTCGGCAACATGCTGCCGGCATTTCATACGCATACCATCGACGGCCACCCCGAGCCATTGATGACCATCTGTGTCGACCAGACGGAGTTTGTCGTGAACAAATTGCGGGATCGTGGTACCCATCAGGCCTTCGGGGTCGTTACCAACGCGCAGGACTTCATGCACGTGCTCCGCAGCTACGTCGAACAATGCTCTCCTCGTTGACCCCGACGGGCCCCGGGGAGGGGGCGCACTGGGAGCGGCTCGCGCTCTGGCTCACCGGGCGACTCGCGGTCGATGCGATCGATGGCGTCTGGGTCTTCCGCGTATTGCGGCGCGACTATCGTGAATTCGGCACCGCCGTTCTCAGCACGATCGATGGCGACCGGCGCATCATTCACACCGCGCGCTACGTGGCGACCATCAAGGGGAAGCAGCGCGGCGGATTCGAGGCGCACCTTGAAGAAGTCGGCAGCGGTCCACTCGACGCGCTCCACGAACTGCTCGCACTCGTGCCGGTCCGCGCCGACGATGAAGATCCGCCGACACCGGTCGACGTGGCACTCTGGTTCCCGCCGGTGGTCGCACCGGTCGCGGTCGAGGTGGATGAAACCGGAGAATGAGGCCTCGCGCCGGGAATTGCTGGAGCGGTTCCGCCGGTGGCTGCGGGACCGCCATCTGCCGGTCACCCGCCAGCGCGATCTCGTGGCGCGGACCATCTTCGACAGTACGGCGCACCTGTCGGTCGAGGAGATTCAGCGACTCCTGCAGGACCAGCAACTCCGGGTGGGTACCGCCACGATCTATCGCTCCCTCGAGGTGCTGCTGCAGAGCGGCCTGGTGCGCTCGCACGATTTTGGTGAAGGGTTCAAGCGCTACGAAGCCACGGCCGGCGGCGGCCAGCACGGCCATCTCATCTGCGGACGCTGCAGCGGCGTGACCGAATTTTCGACCGAGCGATTCGAGCGAATCCTCCCCATTGTTGCCGACGAACATGGCTTTCAATATCAGCGGCATCGCGTCGAGGTACACGGCCTCTGTCGCGCCTGTCGTGAAGCAGACTACGGCGCGCTGGCCCGCGCAGGACGCACTCGATGACCGGTGAAGCGACCCTCGGACCGGCCGTGGCATTCGTGGCAGGGCTGCTCTCCTTCCTCTCGCCCTGCGTTCTGCCGCTGGTGCCGAGCTACATCGGGTTCCTCACCGGCATGACCCTGGACGAAATGAGCGACAAGCGGCACTGGGCCGTGCTGCATGCGCTCTGTTTCGTCGTCGGTTTCTCCCTCGTGTTCATTGCACTCGGAGCCGGGGCAACCGCGCTCGGCGCCACGCTCAAGTACCATCGCGAATGGATCGCGCGCGTGGGCGGCGTGATGCTGATTCTCTTCGGGCTCTACAGCATGGGGCTCATCCGGGTCGGGCTGCTCGATCGCGATCAGCGGATGCACATCGACCGGAAGCCGATGGGATTCCTCGGCTCGTTGCTGGTAGGGATGGCGTTCGCGGCCGGCTGGACGCCGTGTCTCGGGCCGATCCTTGGCGGCATTCTCGGACTCGCGAGTGCCAGTGCCAGTGTTTCGCGCGGCGTGGCGCTGCTCGCGGCCTACTCCGCCGGACTCGCCGTGCCCTTCCTCCTCGCCGCCTTTGCCCTCGACTCCTTCCGGACCTGGTTCGTCAAGTTCCGCAGGTGGATGCCGTGGGTGCAACGCGTGAGCGGCGTCGTGCTGGTGATCGTGGGAATTCTTCTCGTGAGCGGGCAGCTCTCTCGGCTCGCAGCAGCGCTGCAGTCCATCACCCCCGCCTGGATCCTCGAGCGCGTCTGAGTCGGCCCGCTAGGCCTCCTCGCTGACGGCCACCTCGAGTTCGTCGCGGGCCAACAGCCCGACGTACCGGCCGCCGCGCGCCATCAGCTCCGGGTGCGTGCCGCGCTCGACGATCACGCCATCGGCGAGTACCAAGATCTGGTCCGCCTCGCGCACCGCCGAGAAGCGGTGCGAAATGATCAGCGCAGTCCGGCCGACGATCGCCGATCGCATCGCCGCGAGTATCTCTGCCTCGGTGTGGGAATCGACCGCACTGAGCGCATCGTCGAGCACGAGCACCGCGGGGTCGCGTACCAGCGCACGCGCAATCGCTGCCCGCTGCCGCTGACCGCCCGACAGATTGATGCCGCGCTCACCCAGCATCGTGTCCCAACCGTTGGGGAGATCCGGCAATGCCGCGGCGAGCTGTGAAGTGGCCGCTGCAGCGTCGAGGCGACCGTCGTCGGGCGCACCTAGCAGGACATTCCCGCGCAGAGTATCGGAAAAGAGGAAAGTCTCTTGCGGCACCGCGCCGATGGCGGCCCGCAGATCGGCGAGGGTCAAGGAGCGAATATCGATGTCATCGAGGAGTATGCGACCCCGCTCCGGATCATAGCTGCGCACCAGCAATTCGCCGATCGTGGACTTGCCGCTGCCGGTGGCCCCTACGATTCCGAGCACCTGGCCCGCCGGCAGATCAAACGAAAGATCCCGCAGCACCCAGCCCCTTTCCTCGGCGCCCGGGTAGCGAAACCAGACGCCCTCGAAGGTGACGCGGCGGGGCCCAGAGGTTGCGGGAAGCAACGTCGCTTGTGTCGGGGAGGTCACGTCGGGCGTCACCGCGAATAGTGCTTCAATTCGGGACGCAGCCGCATCGCCGCGCTGGAGCAGCGAGATCGCCCAACCGAGCGCGATCATCGGCCACACCAGTGTAGCGAGATAGACTCCGAAGGCGACGAAGCCGCCGACCGAGATCTTCCCGCTGAGGACGCCCTGACCGCCGAGGACCAGCGCGATCACGGCACCGATGCCGCCGAGCATCCCGAGCAGCGGATTGAAAAAGCCCTGGGCGCGCGCCAGGGCGAGGTTGCGGCGAATGTATTCGCGGTCGAGGCCGTGGAACACGGTGCTCTCCGCCGACTCCTGGGCGTAGGCCCGCACGATTCGAATACCGGCGAGATGTTCCTGGACGAATGCCGAGATGTCGCCGAAGTGATCCTGCACGGCCATCGATCGGCGATGCACTTCGCCGCCGAGTACCACCATGGCCAGGGGCAGGCCCAGGGTCGGCAGCAGAGCCCAGAGCGTGAGGGACGGCGAGATGGCAAGCATTGCCGGGACGATCATCGCGGTTCGGACGGTAGTGTCGACCAGGTACATGACGGCCGGACCGGCGACCATTCGCAGTGCAAGCAGGTCGTTGGTGGCGCGAGCCATCAGGTCACCGACAGGATGCCGCTGGTAGAAAGGCGCCGACAGACTCATCAGATGGCGAAAGAGGTCGTCGCGCAGGTCCGTCTCGACTCGGCGTGACACACCATTCAGGAGCAGGCGCATCCCGAAGCGGAGCGCCCCTCCGAGTGCGGCAAGGCCGATGACCCAGAGGGCCGCAGTGCGAACCTTGGTGGTGGAGCCGGCGATGACCGCATCGATGCCGTGCTGGACATAGCGCGGACCGAGGGTTGCGAAGAGATTGGAGCAGAGCAGGCAGGCAAACCCGACGAGATAGGTCCTCGGGTAGCGACGGAAATACGGGAGGAGTCGACGCAACGCTCGCATCCCGGCAATGTAGGCAGGAACGGTTCAACCTTCACGCAGGAGCAGCATTTCATGAACGGGAAACTGACCATCCTCACCCTGGCTGTGCTGGCCATTGGCGGATGTGGCAAGGACAAGGCCGATGCGCTGGCCGCACGCGACAGCATGGCTGCGCGGGATTCGCTGGTCCCGATCGGGGATGCCCAGCCACTCGGTGACACGGCGCTGAAGCCAGTGAAGCCCGAGACCGTCTACGTTGCCAAGAAGCCGACGCCCAAGCCGGTGGTGCGCAATCCGTCGCCCGCGCCGGCCCCCGCGCCTGCTCCGGCGGCCCCTGCGTCACGCTCCGGCGTGCTCGCATCGGGCTCGTCCTTCACCGCCTCGGCCATCGACTCGGTCCATTCGCATTACACCAAGGTCGGCGACCAGATCCGCGTTCGCGTCAGCAATGATGTGACCGGGGCGAATGGGCGGGTCGTGATTCCGGCCGGTTCGATCGTGACGCTCGCGGTGACCGATATTGCTCAGGCCAAGAATCGTGGCGAGAAGGGAACGCTCGCGATGTCGGCGCGGAGTGTCGAAATCAACGGCTCGTCGTATCCGATCTCGGCAAATGCGTCAGACTACGCCTACGAGATGAAGGCGCGTAACGTCGGCGTTGAGGAAGTAGCCAAGACCGGCGCTGGTGCAGCCGCAGGCGCCATCGTGGGTCGCGTCATCGGTGGCAAGACGGGCACCATCATCGGTGCCGTCGGTGGTGCCGCTGCCGGCGGTGCGATTGCCGCGAAGAGCGCCAATCGCGACATCATCGTGCACGCCGGCAACAGCGTCACGCTCACGTTGCGGGACGACTTCTCCCGCTAACGGAAATCAGTACCCCGAGGGGCCCCCGCCAAGGCGGGGGTCACTCACCCCCTGCCAGCGCTTTCCCAGCCGCACAATCCCTTCGACATCGCCGCCACCGCCCAACCGGATCTGGTGGCCCATCGCCTTGAGCGAGTCCATCACCGCTTCCGCGAAGCCGCCTGACTCGAGCTGAATCCGGTCGGGCAGCGCCTGGTGATGGAGGCGGGGCGCCGAAATGGCATCTGCCAGCGTCATGTGGTGATCGATGTAGTTGCTCAGCACATGGTACACCTGGGTGATGATGGTCGGTCCACCCGGGGTGCCCACGACCATCTCGAGCGAACCCTGGGGATTGACCAGGATGCTCGGCGTCATCGCCGAGAGCATTCGCTTGCCCGGCTTGATGGCGTTGATCTCGCCTTGCACGAGGCCGTACATGTTGGGCTTGCCTGGCGCCGTAGCGAAATCGTCCATCTCGTCGTTCAGCAGGAAGCCGGCGCCCGAGACGACGACATGCGACCCGTACGAATTGTTCAGTGTCGTGGTGGTGGAGACCGCGTTCCCTTCGGCGTCGACAACCGAGTAATGCGTGGTGCTGCTGCCGTCGCGAATGCTCGGGTCGAAGGCCGGGGTCGGGGTCGCGTGCAGCGGATCGATCCCGGCGCGCATCTCGGCCGCGTGCGTCTTCGACAGCAGGCGCGGGAGGTCGAGCTTCTCGAAGTCCGGGTCGCCGAGGAAACGGTTCCGGTCGGTAAACGCGCGCCGCATCGCTTCGGCTTCACGGTGCAGCAGGGCGGTCGAGCCGAATGGCGGCAGCGGCGAATACCCTTCCATGACGTTGAGGATCATCGCGAGAGTCACGCCACCCGACGACGCCGGTGGCATCGACCAGATCGTGAAGCCGCGGTAGTTGATCTTGATTGGCTCGCGCCACTTGGCGGTGTAGCTCGCGAGGTCCCGGGCGGTGATGATGCCGCCGCCGCGCGCCATTTCGTCGACGATCGCCTTGGCGACCCATCCCTTGTAGAAGCCGTCGCGCCCGTGGTCACGAATCGCGCGCAGCGTCCGCGCCAGATCGGGTTGCTTGAAGATCGTTCCCGGCTGCGGCTCCTTGCCATCGACCAGGAAGGCCTTCGCCGAACCATCGTACTGCTTGAGGCGGTCCATCGCGCTCCGGAACGAGCGCGAGCGATAGTCATCGACGAGGTAGCCGTCGGCGGCGAGCTTGATGGCCGGCGTGATGACTCGCGTGAGCGAGAGCCGGCCGAAGCGCCGGTGTGCTTCGAGCATGCCCGCGACCGAACCCGGCACGCCCGACGCAAGCGCACCATAGAGGCTCTTCTCCGACGGTTCGCCCTTGGCATCGAGATACATGTCACGCGAGGCCTTCGCTGGTGCGGTCTCGCGATAGTCGAGTGTGTACACCTTGCCATTCTTCATCCGCATCACCATGAAGCCACCGCCGCCGATGTTACCGGCCTGCGAATGGACCACGGAGAGTGCGAAGCCGACGGCAACGGCAGCATCGACGGCATTGCCCCCTTGCTTGATGATGTCGCGGCCGACATCGCTTGCGATCGGCGAGCCGGAGGCGACCATCGCGTGGTCGCCTTCGGCCACTCGTGCCTTGCCGGCGAAGCGCCAGCTGCTCGGGAGAATGGTCGGCTGCTGTGCGGGCGCGGCGGTGGCGACCAGGGCGCACAGCAGGAGCAACGGGGTAAGCCACGGGCGGCGGACAGCAATCACGGCGACCTCGGGATGCGGCAATGTCGGGGAGATGGAGTTGTTGCCCTGTCGGGCAGGTCGTAACTTAAGCGTCCAGTCTCCTCCCGCCACTCGCCGTCCCGGTTCCCCGATGACCGATCCTGCCGCCTCGATCCGCGCCACGGAACGCCGCAACCCGCACTCTGTCGCGGTCGACACCTTTGACGCCGAGCAGCTGGTCGCATTGTTCGTGGCCGAGGACAGCACGGTGCCCCTCGCGGTGGGGCGCGAGTCGGCGGCAATCGCGCGTGGCCTGACGCTGGTCGAGACCGCCTTCCGGCGGGGCGGTCGGCTCTGTTACATCGGTGCCGGGACGTCGGGGCGGCTCGGGGTGCTCGACGCCTCGGAGTGTCCTCCCACCTTCGGGACGCCACCGTCGCTAGTGCAGGGGATCATCGCCGGCGGCTACGACGCCCTGGTGCGCTCGGTCGAAGGCGCGGAAGACGATCGTGATGCGGGCGCCGCAGCGATCGATGAGCGGATGCTCGGTGTCAACGATGTACTCGTCGGCATCGCGGCGAGCGGAACCACACCGTTCGTGCGAGGTGCCATCGCTCGCGCGAAGGAACTTGGGGCCGCGACCATCTTCGTGACCTGCGCGACGCCATCGCCTGATGTCGTGCCCCACACCGATGTGATCATTCACGTCGATGTCGGACCGGAAATCGTGACCGGCTCCACCCGTCTCAAGGCCGGTACCGCGACCAAGCTGGTGCTCAACACGCTCACCACCGGGGCGATGATCCGCATCGGCAAGACCTACGGCAACCTGATGGTCGATCTGCAGGCAACCAACGCGAAGCTGCGCGAACGTGGCGAGCGGATCGTCATGGAGGTGCTCGGTGTCTCGCGCGAGCAGGCCGCCACTGTGCTTCGCGATGCCGACGGACGGGTTCGCACCGCCATCGTGATGCTCCACGATCACCTCGATGCCGCCGGCGCCGAGGCGCGTCTCACCGAAGTGGACCGTCGCCTCCGGGCAATTGTCGGTCCCCCACCGGAGGTCGCCCCAGGATGAGTGAAGCGCCAATGCTGATGGTGGGACTGATGTCCGGGACCTCGCTCGACGGCGTGGATGCTGCGCTCGTGCGCATCCAGGGGCCGACGAATCTCGAGCTGCTGGCCTTTGCGCACCGTGCCTACACGGCGGAGGAGCGCCAACGCATTGAGGCCGCGCTTGCCGGTGGTGCACTCGCCGATGTCGCACGACTGCACGCGTCGATCGCCGAGTGGGCCGCAGAGGCCGTGGACACGGTGCTCCTGGCCGCGCACGTTCGCGCCGACACGCTCGCGGGAATCGCGTTTCCCGGCCAGACCATGTGGCACGAGCCGCCGCTGGTCTCCTGGCAACTCGGCGAGCCGGCGATCCTGGCCGAGCGCTTCGGGGTGCGTGTGGTCCACAACTTCCGTGCGCGCGACGTCGCGGCGGGTGGGCAGGGCGCACCGCTGGTACCGCTCGTGGACGCACTCTGTTTCGGTGCGACCGATCATCCGCGCCTGCTGCTGAATCTCGGCGGCATGGCCAACGTGACGTGGGTCGAACGGCGGGCACGACTCGATGGTGTGGCCGGTGGCGACACCGGGCCGGGCGTTGCGGTGATCGATGCCGTGGCACGGCTCGTCGATCCGACGGTTCCGTTCGACCTCGATGGCGCGCTCGCCATGCGCGGACGCGTGCACGAGGATGTCCTCGCCGAGTTGCTCGCGAATCCTTTCTTCGCGCTGCCCGCTCCGAAGAGCACCGGACGGGAACTCTTCGGTCAGGGCTTCGCGTCGGCGCTGCACCAGCGCGTTCCTGGTCCTGATGGCGTTCGCACGGCGGTGGCGCTCACGGTGGAAAGCGTGGTGCGATTCTGTCGGGATCAGCTCCCCAACGCACCGGAACTCGTCGCGGCGGGCGGCGGGACGCATCATCCGGTGTTGATGGCGGAACTCACGGCGCGGCTGGCGGCACTCGGCACGACCGTGCGGCGCTTCGATGAGGTCTTCTTTCCGGCGGATGCGAAGGAGGCGGTGGCGTTTGCGTTGCTCGGGTGGCTGACACTGCATGGTCAGCCCGGCAACTTGCCGACGGTGACGGGAGCACTGGGACCGCGCGTACTTGGAGCGGTGACGCCGCCCTGATCAGAAGATGAGGATCAGCGCCAGGATGAGCATCACGATCGAGAGGGCGACGAGTGCCATCCCGGTCGGTGAACCCGATCGAAGTACCGCAGCGGGTGCGGACGGGAAGCTCGCGGCGGGGAAAGCAGCCGTCGGGAGCAGGGCGGGGCGCTCGTCGGTGATCAGGAACTCGTGGTACCCCGGCGCCTCGGATGCCGTGAGCGGCAGCCCTTCGCCGTCGAAGCGCACCGCCACTACGGTGATGTTGTCGGGACCGCCACGTTCATTGGCGAGGCGCACGAGGCCATCCGTGAGCCGACTGAGGTCGGGCTCGCCGGCGACCATGCTCACGAGTTCGTCGCGACGCACCACGGTCGAGAGTCCATCGCTGCAGATGATGAGGACGTCACCGCGTTGCAATGGCTGAAAGGAGATGTCGACCTTGACGCGTTCATCCGGACCGAGCGCCTGCAGGATGATGTTGCGTCGCTCGCTGGCCTCGGCTTCCTCTTCGGTGAGTTCGCCCACCTCGACCAGGCGCTGCGTCAGCGACTGATCCCGGGTGAGCTGGCGGGCGTCGCCGTCGCGCACGAGGTAGGCGCGCGAATCACCGATCTGGGCGAGGTAGAGTCGGTCGGCCCAGACACCGGCCACGGTGGCGGTGGTGCCCATTCCGCGCACCTCGGGATGTTCGAGGGCATACTCGTGCAGGTGGAGATTCGCGAGCTCGACCGCGTTGCGCAGGTGACGGGTGAAGCGCGTCTCGCTCACTTCCGGATCGGCGCGCCAGGCTTCGGCCATGTAGCGATGGATCTCGGTCGCCGCCATTTCGCTGGCCAGCTCACCGGCAGCCGCGCCACCCATCCCGTCGGCGACGAGATAGATCGCGCCGCGTTCGCCGAGCTGGTGCTCTTCGAAACGCGAACTGCGACCCGGTTCCGCCGTCGCCAGATCCGCCACGAGGAAAGTGTCCTCGTTGTGGTCCCGGGTCTTGCCGCGGTCGGTGAGCGCGAAAATGGACGAGCGGATCGGCTGCGTGGGGCGAACTCCGCGTAGAGACAAGTGCCCGGACTGCCGGGAAGATAGGAACCACGCCGGAAGGCGTCAACGCGAAACGGTCATAAGTGACGATGCGAACGGACTTTACAGTTTTGGTGCTGGCACTCGGGGTGGTCACGGCCGCTGCCGGACAGAGTCCGCGCCGACCGGTCAAGCTACCTCCGATCCCGGCCAGACAGGGCCCGCTGGGGATTGTCGTGGGCTATCCCGGGCGGGGCAGCGCGATCGCGGTGGGCGATTCCACCTTCCTCTTCGGCACGGTAGGGGATGGTCGGGCCTCTCTGACAATCAACGGCCAGAAGGTCCCGGTGGCGCCCAACGGTGCCTGGCTGGCCTGGGTCGCAGTCCCACCCGACTCGGCGTTCTCGCTCCAGCTGGAAGCGCGACGCGGCTCCGACTCGGCGCACGCGGAGCTTCCTCTCTCTCGCGCCGGGTGGGTGCGGCGCACCGGGGCGTGGGTGGACCGCGGTTCGCTCTCCCCCATCGGTGAAGTCGTGCTTCCCACTGCAGAAGCGCTTCCGCTGACGGTTCGGGCCGCCGCCGGCGCGCGGGTGACGCTCCGATTCCCGGATGGTCGCCGCCTCGGCTTCGTCGCCGATTCGATCGCCACTCCCTCTCGTGGTGATCGCTACGTCGCGACGCTGGACAGCGGCGCCGGGGACACCGGCCTCACGGGATCGCTACTCGCGCGCCTGTCGACCGCGCGTGCGACACCGCCAATGCTGGAGATCGTGGTCGGCGCCGACACCACCTTGCTTGCCTGGCCCGTGACTATCGTCCGCACGGCGAGGTCGCCTCAAGGGGTCCGGCTCAACGACGACTTGCCGCACAGCGGAACCACCGATCGGACCGTCATCGGCCGTGGGGTCATCGGCGGCAGCTACTCCTTCTTCTTCCCCAACGGAACGGTGGCGCGCGCTGATGCCCGATTCGGGAATGACGTGCGACTCCGGCTTGATCACGGCGCCATCGCCTGGGTTCCGCTCGAGGATGTGCACTCGGTTGCTGCCGTTGATGATCCACGACTCGCCGTCATGGGCTCGCTTGTGCTCACGCGCGATTCGCTCACCGGAATCACCCGGTTGCGCGTGCCGCTCTCGCGACCGGTGCCGCTGCGCGTCGATGATGCGACCGACGGCGCCCATATCACGTTGTTCGGCGCCGTCGGTGACGTCGACTGGACACGGTACGGGACCGGGACCGAATTTGTCCGCGCACTCACCTGGCGCCAGGAGGATGCCGATCGAATCGGTCTCGATATCAGCTTCAACCGCCTGCTCTGGGGCTGGCGCGTGCGTGTCGCCGGCACAGACCTTCTGTTCGAATTCCGTGAACCTCCCGCCATCGATCCTGCACATCCGCTCCGGGGGCGCCACATTGCAGTCGATCCCGGACACCCTCCGATCGGCGCCTGCGGTCCAACCGGCCTCTGTGAGCCGGAAGCCAACCTCGCCATTGCCCGGCAGCTCCGCGATCGCCTGGTGGCCCAGGGGGCCCGGGTGACGATGACCCGGCAGGGAATGGAGAGCGTCGGCCTCTGGCAGCGTGTCGCGCTCGCGGACTCGGTGAATGCGGAGGTCCTGATCTCGATCCACAACAACGCGCTGCCTGATGGGGTCAATCCCGCAACAAACAACGGGACCAGTACGTTCTACAATCATCTGGTCGCCCTGCCGCTCGCCCGTGCTGTCCAGGCGGGCCTGCTCGCGACACTCGGACTCCGCGACCTCGGCATCGCCCGAGGCGACCTCGCGCTGGTTCGACCCACCTGGTATCCGGCGGTGCTCGCCGAAGGATTGTTCCTGATGGTGCCCGAACAGGAGGCGGCGCTCCGGACTGTGGCCGGGCAGCGCCGGTACGCCGACGGAGTCCTCTCCGGCCTTGTCACGTTCCTGCGGCAGGTATCGGCCATGTCCACGGCGACCCGCCTCGGACGTCCCAGAAGGTGATCCCTCCTCTCCAGCCCAGACCCCAGGAAATACCCTTGCGCACTCGGCGATCGCACCTGCTCCGTTGGCGACTGCTCCTTGCGGCCCTCTCGGCAATGCTGCCCGGACGCGCCTTGCAGGCACAGTCCACGACGCAGCGGGCCGAGATCATGGCCTTCCGTGACTCGCTCGGCGCGGTGCGCGACTCGTTCGCGCTGAAGTCGCTCGAGAAGCGGCTGATCAACGTGGCGAAGACCCAGCGTGACAGCGCAATGATCCATCTGCGCCTCGGCTTCCTTTCACTCCGGATGGGTGACCTCGGTGGCCACGGGCACTATGACGATGCCGGGTCGGAATTCGAGTGGGCGAGCCGGATCGAACCGAAATGGCCATTGCCCTGGCTCGGGCTCGGGCTCGCCGAACTCGGTGTCGGCGATTCGCAGGTCTCGGTCGTGCAGGGGATGCAGACGATGCTGGGCAAGGACGCGCTCACGCGATCGGCGAATGCCTTTGCGAAGAGTGCCGAGGTCGATCCTGCCTTCGTCGATGGTCTGGTCGAACTCGCCAATACCGCACTCAAGCAGCGCATCAATTTCCGCCTCGATGTGGCGCTGGCCGCGCTGCGGCGCGCGGCGCACACAGCGGTAGCTCAGCATCCTGCGGTCCTGCTCGCGCGGGGCCGGGTCGAGCGCGAAGTCGGTTCACCGGATTCCTCGCTGGCAGCGTTCGAGACCCTGTACGCGCGCGACCGGAACAACCCGGTCACCCTGATCGAACTTGCCCGAACGCGATTCCTCATCGGCCGTGGCGAGGCGGTCGATCTCTGGTATCGCGGCCTGCAACTCGCCGACAGCACGGCGCTGGTGCTCTACCGCGGCGATCTCGGCACCCTGATGCCGGACTCCACACTCAAGGCGTTTGATGGCGCGCGGCCCGATGCCCGGACGGCCCTGGTGCGGCGCTTCTGGGAATCGCGAGACCGCGATGAGTTGCACTCGTCGGGGGAGCGGCTTCGTGAGCACTACCGGCGACTCGATTTCGTTCGCCGCAATTTCCGGCTGGTCTCCGTCAATCGGCAATTCGACATCGTCGAGCGCTATCGCTCTGGGCAGACGGACTACGACGATCGCGGCATCATCTACCTGCGTCATGGCCCTCCGGACGAGCGAGCGACCTACAACGCTCCCGGTATCGAGCCGAACGAGTCGTGGAATTACAAGCGGACCGAAGGCGACCTGATCTTTCACTTTGTTGCACGCCAGGACGTGCAGGACTACCGGCTCGTCGAGTCGATCTTCGATTTGCTGGGCTTCAAGACGGCGATCACAATGCGGAACGGCGATTCGCTGCTGGCATCGCCCACGGCCGAGGCGCTGCTTCGCTCGCGCGAAGGAATGCATCCGATCTATTCGCGCCTGAGGAACGCGGGTCGTGGTGGCGCGTCCCAGATGATCAGCGAGGAGCAGGCCATGGGCCGACGCAGCATTGCGCGCGGGACCCACACCGACAGCTGGCCGCTACGGTACGGCACCAGGCTCGCGGCAAAACTGGATGTCCTTGCCGTTGGCTCGGATTCCCTCGGGCCCCAGTTGCAGATCGCCTTTGCGATTCCCGGGAATGCCTTGACGCCGATCCCGATGCAGCAGGGCGTGGCCTACGTGATCCGGTTGCGCGCCAGCGTCCAGTCGCTCGACGGCTCGACCATCGCGGTGCTGGACACAATCCGACGTTTCTCGGCGCGCGCAGCCGTACCGCCGCAACAGCATCTCCTTGGGCGAGTTGCCCTCCGCGTGCCACCTGGCACCTTCACCATACGACTGGCGCTCGAAAGCGATCTGAGCGGACTGCTCAGCACCCGGGACACCCTGCGCGTGGCGTCTCCCCTCGGTCCCGATCTCGGACTCTCCGACCTCGCGCTCGGCAGCAAGGCGGTCAATCTTCCCTGGCGAACCGTGCGCGGCGATACCGCGTGGGTCAATCCGCTCAGAACCTTCAAGCGCACCGATCCGTTGCAGCTCTACTTTGAAGTCAGTGGGCTTGCCCCGTCATCTCCGTATCGGGTCGAAATGGTGGTGACCCGACCGAAGGGAGGGTCGGTCTTCTCGAAGCTCTTTGGCGGCGGCGGGGCGGCCATCAAGCTCGCGTTCGACGGTCGTCAGGGACCCGGCGGCGTCGATGCCGTCCAGCGCGAGGTCTCGCTTGAGAAGCTCAAGCCCGGGAGTTACAGTCTCGATGTCACTGTGAGTACTGCTGCAGGCGCCAAGACTGTGCGCCGCCGAACCTTCACCATCGTGCCGTAATGCGCCTTGCCCCCGCGCTTCTGGCCCTGACCCTCGCGTTCCCGCTGCCCGGGGTGGCGCAGTCGCCGGCCGCACGTGCCGCGCTTCGGCGCTGGCAGGATACGCTCCAGCGCGAGGTCGATACCGCCGTGGTCCTGGGGATGTACAGCCGGACCGCCACGACCATGGTGACCCCCGACGCGCGTGCGCTGGTTCCCTTGCGCGCTGGACTCCTTTCGATCCGGCTCGGCGAGGTCACCGGGAAACCAGATCACTATCAGGATGCCCTGGAGCGGTTCGAGGAGGCCCAACGCGCGCACGCCGACTGGCCCTGGGCCTGGCACGGCATGGGTCTCGCGACGCTTGGCCTCGCGACCAATGAATCCGTGCTCACGAATGGCTTGCGGGAGATGTTCGGACGCAGCATGACCGATCGGGCCACAGACGCGTTTGTGCGGAGTGCCTCGCTCGATCCGGAATTTGTCGATGGCATCCTGCGCGTCGCTGAGCGTGCGATCGCGTTTCGTGACGCAGGCGCCGGCAAGATCGCCTTGCAGACGCTCCGTGCGCTGGCGACGCAGCGCGCCGGCAAGACGCCGCAGCTCCTGCTGGCGCGGGCGCGCATCGAACGCGAGTTCGGCGCCGCGCAGAACTCGCTGGAGCCGCTCGACTCGCTGCTCGCCCTGCAACCAAACAGTGCGGTCGCGCACTTCGAACTGGCCCGGGCGCGCTTCATCGTGGGGCGTCTGGACGGCGTCGAGCCCTGGTTCACCGGACTCGCAGGCGCGACCGATACCCTGCTCGCCGCGTATCGCGGGGATCTTGCAACCCTGGGAATCGACTCGATCCTCGGGCCATTCGATCGCGGAACGCCGGCCGAACGCGTCGCGCTGATGCGTAGATACTGGTCCACGCAGGACCCTGACAAGCTCCCCGCGATCGCCGAGCGGATGCGCGATCACTATCTGCGCCTCGATTACGCCCGACGGACGTTTCGCCTGCAGAAACTCGCCGATCCCAAAGGGGTGGATCCGGTGGTGCTCGCGATGGGTGACGAACTCGATGCGCGCGGGCTGGTATTTGTCCGGCATGGCGCACCTGACGAACGGGCCGTCGTCACCCTGGTCGGCGTCCCCCCCAACGAAAGCTGGGCGTATCATCGCCCTGACGGCACCGAGTTGCTGTTCCATTTCATCGTACTCGATGGCGATACCGATTTCCGGGAATATCCCTCGCTTCTCGACGTCTTCGCGCGAACCAACCAGTTCCGCTGGTTCGCGGCGCACGGCGAGCGCCCGCCGAACTCCGACACGATGCCGCGCACCTTGCAGACCTATGGCGCCGAGCTGAGTGCCCAGATCGCGCAGGAGCTGATGCTCTCGCGCTGGAACGTGAGCCAGCGGTACCGGGATATGCTCGGCGAAGGGAAGGCCAAGGCCGAGTCGCTGCAGGCGCTCGAACGTGCGGTCGGAGTGCGCAGCGCCGCGATGCCGGGATCGTTTGCGCTGCGCTACGAGCTGCCGCTGACCGCCCGGGTGCAGGTGCTTGCCGTGGGCCGCGACCAGATTGGTGGCACGCTGCAAATCGTCTATGCGGTGCGCGCCGGTGGCGTGGCGGCCCAGCGGGATCCAGTCAGCGGCGGGTATGGCTACCCGGTGCGTATTCGCGCTTCCGTGCTGGACAGCGCGGGGAATCTGGTGGCGTCCCTCGATACCAGCCGTACGCAGCGCACCCAGGGCCTGCTGAACTCGGGACAGAATCTGGTCGGCCGTTTCCCCCTCACGGTTCCGCCCGGGCGCTACACCGTGCGGGTCGCGATCGAGAATGGTTCCCGCGGTAGTATCAGTCCGCGACAGTCCGTCACGGTCTATCCGCCTGTGGCATCATCGCTCGCGCTCTCGGACATCGTACTCGGAGCGCGGAGCATCAAGGCCGGCTGGATGCAGACTGCGACCGATTCGGTGTGGGTCAATCCCGTGCGCACCTTTGCCGCCCACGAACCGATGCAGCTCTACTTCGAAGTGAGCGGACTCGCAGCAGGGACCAGTTATCGCACCAACATGGCCGTCTATCGTGTCTCCGGCGACACCGCCGTCACCCGACGCGCCGATGACCTGGTCGCATCCGGTGGGACGCCAGCCCTGGCGATCGGCTTTACGCAGACCCATCCCGGTGGCGTGGCGCCGGTGCATCGCGAACTGGCGCTGCAACGGCTCAAGTCCGGCGAGTACGTCCTCGAGGTCACGGTCTCGACGATCGGGGGGGCGAGCGTCGTGCGCCGACAGGCGTTCGTCATCAGCAAATGATCCGCTCGGCGGGGCGTGCGCGATTGCTGCTCCTGGCTTGCCTCCTCGCCCCCGCTGCCAGCCACGGTCAGTCACCGGCAGAACGGGCAGCGCTGCAGCAGTACCGCGACTCGCTTGCCACCATCCGTGACACCGCGCTGCTGCACTGCATGGCCGAGCGCGCGCTCGACGACGCGAAAGTCGCGCGCGACAATCCCCTCCTGCATCTCCGCCGCGGCTTCGTCGTGCTCCGCCTGGTCGAGGCGAGCAAGCGCTCCGATATCGACGACGCTGCGAGCGAGTTCGAGTGGGCCGCCGAACTTCGCCCCGAATGGCCGTATCCATGGCTGGGCCTCGGGCTCGCCGAGGCGCTCGCCCCGAATCGTGCCGGCGCGTTTGCTGGTGGACTCTGGACCATGCTCGGACTCGACCGTGAGCGGAAGGCGGGCGATGCCTTCGCGCGTGCCGTGCGACTCGATCCGATGTTCGTCGAGGGGCTGGTCAGCTTCGCCCAGACCGCGCTGCAACAGCGCATCGGTCCGCCATTGCTTCCGGCGCTCGAGGCGGCACGCGCGGCGACGGCCTCGCCGGCTGGATGGCACCCGGCGCTGCTGCTCGAACTGGGGCGGCTCGAGCGGCTGGTGGGCAATCCCGACTCGGCGCGAAAGGCATTCGTTCGCGCGGTGGCGCTGACGCGCGACCCCTCGGTGGCCTGGGTGGAGCTCGCCCGCACCCTCCCGCTCACCGGCGACACCCTGCAGGAACTGACTCGCGGGCCGAGCGCCGTCGAGCGCGCCTACTTCAACGCAGCCGCGAGCGACAATCCGGAGTCAGTGGCGATGCTGCGGCGGGACCTCGAACCGATAGTCGACGATTCGGTGTTACGCGGGTTCGACGCGGCGCACGGTGCCGCCCGCGTGACATGGCTGCGCCAGTTCTGGGCAGCGCGTGCGGCGGTCGATCTCCGGTCGCCGGCGTCCCGCCTCGCTGAACATCTGCGGCGCTGGGCGATTGCCCGGCAACAGTTCCTGCTGCCGCCGTTCAAGCGGCGTTACCGCTGGGGCTTCGAACTCTACCGCAGTGGCGACGCCGAGCTTGACGACCGTGGCATCATCTGGCTGCGGCACGGTGCCCCGGCCGCACGCGTCGTCTGGCCGCGCTCACGCCCGGCGGGACGGGTCGATCCGCTCCAGGCCAATTCCGGGAACGAGAGCTGGCGCTACGATCGGCCGGAAGGCGACCTGGTGCTGCACTTCGTCGCGACCGACGATGAGGACGATTTCCGCCTGGTCGAGAACGCCCTCGATCTCGACGTCGCCCTTGATCAGCTGCAGCGTCGCGCCGATGAATTCCCTGGCCTGGCCCGCCTCCTTCGCGCCGGGCCCAACAGCATTTACTGGATCACCGAAGAGGAGCGGGTCCGCGGTCGTCGGAGTGTCGCCGTCGCAACCCGAACAGATTCGTGGGAGCGTCAGTATCCCACCTTGCTTGCAGGCCACGCCCAGTGGCTCCCTGCCGGGGTTCGCGATTCGCTGCCGCTGGTCCACCTGGTGTATGCCGTCGACGCTGCCGCCCTGAGAGCGTTGCCAGGGGCAGGGAAGGTGGCCCTCACGGTGCGCGCCGTCTTCCTCGACCGGAAGGGTGTCCCTACCGCAACCCTCGATACCGTGCAGTACCTCGATCGCCCAACGGCCGAGGCCAGGATGGTGGCGCTGCGCGCCGAGGTTGTCGTGCCCCCCGGTCGGCAGCTGGTACGCCTCGGGGTCGAGGCCACCCCCACCGTGGGAGCAGTCTACCCCGTCGACTCGCTTGTGGTGCCTTCGGTCGGTGGACAAGGGCTCAGCGCCTCGGCGCTCCTTCTTGGCAGGCCTTCCCAGGCGCTGCCATGGCAACCGACGCCCCGAGACACCGCCTGGCTCGATGTGCTCGGCGTCTATGCTCCCCAGGACACGCTCACGGTGTACGCTGAGCTCTACGGGGAGACCCGGCTTCGCGACGCGGCGATCCGGCTGACCATTCGTCGGCAACGGGGAGGTTTGGCGCGACTGCTGGGCGGACGAGGAGAGGAGATCACCATTCGCGAATCGCTGGGGGACGTCGTCTCACCCGTGCATTGGCGCCGGGCGGTCGCTCTTGGCGGGCTGGCACCGGGGAGCTATCTGCTCGAGTTCTCGGTCGAGTCGGCTGGGGAAAAGGTGGTGCGGCGACGGGGGGTGACGATCCGGGACCGAGAATGAGTCACCGCTGGAAATGTTGATAACTTTCGGCAGTGGTTGATTTGTGATGTGAATTGTTGACTAGCCGATGGTGACTGACGATTGTGCCGGATTGCCCGCCCACAGAAAGACCCCTAGCTTGATCCCCCTCAGCACCCTCCAGGGTCCCACCTTTCAGACTACGAAGTCGAGGTCGCATGAACACGTCTCCGGTGCGGGGCGCAGTGGAACTGTCGCCCAACGCAATCACCGTCCTCGAGAAGCGCTACCTCCTCAAGGACGACTCCGGACGACCCTGTGAGAAGGCCGAGGATCTGTTCGGCCGCGTTGCCTCGACGATCGCCGCCCCGGATGCCAAGTATGGTGCGTCGGCCGGTGCCGTCGACGCCCTCGCCGATGCCTTCTACGAGGTAATGGCGAAGCGGCTGTTCATGCCGAACTCGCCTACCCTGATGAACGCCGGTCGCCCGCTCGGGCAGCTCTCGGCCTGCTTCGTCCTGCCGGTCGATGACACCCTTTCCAACGGCAAGAGCGGGATCTACGACACCCTTCGTGCCATGGCCCTGGTCCATCAGTCGGGCGGCGGCACTGGCTTCTCGTTCTCGCGGCTCCGGCCCAAGAACGACATCGTCCGCTCGACCATGGGTGTGGCTTCGGGCCCGATCTCGTTCATGTCGCTCTACGACTCGTCGACCGACGTGGTCAAGCAGGGTGGCACCCGTCGTGGCGCAAACATGGGGATCCTCCGGGTCGACCACCCGGACATCCTCGATTTCATCGCCTGCAAGGACGACACGACCAAGATCACCAACTTCAACATCTCGGTCGGTGTCACCGATGCCTTCATGGCCGCGCTCGATGCCGACCTCGATTACGAACTGATCGATCCGCGCACCCAGCACGTCACCGGGACGCTGAAGGCCTCCGACGTCTGGAAGCTGATCATCCACGGCGCCTGGAAGACCGGCGAACCGGGGATCTTCTTCATCGATCGCGCCAACCATTTCAATCCCGTGCCCCACCTCGGGGCCTACGAGGCCACCAATCCGTGCGGTGAGCAGCCCCTGCTCGCCTACGACGTCTGCAACCTCGGCTCGATCAACCTGGCCGAGTTCATTGTCGGGAACGACATCGACTGGGACCGACTCCGCCGGGTGGTGCACCTCACCACGCACTTCCTCGAGAACGTGATCGATGCCAACAGCTACCCGCTCCCCGAGATCACCGATCTCGCGCAGCGGATTCGCCGTATCGGTCTCGGCGTGATGGGGCTGGCCGACCTCTTCATCCGTCTCGGCATCTCCTACGATTCCGATGAAGCGGTGGTCCTCGGCAACAAGATCCAGAAGTTCGTCGACGAGGAAGCGAAGATCGAATCGGAGCGGCTCGCGACGATCCGCGGCGTCTTCCCCGAATGGGAGAAGAGCATCTGGGGTCCCGATGCCACGTGCGCGCGTGACGAGAAGGGTGAGCGCATCCGTCCGATGCGGAAGCTGCGCAACTGCAATGTGACCACCGTGGCGCCGACCGGGACGATCTCGATCATCGCCGGCTGCTCGTCAGGCATCGAGCCGCTCTTCGCCGTGGCGTTCATGCGCAACCAGGCCGGCGTGCTGATGCCGGACGTCAACGAAGACTTCGTCGCGATCGCGAAGGCCGAAGGGTGGTACAACGAGACCCTGATGCGCCGCATCGCGGAGCAGGGGAACATCACCTTCGAGGAAGTGCCGGCGAAGTGGCAGCGGGTGTTCGTCACCGCCAACCACATTGCGCCCGAATGGCACATCCGGATGCAGGCGGCCTTCCAGGAGTACAACGACTCCGCCATCTCCAAAACCTGCAACTTCGCCAATGATGCCAGCGAGGAGTACGTCGAGGAGATCTACCGGATGGCGTTCGCGCTCGGCTGCAAGGGCGTCACCGTCTACCGCGATGGCTCGCGTGACATGCAGGTGCTTTCCACTGGCTCCCAGGCGAAGAAGGTTGCCGATCAGGCCGTGAGCAGCGGCAAGTCGGAGGCCCGTGCCGACCTCGGCTACAACGGCCCCGATGCGGATGCCGATGATCGCACCGCGATGGCCGACCTTGCCTCCGAACTTGCCGAGAAGGATGCCGAGATTGCACGGCTGCGTCAGTCGGTGCACGAACTCGAAAGCGAGAACCTGCAGCGTCGCCAGAAGCGTTCGCGTCCCGAGACGCTCCCGGGCACGGTGCGCCGGATTCCGACGCCGTTGGGCGATCTCTACGTGACCATCACCGAAGACGACAAGGGTCAGCCGTTCGAAGTCTTCATGTCGCTCGGCAAGGCCGGCGGCGCGCTGATGGCCGATGTCGAGGCAATTGCGCGGCTGATTTCGCTCGCGCTGCGCTCCGGCATTCCGGCGAAGGCAGTCTATCGCCAGCTTCGGGGCATCTCGTCCGACCGCGCGATTGGCCTCGGCCCCAACAAGGTGCTCTCGGTTCCCGACGCCGTCGGCATCGCGCTCGAGAAGTACCTGATCGAGAAGCAGGGGATTCAGCAGGAACTGCTCAACACCACGGCCGAGCATCCGACCGTGCTGGCACCACCGGTGATGGTCACGCAAGACAACGAGCAACTGCTGATGGGCGGTATGCAGCACACGCTCGCCGGCGCCTGCCCCGATTGCGGCTCGCAGCTCGAGATGGCCGAAGGGTGCATGAAGTGTCACGTGTGCGGCTTCAGCGAGTGCGGATGAGGTCGTAAGGGCGCCGCTCGCGGCGCCCACGTTGGGACTTCGGGGTTCGCCCCGGGCACGAAGGGGGATCCCGACTCGCGGAGGGACCCCCTTCGTCGCATATATCGGGGCCCGGTAGGGGCGCAGCACGCTGCGCCCCTGCGACGGGACCCCACGCTGCGGAGGTATCCGAAATGCGTTTCCCGTCCATCGACATTCTCGCGGCGCGCGCCGTCGCCGTCCTCCAGCGCTTTCCGTGGACCCTCGCTGCCGGCGCCGTCACCGCTGTCGCCGCCATCCTGGCCTCCAGGCACCAGACCGATGCAAGCGTACTCCGGGTGGGGTTTGTTGCTGGCCTGGCGTTGCCACTCACCATTGCCCTCACACTCACGTCCGAGGTCCGGCGCTGGACTCCGGTTGTGCGTACCGGGTCGTTGCTCGCGGGCGTGGCTGTGCTGGTGCTCTTCTATCTCGACTGGCAGGGCCTCAACGAGCGAGGCGATGGCGTCCGCTACCTGCAATTTTCCGCGGCACTTCACCTCGCCGTGGCATTCCTGCCGTTCGTGGCGATTCATCAGCGTGTCGCCTTCTGGCAATACAATCGACGGCTCTTTCTCGGGTTCCTGAAGTCGGCAATCTTCTCGGCGGTGATCTTCGTCGGGGTCGCGATCGCGCTCGGCGCGCTCGACAAGCTCTTTGGTGTTCACATCGACGGTGATCTCTATCTCGATATCTGGTTCGTCACCTGCTTTGTCGTGAACAGCTGGATCTTCCTCTCCACCATTCCCGACAACCTCGAGTCCCTCGCCGACGACCACGAGTACCCCAAGGCCCTCAAGGTCTTTGCCCAGTACATCCTGACGCCGCTGGCGTTCGTCTACCTGCTGATCCTGCTCGCCTACCTCGTGAAAATTGTCGCCGGCGCGGAGTGGCCCAATGGCTGGATCGGCTGGCTGGTGGCGAGTGTGTCGGTCACCGGAATACTCGGGTACCTGCTTGTAGAGCCGCTGCGATCCAGTGAACACGAAGGCTGGATCCGGATCTACGCGCGCTGGTTCTTTCTTGGCCTGATTCCGGCCGCGCTCATGCTCCTTGCCGCCTTCTGGAAGCGCATCGAACCGTACGGACTCACCGAGCCGCGCACGCTGGGCATGTTGCTGGGAATCTGGCTGCTGGGCACTGCCATCCTCTTCTCGCTCCGGCCCGGCAGCAGCATCAAGCTGATTCCGATGACGCTCTCCTTCCTGTTGCTGGTCACGCTGTTCGGTCCTGTGAGTGTCACGCGTCTTTCGATTCAGAGTCAGGGACGACGCTTTGTCGCCATGCTTGCGGACACCGACTCGGTGCGCGGCCAGGCCGAGGCGAGTGCGGCCCTCCGGTTCCTCATCGACCGGCGCGCCGAGGGTGAAATCGCCGATCGCATCGGGAAGCCCTTCCCGAGTGTGGACTGGACACGCATCAACCGGGATGGGCCGGAGCGAGACACCCTGGGCATGAAGCTCATGGCGCTAGCCGGCGCGGCGTACGTCGAGCAAGGGCGTTCGCGGATCAATCGCAACGAATTCAACTTCTCCTACGATGATGGTCAGGCCACCGCGGTCGAAGGCTTCCGGTGGCTCGCCACCGTGAACGCCTACGACACCACACGCCACGTGGTCGGGCCCGATACCGTGCAAGCGCTCCGCGCCAGCAATGGCATCGTCAATGTCGCTGTTGGTCACGACACACTCCACTTCGACCTGCATCCACTCTTCGCGATCTATCGCGACTCGCTCATCATCGGCCGCGGCGTGCCAGCCAGCGCGTTACGCATTCTCGCCGATTCGGGCCGCCGGGCCGGCGCCCTCCTCCTCAGGTCGGTCGACGGCAAACGCGCCGCCGATTCGCTGATCCTGAGCCATTGGGATGGGCGGCTGCTTTTCCGATAGGGAGAGGGATGGTGGATGGTGGATGATGGATGATGGATGGTGGATGGTGGATGATGGATGGTGGATGATGGATCAAAGCATCTACAATCCAGCATCAGTCACCCGACATCCACCATCGACCATCCATCTTGATGTTTCCCTGATCCCCCCGCCCGCCTCCCTGACCACTCCCTGATTCCGTCTGCCATACGATTCTCCTGTCTCGTTCGACAGGGGTCTTTGTGTCGCTGCTTCTCATCCTTGCTGCCATAGCTGCCGGGCTGCTCCTGGTCTACCTCGTGGTGGCCCTGCTCAACCCGGAGCGATTCCAGTGACGGCCAATGCCTGGCTCCAGACCGGAGTCTTCCTCATCGTCGTCGTCGGCCTCGGATGGCCGCTCGGGACTCACTTGGCGCGGGTGCTCTCGGGTGAGCGAACCTTCCTCTCCAGGCTCACGGACCCGCTCGACCGCTGGCTCCTGGCCGTGGCCGGAGTGGACCCGGACGACGAGATGAGCTGGGGACGGTATGCGACAGCGCTGCTCCTCTTCTCGGGTGCCGGGCTGGTGGTGGTGTTCCTGATGCAGCTGATGCAGGGGATGCTGCCGCTCAATCCGGATCACCTGCCTGGTGTCGGCTCGGCGCTGGCCTTCAACACTGCCGTCTCCTTCGTGACCAACACCAACTGGCAATCGTACGGTGGTGAGACGACACTCAGCTACCTGACGCAAATGCTCGCCCTCGGAGTGCAGAACTTCGTCTCGGCTGCGGCAGGAATAGCCGTGATGGCGGCGCTCCTGCGCGGCTTTGCGCGCCACTCGACACCAACGATCGGCAACTTCTGGGCGGACCTGGTCCGGATCACGACGAAGGTCCTGCTCCCGCTTGCGCTCCTGCTCGCTGTCGTGCTGGTCTCGCAGGGCGTGGTGCAGACTTTCGACGGCGCCCGCACCGCAATCACGCTCGAGTCGGGGGCGAAGCAGGCCATTGCCGTCGGCCCGGTTGCCTCGCAGGTGGCGATCAAGCAGCTCGGCACCAATGGCGGCGGCTTCTTCAACGTCAACAGCGCGCACCCGTTCGAGAATCCCACCCCGTTCAGCAACCTGCTTGAACTGGTATCGATCCTCCTCATTCCGGTGGCCTGCTGCTTCACCCTCGGCCTGATGGTGCGCGACAAGCGTCAGGGGAGGGCGATCTTCGCCGCGATGGCAGTGATCTTCGCGCTGGCAATTGCGGTCACGGTGCCGGCAGAACAGCGCGGTACTCCGGCGCTCGCGGCGGCCGGCGCCGAGCTCGCGGCGAGCGATCTCCAGTCCGGCGGCAACATGGAGGGAAAGGAAGTGCGGTTCGGGATCACCAACTCCGCGCTCTGGGCAGTCACCACCACGGCCGCGTCGAACGGTTCGGTGAATGCCATGCACGACTCCTTCACCCCGATCGGCGGCATGGTGCCGATGATCCTGATGCAGCTGGGCGAAGTGGTCTTTGGTGGCGTCGGCTCGGGCCTCTACGGCATGCTGCTCTTCGCGTTGGTGACCGTCTTCATCGGCGGCTTGATGGTCGGCCGCACGCCTGAGTACCTCGGCAAGAAGATCGAGGCCTACGAAATGAAGATGGTGATGGTAGCGATCCTGATTCCGGCGCTCGCGGTCCTCGCGGGAACCGCGCTCGGCGCCGCCCTCCCGGCGGGCCGCGCCGGCATCCTCAATCCGGGAGCGCACGGCTTCAGTGAAATCCTCTACGCTTTCTCGTCGGCGTCCAACAACAACGGCTCGGCCTTCGCCGGTCTGACGGCCAATTCCGATTTCTACAACATCCTCCTCGGGCTCGCCATGCTCGCCGGTCGCTTCATGGTCGCGGTGCCGGTGCTTGCCATCGCGGGTGCCCTCGCCTCGAAGAAGCTGGTGCCGGCCTCCGCGGGAACGCTGCCGACGCACGGCCCCCTCTTCGTCACGATGCTGATCGGAGTGGTCATCCTGGTTGGCGCGCTGACCTTCGTCCCGGCGCTCGCGCTCGGCCCGATTGTCGAACAGATCCAGCAACTCACGCAGGGAGTGGGACGATGAGCACCCATCATGCACCGGCCAGGCTCTTCGACCCGGCGCTGATCGTTACCGCGATCGGCGATGCGTTCAAGAAGCTCCATCCTCGCACCCAGTTGCGGAACCCGGTGATGTTCACCGTGTGGGTTGGGAGCGTTCTCGTCACCATTCTGGCCGTGGCGGGCCTCTTCGGTACGCGCGACGCCCCGGTCGGCTTCACGATCGCAATTGCGATCTGGCTCTGGTTCACCCTCCTCTTTGCCAACTTCGCCGAGGCAATGGCGGAAGGCCGCGGCCGGGCCCAGGCCGCAGCGCTTCGTCGCACGCGATCGGAAGCGATGGCGCGGCATCTCCCGAATCCGGCCGATCGCCTGACCGTGCGCGCCGTCCACGCGAGCGCCCTGCGCAAGGGTGATGTGGTGATCGTGGCGGCCGATGAACTCGTGCCGGGCGATGGCGAAGTCATCGAAGGCGTCGCCTCGGTCGACGAGAGCGCGGTGACCGGCGAGAGCGCGCCGGTGATCCGCGAATCAGGCGGTGACCGGAGCGCTGTCACAGGCGGGACGCGGGTGCTCTCCGACTGGATCATCGTCAGGATCTCGGTGGATCCCGGTGAGTCCTTCCTGGACCGGATGATCGGGCTCATCGAAGCGGCCAAGCGGCAGAAGACCCCCAACGAGATCGCGCTCGATATCCTGCTCGCGGCCCTGACGATCGTCTTCCTGCTCGTCGTGGTCACCTTGCGGCCGTTCTCCGAGTTTGCGGTACTGACATCGGGGCAGGGGACTGCAGTCTCGCTTACCGTGCTGGTGGCGCTGCTCGTGTGCCTGATCCCTACTACGATCGGCGCGCTCCTCTCGGCCATCGGCATCGCCGGCATGGACCGGATGCTGCGCAAGAACGTCGTTGCGCGATCCGGCCGGGCGGTCGAGGCAGCCGGCGATGTGGATGTGCTGCTGCTAGACAAGACCGGCACGATCACCATCGGCAACCGGCAGGCGACCGCGTTCGTGCCCGCACCGGGCGTGGCCGAATCGGAACTGGCCGAGGCCGCGCGACTCGCCTCGATGGCGGACGAAACCCCTGAAGGGCGCAGTATCGTAACCCTCGCCACCGAGCGCCTGGGCACTGAGGCCCGGCCGCAGACCGACTCGGTGACGATTCCATTCAGCGCCACGACGAGAATGAGTGGTGTCGACATCGGCGAGCGTCAGGTTCGAAAGGGCGCTGCGGATGCGGTGGAACGCTTCGTGGTGCAGGCCGGTGGGTATCTCACCGACCCCGTGCGTGGTGCCGTGGCCGAGATCGCCCGGAGTGGTGGCACGCCCTTGCTCGTGGCGGACGGCGCACGCGTGCTCGGCGTGGTCCGGCTCAAGGACATCGTGAAGGGCGGCATTCGTGAGCGCTTCGATGAACTGCGCCGCATGGGGATCAAGACCGTGATGATCACCGGTGACAATCCCCTCACTGCCGCCGCAATCGCGGCCGAGGCCGGCGTCGACGACTATCTCGCCGAGGCCACACCGGAGGCGAAGCTTGCGCTGATTCGCGAGTACCAGGCCGGCGGTCGTCTGGTCGCGATGACCGGCGACGGCACCAATGACGCGCCAGCGTTGGCACAGGCCGATGTGGCGGTTGCCATGCAGTCTGGCACCCAGGCGGCGCGCGAGGCCGGCAACCTGATCGATCTCGATTCGAATCCGACCAAGCTCATCGAGATTGTCGAGACCGGCAAGCAGATGCTGATCACGCGTGGAGCGCTCACCACGTTCTCGCTGTCAAATGACGTCGCCAAATATTTCGCCATCATCCCGGCGGCCTTCGCAGCGACCTACCCGGCACTCGGGCGCCTCGACGTCATGCGACTCGCCTCGCCCACGAGCGCGGTGCTCTCGGCCGTGATCTTCAACGCACTGATCATTGTCGTGCTCATTCCACTCGCGCTGCGCGGGGTTGCCTGGCGTCCGGCGAGCGCCGCGGCGCTGCTTCGACGCAATCTGCTGGTATATGGCCTCGGTGGGCTCGTGGCGCCCTTTGCGGGCATCAAGCTCATCGACCTGGCGCTGGTTGCGCTTCACCTGACCTGAGGATCTTCTCGTGCGCAAGGAACTTCGTCCTGCACTGCTGCTCTTTCTGTTGCTCTCGCTGCTCACTGGCGTCGTCTATCCGCTGGCCGTCAGTGGTATCGCCCGGCTCGCCTTTCCCGGCGCGGCGGCAGGATCACTCATTTCGCACAACGGCGCAGTGGTCGGGTCGGCCCTGATCGGCCAGACATTCACGGGGGCGGAGTGGTTCCACGGCCGACCGTCGGCTACAGGGAGCGGTGAATACAACGGCGCGGCCTCGTCGGGATCCAATCTCGGTCCGATCAACCCTGGCCTCCTCGACACCCTCGCCGCCCGGGCGATCTCCCTCCGGGCGGAGAACCACATCGTTGGAGGCAAACTCCCCGTGGACTTGCTCACCTCGTCGGCGAGTGGGCTCGATCCGCACATCTCGCCGGCCTCGGCGCTGTTGCAGGTCCGCCGGATTGCTGCCAGGCGTGGCCTCGCCGAAGCAGTCGTTGCCGACCTGGTGGCGCAACACACCGAGGCACGGCAGCTGGGCGTTCTTGGTGAACCGCGCGTCAACGTGCTGCAGCTTAATCTTGCGCTGATGCAACTCACTGCCGGAGCTCGGCAATGAGATCCATGCGGTTCGTCCCGCTCCTCCTGCTGGCCGCACCACTGGTCGGTCAACAACAAGCGCCGCAGGTGAGTCTCGGCGCCTTCATCGATAGCTACTACGCCTGGGATACCGGTCAGCCCCTCAGCTTCGATCGCGCCTTCACGACGCAGGCCGTGCGGCACAACGAGTTCAACATCAATCTCGCGCATATCGAGGCGACGGTCGCTAGCGAGCGGGTTCGCGGGCGGCTTGCCTTGCAGGCTGGCACGTCGGTGCAAGCGAACTACGCTGGCGAACCAACCATCGGCAGCAACAGTGGGCCCTCCTTGGCACGGCATATCCAGGAAGCGGTGGCCGGGGTGCGCGTTGCCCCCGCCTTGTGGGTCGATGCCGGGATCTACTTCTCGCATATCGGTCAGGAATCATGGATCTCGCGAGACAACCCGACCTATACCCGCTCATTCACTGCGGACTACACGCCGTACTACTCCACCGGAGTGAAGGCCACCTGGGCGGCCAGCTCGAAGGTGACCGCCCAGCTGCACCTGATCAACGGGTGGCAGAACATCAGTGAGAACAACAGCGGCAAGGCGGTTGGCGCCAGGATCGACTGGGCGGTTGGACCGAAGTTTTCGCTCGGCTGGGCCTCCTACCTCGGCAGTGAGCCACCCGATGGAGCGACCCGGAACTTCCAGCAGTTGATGGCCACCTGGCGTCCCGACTCGGGCCTGACGATCTGGGCCACTGCCGACGCCGGGTGGCAACGCCTGAATGGTGGACGGCGGGCAACGTGGGGAAGCGTGACGATCATCGGCGAGGCACGACTCTCGGCGACGAGTGCATTGGCGCTTCGGGTGGAACGGTATCTCGATCGTGACGGGGTGCTCATTCCTGTTGCCGTGGCCGGAGGCTTCGACGTGACCTCCGCGTCCGCGGGGCTCAATGTCCGGTTGCCGGAAGGAGTGCAGTGGCGGACGGAAGGACGCTGGTACCGGAGCGGCGGCGCGATCTGGCCGGATGGGGCGGCCACGTCGCGAAACAGCGCGGCATTGGTGACCTCGCTCTCCCTCACACTACGCGACCACCCTTCCGGGCAGTAACCTTCTGCTCATGACCGATGCGTCCCGCCCAGACCCCGATGCGTTGCTTGCCCGGATGCGCGACGCGGCGGGGCGTCAGCGACGCGGTCGCCTGAAGATCTTCCTCGGAGCATCGCCCGGTGTCGGCAAGACCTTCGCGATGCTTGAGGCTGCCCGGGCGATGGCGCTCGCCGGGAAGGACGTGATTGCGGGTGTCGTGGAGACCCATGGCCGCGTCGACACCGCTGCCCTGCTTCAGGGCCTTCAGCGCCTTCCCATGATCCAGCACGCCTATCGTGGCAAGGTGCTGGAGGAGTTTGATCTCGATGGAGCGCTCGCCCTCCGACCGGCATTGATCCTCGTCGACGAGTTGGCACACACGAACGTCACCGGCTCGCGCCACGCCAAACGCTGGCAGGACGTGCAGGAGCTGCTCGCTGCCGGACTCGACGTCTACACCACCGTCAACATTCAGCACATCGAGTCGCTGAACGACGTCGTGGCGCAGATCACCGGCGTGACAGTGCGCGAGACGATTCCCGATGCGGTGCTCGATGAGGCCGACGAACTCGAACTCGTCGATGTCTCGCCCGATGTCCTGCTCGAGCGGCTCCGTGCCGGCAAGGTCTACCTTCCGGCGCAGGCGGAGCGCGCGCTGGAACATTTCTTCACTCGCGGCAACCTGATGGCACTGCGCGAGCTGGCGCTTCGCCGCACCGCGCAGCAGGTCGATGCCGAGATGCTCGACTGGCGCGAAGAGGCCGGAATCCGGCGTGCCGTGCCAGCTGGCGAGCGGGTGCTCGTGGCGATTCCGGCGAGCCCCGATGCGCCGCGGCTGGTTCGTGCGGGTTGGCGGTTGGCCACCGCGCTGCGCGCCGAGTGTCTGGTCTTGCACGTCGAGACGGTCGAAGTCCGCCGGGCGTCGGCTCCGGATCGCAGCGCCGTCGTCGAGGCGCTGCGACTCGCGGAAGAACTCGGCGCTCGCGCCCAGACGGTCACCGGCATTGATGTCGGGGCCGAGCTCATCGCCTGGGCCCACGAGGAGAACGTGACCCGCCTGGTCGTGGGTCGGGCGCATGGTGCGAGCTGGACGCGACGCTTCCGCCGCTCGCCCGTAGATCGATTGCTCGCGGCGCAAGAGGGGATCGATGTCCACGTCCTCGCGTTGCGCGAGGGTCCGGTTACACGCGCGGAGGAGGCGCGGCTCTCGCTCTGGCGAGGATCGGTCGGCGAGTACGGCGTTGCCCTGATGTGGGTGACGGTGGCCGCAGGATTCGGCTTCGTCGTGCGCGATGTGCTCTCGACCACCGACATCGCGATGGGATTTCTGCTCTCGGTTGCGTTTGCGGGTGGGCGGTCTCGCCCCGGCCCTGGCATCGCCGCCGCCATCGCGTCGATTGCCCTGTTTGATTTTGCATTCGTCCCGCCGTACTACACCTTCGCCGTGAGCGACGGTCGCTACTTCGTGACCTTTGTCGTGATGCTGCTGGTCGCCATCGCGGTCTCGCGCCTCACTTCGCGCAGCCGCGAGCAGGCGATCGCCGCACGTGCGCGCGAGCGTCAGACCGGTGCGCTCCTGGAACTCGCCAAGGAACTCGCGCTTGCCACTGCCCCGGCGTTTGTCGCCGAGGCCGTCAGTCGACGGATCCGTGATTCGATCGGCGCCGAGGTCGCCGTGCTCGTCACGGGAGCAGGCGATACGCTGGAGCTGGCGGCGCCATCCGCCATCACCCTTGACGACAAGGAACTCACCGTGGCGCGCTGGGCGCGAGATCGCCGCGAGAGTGCCGGCTTCGGCACTGCAACCTTGCCGACGGCCACCGCGTTTTGGGCACCCCTGGCCGTCGCGGAGGGCGCCGTCGGCGCGCTCGGTGTCAGGCCGAAGACGGGTGAGCTGTTGCGTGCACCAGAGCGCCGGCAGTTTCTCGACGCTGTCGCGGGTCAGGCGGCTCTCGCACTGGAGCGCTTGCGGCTGATGCAACGTACCCAGCACGACCAGGTCGAAATCGAAGGCGAACGGCTCCGGACGGCGCTGCTCTCGTCCCTCTCGCACGATTTGCGCACGCCACTCGCGGCTGTCGAGGGCGCCGCGACGACGCTGCGCCGCGATCTCGACGCCCTGGATCCCGCAACACGTGAAGATTTGCTCACCACCATTCTCGAAGAGGCGCGTCGGATGGGGCGCCTGATCAGCAACTTGCTGGATATGGTGCGAGTCGAGTCAGGCTCGCTGCAGGTCCAGCGCGAGTGGCAATCCGTGGAGGAAGTCATCGGGGTGGCGCTCCTCCGGGTGGACAATGCGCTCGCGGGGTTGCGGGTAGCAGTGGAGGTGCCGGCCGATCTTCCCTTGCTCCGCGTCGATGGACTGCTGATCGAACAAGTCCTCGTCAATCTGCTCGAGAACGCCGTGCGCTACGGCAGCGCGGGGAAGGAGATCACCGTATGGGCGCATCGCACCGGCGACGCCGTCGAGATCGGTGTCGCCGATCGCGGACCGGGGGTTGCTGCGGCAGAGCTCGACCGGATCTTCGAGAAGTTCCATCGCGGCGCCGGTGCTTCCGCCGGCGGGATTGGCCTGGGGCTCGCGATCTGCCGGGCGATCATCGCAGCGCACGGTGGGACGATCTATGCTGAGTTGCGGGACGGTGGCGGACTCCAGGTGATCATCCGGCTTCCGCTGCCGGGCGATCAGCCGGCCCCCGTCCCCGAGGCGGTGGCATGAGCTCACCGACGACGATCGTGCTCATCGAAGACGAGATGCCAATGCGGCGCTTTCTTCGCGCCGCCTTCGGCACCGAGCCCGTCGAGCTCGTCGAGGCCGCGACCGCCCGCGAAGGGCTGGCCCAGGTCGCCGGGCGGCGACCGGACCTCGTGCTCCTTGACCTCGGGCTGCCCGACCTCGACGGACTGGAGGTGGTGCGCCGGATTCGCGAGTGGAGTGAAGTGCCGATCATCGTGATCTCGGCGCGCGGCCGTGAAGGCGACAAGGTCGCCGCCCTGGACGCCGGCGCCGACGACTATCTCACGAAACCGTTCGGTGTCGAGGAGCTCCAGGCGCGGATCCGTGTGGCCCTCCGGCACGCGCGCCGTCGGGAATCACCGGAACCGGTGGTGACGGTTGGTCCCATTCGCTTCGACTTTGTGGCGCACACGGTGCATCGCGATGGCGTTGAACTCCATCTGACGCCAACCGAATTCAAGCTGCTCGGTGCGTTGCTGCGACACCCGGGGCGGGTAATCACCCATACCCAGCTGCTGCGCGAGGTGTGGGGGCTGCACACGGATGAACAGGTGCACTATCTCCGCGTCTACACCGCGCAGCTCCGACGCAAGATCGAAGACGATCCCGCGCGACCGCACTGGCTGCTGACGGAGCCGGGGGTGGGATATCGATTCAGGGCGGAGTGAGCAGGATGACGGATGACGGATGACGGATGACAGATGACGGATGACAGATGACAGATGACAGATGACAGATGACAGATGACAGATGACGGATTGTGGATGTTGTCATCCTGAGCGGAGCGAGCCGAAGAGCCTGCCCTGAGTGCAACGAAGGGCGAGCGCAGTCGAAGGAGGTGGCCTCAACGGGGGGAGGGTGCTCCCTCGACTTCGCGACCTACGGTCGCTCCGCTCAGGATGACATACCGTCCTCCCTCCTGCGTCATCTGTCATCTGTCATCTGTCATCCATCATCTACTTCAGGTCAATCATCCCGATCCGTCCGCTTCCGCTGAGCGCGAGCCAGAGGCGTTTGCGCGCGACATCAGTCACCATATGCCGCACCACGGCATTCCCCGAGGGAATCTTGACCGTTTCCATTTTCTCGGTGGTCGGATCGAACGCCACCATCAGGTTGCTCGACTGCTCGTTGTACCAGAGCCTGCCGTCGGTGCCGATCGCGATCCCGTACGGCCCGGAATCGGCGCCGCTTGGCGAGGCCCACTCGCGCACTTTCCCGGTCGCGGGGTCGAGCATTCCGAGGAAGCCACGGGCGTTGTCGGTGTACCAGACCTTGCCGTCCGGAGTCACCGCGAGCCGGCGTGGTCGCGCGCCGGGGTGGGGAAGCTGCACCGGCGTGAACTGGCCCGTCGTGCTGTTCACGTGACCGAGCATGTTGGTGCCGAGGTGGGCGATCCAGATCGAGCCATCGGGCGCCGAGCGCATGCCGTACGGGATCGAGCCAGGGACGGGTACTTCCCAGACATCGACCTTTCCCGTGGCAGGATCGAGTCGGCCATAGGTGTTGTTGTTGGCGTCGGTGAACCAGATCTGGCCACGATGCGCGATCGGCGTGTGCGGATTCTTCGCGATGTCCGGCAACGGATACTCGGTAATCGCCATCGTCTTCGGGTCGAGCCGCCCCAGTACACCTGCCGTCTGCCCGGTGTACCAGACGGCGCCGTCGGGGGCGACCTCGATTCCGTGTGGGCCGGAGTGGGGTGTCGGCGTCGGCGTATCGGTGATCACCCCGGTGGCCGGGTCGAGCCGGCCGATGTAGGAATTGACCTGGTCCGTGTACCAGACGATGCCGTCGGCCCCGACCGCCGGATCGTGGGGGAAATTGCGCGCGCGCGGGATCACGTGTTCCACAACGGTGCGAGGCGGGTGCTGCTGGGCGGCCGCAGTGAGGGCGACGCCGAGCGCCAGGGAGAGCGAGGTGGCCGGAATGCGCATGGTTTTCTCGGGAGGTAGGAGCCTCCTGTCGTACGGGAGGGCACGACCGCGAGTTCCGCTGGAGACTCGAACCCTGCCGCCTCTAGTCTCCAGTCTCTAGTCTCTCCCTTCTCCCTTCACGTGTCGTTATTCTTCCCGCCTCCATCCCGCTGTCGTGTCCATCCCCGTGAGGAGTATCCGATGTCCGATGCCCCGCTTGCCTCGATCTCGCCCGCCCGGGCCGCGCAGGAGCTCGCCAAGCTCTCCGCCGCGCACAAGAGCGGTGAGATCCCTGCGGATGTCTACGAACACAAGTTCTCGCGGATGGTTTCCGAGCTTCGTGATCGTCGCATCTCCGGAACCCGGGCCGAGATCATGGCCGCGCTCGAGCCGTTGCGGATCGATGGTACGGTGACGCCGGCCGAATGGGATCGCTTCGTGTCCCAGCTCGGCCTCGCCTGAGCCAGCAGCACTGATGGCCGTCGTCTCTCGCCGCCGCACCGGCACCGTCCGGGTCGGCGGCGTTGCCGTCGGCGCACTGCACCCGATCGTGGTGCAGTCGATGACCAACACCGACACTGCCGACATCCCCGGCACCATTCACCAGGTTGCCCAGCTCGCGCGCGCCGGCAGCGAACTGGTGCGGGTGACGGTCAACAACGAGGCCGCCGCTGCCGCGGTTCCGGCGATCGTGGCCGGGCTCGCAAAGGTTGGCGTCACGGTGCCGATCGTCGGTGATTTTCACTACAACGGGCATCTGCTGCTGACGCGCTTTCCCGAGTGTGCGCGCGCGCTCGCCAAGTATCGCATCAATCCCGGCAACGTCGGCGGCAAGCGGCATGACGAACACTTCCGTGCCATTGTCGAGGTCGCCATCGCCAACGACAAGCCGGTGCGCATCGGGGTGAACTGGGGTTCACTCGACCAGGCGTTGCTGACCGAGATGATGGATGCCAACGCGATCGCGGCCGATCCGCTCTCCGCGCGCGACGTCATGATGAATGCGATGCTCGAATCCGCGTTGCGCTCGGCAACGTTCGCGGAGGCGATCGGCCTGGGGCACGACCGCATCATCCTCAGCGCCAAGGTGTCGAACGTCCAGGACCTCGTCGATGTGTACCGCATGCTTGCCGCACGATGCGACTACCCGCTGCACCTCGGCCTCACCGAGGCCGGCATGGCGATGAAGGGGATGGTGGCATCCGCAGCAGGGCTCGGGATCCTGCTCCAGGATGGAATCGGCGACACCATCCGGGTCTCGCTGACGCCCAGCCCCGGGGGGGACCGGAGTGAGGAAGTCCGGGTCGCGCAGCAAATCCTGCAGTCGCTCGACATCCGCCACTTCACGCCCCAGGTCACCTCCTGCCCGGGCTGTGGCCGAACCACGTCCACGTTCTTCCAGTCGATGGCCGAGGAGATCGAAGGGCATCTGAGGACCCGGATGCCGGCCTGGCGGGGGACCTACCCTGGCGTGGAGGAGCTGAAGGTGGCCGTGATGGGGTGCGTCGTGAATGGACCCGGCGAATCCAAACACGCCAACCTGGGGATCTCCCTGCCGGGCACCTTCGAGGAGCCGGTGGCGCCGGTCTTCGTGGACGGCCAGCTTTTTGCCACTCTGCGGGGCGAGGGGATCGTCGGTGAGTTTCTGGTGATCCTCGAAAACTACGTTGCGCGGACCTACGGAGCCGGCTCGGAATCGGCCGCTCTTGCGCCAAGTGCCCCATAATCAGAGATTTAGCGCTTAATGTCCACCATCCAGATGCCACCGATTGAGGAGTCTTTCCCGATGCGACTTATCCGACGGATCTCCGCGACCGCCCTGGTCGCGTCCCTCACCCTGCTGGCGTCGTGCGGCGACAATGCCACGACCCAGCCTGCCGCGCTCGACCTCGGCACCCGGGAGTTCGCCATTGCGCCGAACAACCCGTCCTGGTCCAAGCAGCCGGCCGACCCGATCCCGACCGATCAGCGCACGGTGCTGATTTCCGGCCTCGTGGCCGTGGCGAGCTACCCGCAGTTCGGCACCCCGGTCTACACCGGCGCGAACAACTGGCTCGATATGAATTACGCGCCGAACCTCTCGCGCTCGCCGCTCGGGTGGCTGGTGTCGTTCAAGCTCAAGCCGGGTGCGCAGGCGCTGCCGATCGGAAAATACACGGCGACGATCCCGGTAACGGTCCCGGCGGCGCTGAACAATCCGCAGATGATCACGGTGACCTTCAACAACTGCGGCAACTGCCTCTTCGTTGGCGACCAGCGCGATGGCGAGCTGACCACCGACGACCCACGCTGGGCGCGTGGCGCCGGGTATAACGAGTCAGGCACCTACCCCTACGACGATTGGCGTCTCTTCGTGGCTCCCAATACGACGGTGAACGTGCGTGTCGAAGGCGGCGACTGCCTTGGTGGCGCCTACAACCACCAGGACAACTACCTGTACGCGTTCGAGCAGCCGGGTCTCATTTTCCGGACCTCGGACGACGACAGCTACTGCGTGAACGACCCGGTCATCGACGTGGTCAACGCGTCGGGCGTTCAGGTCGAGTACCTGATTCGTGCCACCTCTTACGGCCAGGCCTTCGACGGATCAGGTCGTGACTTCGGCACCTATCGGATCACGGTGGCTCCTGGCTCCTTCTTCGGTGGCGGTGGAATCCGCGAATTCGAACCGGGCGACAAGCAGACTGCCGAAGTTCCGTCGCTGCTGAAGACCAAGTTCTAGCAGGCTCTCAATGAGCGGCGCCCCGGAGCCATCACGGCTCCGGGGCGCTCTGTTTTTTCAACCCTGATTAGATTGGTGGCGTGTTCGACCCCTCCCTTCCTGACGCGCTGCAGCAACGCCCGCTTGCCGCTATCCCGCTGCTCTTCGCCGCCGGACTCGCGACCTCGCTGACGCCCTGCGTCTATCCCATGGTTCCGATCACCGCCGGGATTCTCGGCGGCTCCGGGGCCGTCGGTCGCTCGCGTGCGCGCACAGCGGTCGTCACCATGGTCTATGTCCTCGGCCTCGCGACGGTGTACGCCACGCTCGGGCTGGTCGCCGGACTCAGCGGTACGCTCTTCGGCACCATCTCGTCGAATCCATGGGCCTACTTTACGTTCGGCAACCTGCTGATTCTCGCGGCGCTCGCGATGCTTGATGTGCTGCCCGTCAATGCCCCGACGCGGCTGCTGTCGTGGGCGAGTCGCATCGGTTCCGACTCGCTCGGCGCGGTCTTCCTGATGGGCGCCACGTCGGGGCTGGTCGCGGCACCGTGCGGGGCGCCGGCGTTTGCGGCGGTGCTGACCTGGGTCGCCGCAAGTCAGAGCGCCGTGCTGGGATTCGTCTATCTGTTCGTCTTCTCGCTCGGGATGACAGCAGTGCTGGTCGTCGTCGGATTGTCGGCGGGATCGCTTGGCGCGCTTCCTCGCGCCGGCGCGTGGATGATCTGGATCAAGCGTATCGCGGCCTTGGTGATGCTCGCGATGGCCGAATATTATTTCGTCAAGATGGGGAGCGTACTTTGATCGCCGATCGTAATCTCACCAGCGCGCCGGTTCGTGCGGCGCGCGCGCCGTACGGCTCTCCCGTTTCGATCGACACCTGCCGTGCGCGTCTCGTGGCGATGCTGGTGGCGGCTGCGCTCGTGTGCGTCGCACCATTGTCAGCCCAGGACGATGGCGCTCGCGTCGGCACCAAAGCCCCCGTGGTGATGGTGAATGACCTCGCGGGCACGCCAACGCGCGTCGGTCACGTCGCCGGCAAGCGCGCCGCGGTCATCGAGTTCTGGGCCACCTGGTGCGACCTCTGCAAGGAATTGCTCCCGCGTGTGCGCGTCGCCCAGCAGAAATACGGCGATCGCGTCGACTTCTATGGCGTCAATGTCACAGTCAACGAATCGAAGGCGCGAGTGCAGCGGTATGTGACTTCGGAGCATCCGCCGTGGGTCACCCTCTACGATGACAAGGGGGTTGCCGTCCGCGCATTCAAGGCACCCGCCACGTCGTATGTCGTGATCGTCGATCGCGATGGCCTGATCCGGTACGTCGGCAGCGGCGGCACTCAGGATCTCTCCGCGGAGCTCGCCAAGGTGGTCGGCAAATGAAGCTGCTGGTCGGGCTTGGGCTGGTAGTGCTGGGGGCCACGAATCCGTTGCTGGCACAGGGTGGAGCGGGCAAGCCGCCTAGTGTCCGGCTCGCGCTCGAGGATCCACCGCGTGTC
This sequence comes from Gemmatimonadota bacterium, assembly GCA_040388535.1. Lineage (NCBI taxonomy): Bacteria > Pseudomonadati > Gemmatimonadota > Gemmatimonadota bacterium. The sequence continues at coordinate 183,175 of JAZKBR010000001.1, read as the reverse complement.
GGGCGACTCGCACCGGCAGTGGTGCTTCCCTATGCCACTGCGGCCGGGATCGGACCAGCCGATCAGCCCTTCGCACTTGGTAAGGAGCTCGGCAACATTGTCGTGCTGGCCTTTTGTCCCGGCCGCTCGGCGCCAGATTGTGCAGCCGTGTGGCAGGCGTTCCGGACTCGCGCCGATTCACTCTTCGGCGCCGGGGTTGTCGTAGTCGGAGTGACCCCGGATTCCCTGGTGTCCCAGCAGCGTACCGCGCAGGAACTCGAGCTGCCCTTCAAGCTGCTGAGCGACGCCGACCGCACGGTCTCCCGTCGCTACGCTGCGGTGAGCGGGAAGCAGGTCCGCCGCGTGATAGTGGTTGTCGGGCGGGACGGCAGGGTACGTTACGTGAATTCCACGTTTGCTCCCCTCGATCCCGAGAGCTACATCCATCTCGCCGCCGCGATCGCGGCGGCCAAGGAGCGGCCATGATTCGAACCGCAGTCACCGCCACGGTGATGATCGTCTCCCTTGCCGGGGCGCTGGCGGCCCAGGAGAAGGAGATGCGCCTCAGCTTCACCGAAGCTCGCGGTGGCTACTGTATCTCTTACCTGATCGATCCTGCCGTCGCGGCCGAGCTGGCCCCGGCGGGCGCAGCGCTCTCCCCGGCCGGGAAGGCCACCTCCCTCTCGCCGTTTCTTGCGCGGGTCATCCAGGACGAACCTCAGTTCGCGGCCTGGATCCCGGCTGCGATCTGTATCGCCCGATATGGCGCCGCCGCAGTCGACGGTCGGGATGTGGCCAAAGCCAAGACAGGGAAGGCGATCACCTTGATCACGTCGTGGGTCGCCGTGAGCGAGCCGCTGGGAGTGTCGGGCGCCACGGCCCTGCTGCTCGGCGTGAGCACCGACGAGGGCAGACTCCTCCGACCGTTGCAGGCTTTCGGCCTCGATATCGATGAAAAGTCGCCGGTCATCACGCCCGGGGAGGCCGACGACATTCAGCTCGACCTCAAGCTGGAGAAGACCAAGATCGCCTGGGTAGGTCACCCGACAGGCGACCCTCGTGTCGGTTCGACACAGTCGATGTCGTTCGGATACGCCGGAGCGAGGAAATCCGTCTGGCTGGTCACCACTACGATGGCCCCGGCAGAGACCCGGCTGATGGTCGGAGCGCTACGGGTTGAAGGGAAGGATATCCTCGCAAAGGCGCTTAAATCCTCACCAATTCGGGCAGTAGGCCCCCAGGACGCCGGGGGGACCGCCGAGTTTGTTTTCCATCGGCTGGCGGGTCGCTGACCACTCCAAAGATTTAGCACGGCAATTGCCTCTGGTACCACCGGCTCAGTACGCCCCACATCGGTCCTGCCACGATGCCGGGGAGTGATGAGCCGGCGGTCGAGAGGCTCCAAGTCAATACACTCCAATGTGTTGACCCTCGGACATCCCCTCGATAGCTTTGCTGGCTGGCCCCGGATTCGACCGGTCGCGCATGGCGTGGCGGGAGGATGACGGGTGTCGGAATGACGCGGGTCTCGGGGACTTCGTCGCGAGCGGTGCTCGCAACCCCGCCCTCGCCCGTGCGATCGTCTGCTCGGGCCACTCAGTAGCTCGGTAGGAATGCACCACGGCAGGACCAGTATGCAGTTGCAGGACGGACCGAAGTCAGGCCCACTCATCTCAGGAGATACAATGTTCAAGTTTTATCGTAGCGTGTTGGCGGCTGGTATCGTCACGCTCGGCCTCGCGGCCTGCGGCGACGATGTCACCGTCTCCGATCCACCGACTCCACCGCCGCCGGGGGTTACCTCCGTCACGGTGACGCCGGGGACGCAGACCCTGGCCGTCGGCCAGAATGTCATCTTCGCCGCCTCGGTGATTGCCGATGCCGGCGTCTCGACCGCAGTCACCTGGTCCTCGTCGGCTCCGACGATCGCCACGGTTGACCCGACGACGGGCAAGGTGACGGGCGTTTCCGCTGGTACCACCACGATCGTCGCCACGTCGACCGCTGACGCTGGCAAGAAGGGCGTTGCAGCAGTCACCGTTTCTGGTAGCACCTCCGGTGGCCCGGTGCAGATCTCGATCCAGAGCGTCACCGCCGGCCTGCTGACCCTTCCGGTCGTGCTGACCAACGTCGCCGGTCAGATTGAAGTCAACATGAACTTCAATTCCAACGGCGCCGCGGTCGACTCGATCAACGTCTTCATCGGCAACAAGCGTGCGGCCAAGGCGATCTACGGATCTGCCCCGGCGGCCGGCCTGATCTCGCAGTCGATCAACACGGCCGACTTCACCCTGCCAGCGGCTTCGCCGACGGCGCTGGTGACGTACCTGAACGGCCAGACCAGCATCACGGCCGTGGCCTACCCGACCGGCGCATCGACGCCGACGGCCACGCAGGCGACCCCGATCGTGCTGAACAACATCGACGGCTGGGCCGGCAAGATCACCAAGCCGGTTACCTCGACGAATGATGTCAACGGCATCACCTACTGGGGTGGCCCGGCCGCGAATGCACTGACCTCGACTCAGATCTGGGCCGTGCAGTACAACGCTGGTCGTAACGGCATCGAGAAGGTCACCTGGACGGTTGGTGGCTGCTCGGCGTTCACCGCTGGTGGTGTGGTTGGCGTGCCGATCGTCGGCGCCCTGACCCAGACGTTTGGTTACACCGCTGCGCCGCAGAGCGCGCAGAAGTCCTGCACCTCGTACGAGAACAACGCGGCTGGCGCGCGTGACAACCTCGTCATCACCGGCGCCATCGACGGTGTTGACAACGGCTTCCCGGGCTCGCCGCTCATCGCCAACACGGTGGTGTTCGGTTCGACCCCTGACTCGCTCCGCCTTGACTACAAGGCGCCGGTCGTCAGCACGCCGTCGATCGCCCGCACTGCTCCGGCCGTCACCGGCTGGGTCAACGCTGGCTTCAACTTCGTCAACTTCGCCTCGACCGACGCTGGTGTTGGTCTTCGCGGAACCCGCGATCGCGCAGTGACCTACTCGGTCGTGAACTGCCCCGCCGCTGGCGCGCAGAACGTTGCGATGCCGACCGGCACTGGTGCAGACATTCCTGAGTGCGGCATCCTGGTCAACGCCATCGGTGGCGCGATCGGCCTCGGCGGCACGGCTCCGTACACCGCCGCTGGTACCGAGTCTGACCGTCTGAACAACCTCGGCACCTCGACCCCGACGCAGACGTTCGGCGTCGACAAGACCCTGCCGAACATCCGCTGGGGCACCGTTTCTGCCGCGCCGCTCCTTCCGGCCGCGGTTGGTGCAGATACCGTCTTCCGCGCTTCGAAGCCGGTTGCTGGTACGGATGAGTTCCGCGTCGAGTACCTCGACGACCGTGCAGGCTTCTACAACGCCGGCGCTCCGCTGGCTGGTGTCTCGGCGCAGCGTCACGCGCTCAGCACTGCTGGTCACTTCAACAACGCCGGCCTCTGCTCGGTTGGCACTGGCGCGATCGGTGCGAACTTCGTCACCGCGCCTGCCTGCACTCTGGCCGCGATCGCCGCGGTTGGCCCGCTCCGCCTCGACGGCTGGCAGGCTGGCCCGAGCATCACGGTTCCGGCGCTCGAGTCGTACTACGGCTACACGTCGAACGTGACGGACGCCGCGGGTAACACCACCGCGTCGCTGTTCCGCAAGACGCTGGTCAACACCCGCTCGCCGTTCGCCACGGGCCTCGGCCTCCCGGCGACCCTGACTGCCGCGAACTTCGGCATCCAGGTCACGGCGGCTGACTCGGCTGAAGTCGCGCGTATCGCGCTCCAGTTCGAGTTCCCGAACATGATCAGCGGCGGCTCGACGGACTCCGTCCGTTACGGCCAGACTGCTGTCGGCACCATCTTCGATGACGTGATCACCTCGCCGTACACGGGTTCGCATTCCCCGACGACCGGCGCGCCGTTCACCCGGCGTATCGAGGCTGTCACGGCTGGCGTCTTCCCGGCGAGCAACGTTGCCGGTGCCGGCGTCCCGACGAACGTCAAGCCGACGTCTGTTGTGGCGTGGTCGTTCAACTTCGGCGGCACGCTGTCCGGTGGTCCGGCTCCGGCGCGCTCCGCGTTCATTGCGATCCCTGCTCTGAACGTCCAGGACGGCGTCGACTTCGCCACCTGGAACATTGCCAACCCGACCATCGCGCTGACCCACTGGCGCATCATCTCGACGGTCGCGACCACGAACCAGTTCGGTTCCACCACCCCGCTGCGCGCACAGGCTGTGTCGCCGACGGGCGCTCCGAACCCGCCGTTCGTCCGGGTGGACTTCTACCGTCGCGTGACTGCGGCGGGCGTCGACCACTGGTCGTACATCGGCTCGCAGACCACCCCGGTCGCGTCTGACCAGGGTACCTACCGCTCGTGGGTCTGGGCACTCCCGAACGCTTCGTTCGTGGCTGACTGGACTGGCGCGGCGCAGGGTGCAGTTGCTGCAACCAACCAGATCATGGCGGTTGGTGTGAACAGCGTTGGCGATGCTATCGCCACCGTCAACACCACCATGGTTCCGTAATCAGCTGACAAGCTGACTGCAGGATCTGTTGTAAACCGACGGCCCCGCGAAAGCGGGGTCGTTTGGTTTTGCCCCCAAGAGGGACGTCGAGGGATGATGGATGATGGATGACGGATGACAGATGACAGATGACAGATGACAGATGACAGATGACAGATTACGAACGGCAGGTGGTCCGGTCAGCTGCGCTTCCAGAGGCGGTAGGTCAACGCCGGCACCTGTCGGGCCAAGCTGAGAAGATCCTCTACTGGTTCGCCGAGTTCACGTAGAAAATCCAGCGTCTCGGCTGTCTCCACCGCAGACCCATGAGCGACCCGCAGGTGGAACTTGCAGCGGGGCCCGGGGCCAAATGCCTGCCCTTCAGCGATGTTGAGTGTGACGGACAGCGACGCACGCCGCAACTGATCCAGTGCGGCGGCGCGAGAAGGGGTCCAATGGGAGTCAGCGTAGCGATGGATCTGGATGGCGCTCTTGCGCGCCATCAGCCAGGTGCGGAGGTCTCGGTAGGAAGCCATCTCGAATGGATAGTGGTGCGAATGGAGCGGATACGAGGCATTCGAACGCAAACATCAATCGAGAAACGCAGTCAAACGACATCCGTCATCCGTCATCCGTCATCCGTCGTCTGTCATCTGTCATCTGTCATCTGTCATCCTCAGTACCCCTCTCTCCCCATCGCCTTGAACGTCAGCACTTTGCCGAGTTCCACCCCCGGCTGATCAAACGGATCGACATCATAGTAGATGCCGGCGTAGCCGGTCGCGATCTGGAAGAACATCAGCAGCCGGCCGAAGTGGCGGGCGTCGACCGTGTCGAGCTCGATGGTGCAGCTCATCCGGCCCTGCGAGCGCAGCGCCTCGCGCGTCGCGAGGAACTCCTCATCGAGCAGCTTGCCGAGCGTCTGGCCCCGGAGGTAGCCGAGGTGCGTCTCAAGCGCGTCATCTTCTCGCTTCTCGCTTCGCGCTTCTCGAGACGGGATCTCGAGCATTCCGACCGTGTCCTTCACCCGGATGAACGTGATCGTCTTGTCGTAGGGACCCTCGATGAAGAGCTGCACCTGAGAGTGCTGATCGGTGGCCCCGACGGCTCCCACTGGCGTGGGGCCACGGTGGACTTCGAGGCCGCTCCGGTCGACCCGCTTCCCCAGACTCTCGGCCCAGAGTTGCCGGTACCACTCGGCCAGGTCGCGGAGCCGGTCGGAGTAGGGCATCACCACGTGGACGTTGGCCGCGCGCGTCGCCTGGGCCTGATGCTGGAGCGCCGCCCATCGCGCAGCGGGGTTTCGGTCCAAAGTGTCGGCCTCGGCCTCGTCAACCGCTTCCTGAGCGCCCGCCAGCATCTCCGCGAGGTCCATCCCCAGCAGCGCCGCCGGCACCAGCCCCACGGGTGTGAGCACCGAGAACCGCCCGCCGACTTCCGGCGGGACATCGAAGGCCACGATGCCCTCGGCCTTGGAGATGACTCGCAGCGCGCCCTTCACCGGATCGGTGGTAATGACCAGATGCCCCTTGGCTGCTTCGGCACCGACAGCCCGGTCGAGCCACTGCCGGACAATCAGATACTGCGCCAGCGTTTCCGCCGTCCCGCCCGACTTCGAAATCACGTTCACGATGGTGCGGCGCGGATCGAGTCGGTCGAGCGCAGCCGTCACACTGACGGGGTCGACATTCTCGAGGATGGTAAGCGTCGGCCAGCCATCGCGACGGTCCCGGCTCTCTTCGTTCCACGCCGGCGGCTTGAGCGCGGTGAGCATCGCCTTGGGGCCGAGGGCCGAGCCGCCAATACCGAGCAAGAGGATGTGGTCGAAGCGGCCACGTTGCAGTGCGGCCCACTCCTGGATCTTCGCCACCGTGTCCGGCTGCTGCCCCAGCGAGAGAAAGCCGTAGTCACCAGTTGCGCGACGGCGACGAACCTCGGCCTGAACGGCCGGGAAACGCTCGGCCAGTGCGGTGCGCAGGGCAGGGTCGAGCCCGTGGACGCCGTCAAGCGCGTCACGGGTCATCAGGGCATCATCGAAGCGGAGGGTCATCGGAAGATCTCCAGCACGAGGCCGTCGTGGCCTGGTTCCACGCCCGCGGGCAACTTCGCGAGCAACTCGCGATGACCGGTCTCGTGGGTGAGATGAGTAAGGTAGGTCCGTTCCGCGCCGACCGCGTGGGCCACCTCGATCGCATCGGGGATCGACAGGTGCGTCGGGTGTTCACGCCACCAGAGCGCGTTGAGCACCAGCACCTTCACTCCTGCAAGCTGCTGGCGCTGCGCCTCGTTCACGCGCTTCACATCGGTGAGATAGGCAACGTCGCCGATGCGGTAGCCGAAGACGGTCGCGTGACCGTGCTCGAACTGGAGTGGCAATACCTCGACTCCGGCGATCGACACTGCGCGATCGGGCTGCAGCGGGTTGAGCGTGAGCGACGGCTTCGATGTGCCCGCGATCGGTACGATGCTGCCATCGAAGATGTAGTTGAACGCCCGACCAAGGTGTGCCATCGTGTCGGCCGGGCCGTAGAGCGGCAGCGGGGCGCCCTGCTTGAGCGAGAAGGAACGGAGGTCGTCGATCCCGTGGGTATGGTCAGCGTGCTGGTGGGTATAGAGGACGGCATCGATTCGCTTGACGCCGTTCCGCAGCAACTGCAATCGCAATTCCGGCGGGGTGTCGATGAGGATTGTCGCGCCACCGGCTTCGATCAGGGCGCTCGTGCGACTCCGCTGGTCGCGCGGATCCTCCGACCGGCAGACGGCGCAGCCGCACCCGATCTGGGGGACTCCCATCGAAGTCCCCGTCCCGAGCAGGGTCAGCCGCATTCCCTAGATGGTCTCCACCTTCAGCAGGTTGGTGGTACCCGGCACGTCGAAGGGGACGCCACAGGTCACCACGATCCGGGACCCCTCACGGGCGATGCCGCGGGCCAGCAGTTCGGTCCGCGCGATCTGCCACATCGGATCGTAGTTCTTGAGATGCGGCATCAGCACCGGAACCACGCCCCAGACCAGGGCGAGCTGGTTGTAGGTCTCCGCCTCGGGCGTGAACGCCATGATCGGGACCTTGGGGCGGTAGGAAGACACTGTCCGGGCGGTGAAGCCACTCGACGTGAAGCAAACGATTGCCGAGGCACCAAGCAGGTCTGCCGCGGCAGAGACGGCCACGGAGATCGCGTCCTCGACCGGTGTGTGGCCGGCTTCGGTGCGGGCGAAGTGCGGGGCAGGGATCTGCCAGCGGCGGCGCTCCCCCTCTGAGGGGCGATGGCGATGTGCCTCGACCTCGCGGGCAATCCGGTCCATCGCAAGGACCGCCTCGAGGGCGTAGGAGCCCACGGCGGTCTCCGCTGACAGCATCACCGCGTCGGTCCCGTCGATCAGCGCGTTGGCGACGTCGGACGCCTCTGCGCGGGTCGGCCGGGGATTGGTAATCATCGATTCCAGCATCTGGGTCGCGGTAATTACCGGCTTACCGTGCCGGTTGGCGCGCGCAATGATCCGCTTCTGCACCAGCGGGACCTGTTCGAATGGCAGCTCGACGCCGAGGTCGCCACGTGCCACCATCATCGCGTCGGAGGCCTCGAGGATGCTGTCGAGATTCTTGAGGGCCGTGTCCTTCTCGATCTTGGCGATCAGCTTGACGTGCTTCGGAATGATCCGCCGGAGGTCCTGCATGTCCTCGGGGCGGCGCACGAACGAGACACCGAGGTACTCGATCCCCAACGCAACGACACGGAGGACTTCCTCGCGGTCCAGATCGGTGACCGCCGGGGCGCTGACATCAGCGCCGGGAAGATTCATCCCCTTGTTGGGTTTGAGCAGGCCACCATAGACGACCTTTCCCTCCACCCGGTCCCCCCGCACTGCGACGACGTCGACCGCGAGCAGCCCGTCGTCGAGGAGGATCCGCGATCCCGGCCGCACGTCGCCGGCCAGCTCGGGGTAGGTGGTTGGGATGTCGCCTTCCTGAGCGGTGGCTTCAGGGGCAAACCAGACGATCTGGCCCGGGGTGATCGTGATGGCCTCGGGGAGCTTGCCCACCCGGATCCGGGGTCCGTGGAGGTCGACCAGGATGCCGGTCGGCTCCCCTCGTGCCTGCCGGATGGAGTGGATCTGGCGAATCCACCGTTCCCGGATTGCCGGGGTGCCGTGGGAGGCATTGACCCGGATCAGGTTGACGCCAGCGTCGAGGAGGGTGTGCATCCGCTCCTCACTCTCCCACGCGGGCCCCAGGGTCGCGACGATCTTGGTCCGACGAAACGATTCACCCGGCATCAGTTCAGCTCACTCCAGAAAGGGGCCCGACACACTCTCGGGGCAGGGAAGCCCACAAGTATAGCGTCCATCGTCCCCCTTCTCATCGGGGCAATCACCGGCGCCCTCCGAAGGGTCGACGCCCAGCCCCCTTGACGTCGGAAAATCGTCACTTCACCACAGTTGTCGTGGATTGTGGAGAGGTGGTTATCCACACGCCGACGAGCCGGACTCGGCATCAGCTCAGGAGCCGGAATGAGTGCCCGCTCATTGACGCACGAACTTTCCACACCGTGAAATTGCGACATCACAGTGCTGAAATGACTGCTCACATTTGTGGATTGGAAAACTTTTCCACGCCGGAATCTGGGGAGAACTCCGGCTCACGGTAACCAAGTCGTCTGGTTGCAACAAGTTCTGGTCAACATGGGTTTTCCACCTTACTCGATTTTCGTAACTCCATGTTCAACAATTGGTTCACATGCGCAACTCATGTGGAAAATCAGGGTTGTGACAGTGTCGCATCTCGCTCTTCGGAGGGGTCCGGAGGCCACCCAAGCGCTTGTCGAATCGGAGTTTGCCCTCGTCATGGGCGAGCCATAGATTGTGACGGATGGTTTCCAATTCGACTCGGGGAGATGTGATGACCGTGGGGAGCACGAAGGGGCTGGAGCTGTTCGGCGGGGCAGTCACGAGGGCCGGGAGTGGTGTGGAAATGTCCCGACCCGAGCTGCTCCGTTCGGACGCGATGGATGCGCTGGTGGCAATGGCGGTCTTCGGCGAGAGCGCCGATAAGGAGGGTGCCCGCACCTTACTCTGGCAGCTCGGCCAGGCCGCCGGGGTCAAGCCGGCGTCAATCCACGACCTCTACCTCGCCCGAGGGCGGGGGGAGTGTTCCGGCTTCACCGTCCCTGCCATCAACATCCGGATGATGGCCTACGATACCGCCCGGGCCGTATTCCGTTCGGCCCTCAAGATCGATGGCGCGGCCATAATCATCGAGATCGCCCGGTCCGAGATCGCCTACACGGATCAGCGTCCGGCCGAGTATGTGGCGGTCCTGATCGGCGCGGCCCTTCGGGAGGGGTATCACTTCCCCCTCTTCATCCAGGGGGATCATTGCCAGGTCAACGCCACCAAGTACCAGGCCGACCCCGAGCTCGAAGTCGGCGAGGTCAAGAAGCTTATCGCCGAGGAGATCGCCGCCGGCTTCTTCAACATCGACGTCGACACCTCCACCCTGGTTGATCTCTCCTTCCCGACCCTCGACGAGCAGCAGCGGACCAACTACGAGCGCGCGGCCGAGATCACTCAGTTCATCCGTGACCGTGAGCCGGCCGGAGTCACCGTCTCGGTGGGAGCCGAAATCGGTGAGGTCGGTCACAAGAACTCCACGGTGGAGGAGCTCCACGCCTTCATGCAGGGGTTCAATCGGACCCTTGCGGCCAAGGGTGACTACGCCGGCATCAGCAAGATCTCGGTCCAGACCGGGACCTCGCACGGTGGCGTGGTCCTCCCGGATGGCACCATCGCCGACGTCAAGCTCGATCTGGTGGCCCTCGAGGCCTTGAGCAAGGCCGGGCGCGAGGACTACCAGATGGGGGGAGCCGTCCAGCACGGGGCGTCCACGTTGCCCAGCAACGCCTTCGGCAACTTCCCGCGGATCGAGACGGTGGAGATCCACCTTGCCACCAACTTTCAGAACATCGTCTGGGACCACCCGGCGCTCCCGTCGGAACTCCGCGACCGCGCCTATCGCTGGCTCGACGCGAATGCGCAGTCGGAGCGGAAGGCCGGCGATTCCGACGAGCAGTTCTACTACAAGGCCCGCAAGAAGGCGATCGGGCCGTTCAAGCAGGAGATGTGGTCGCTCCCAGCCGACGTTCGTCAGAAGATTGGCGCCGACCTCGAGAAGACGTTCGGCTTCCTCTTCGACCAGTTGGGTGTGAAGGGGACATCGACGCTGGTTCGGAGCCATATTACGGCGCCTTCACTCGCTGCCGGCGCCCTGGCGCACAGCGGGGCACAGGCCGAAGACGATCCCGACGCGGGCGAGTAGCCCGCAGGAGAGTGGGTATGGGTTTGCGTGACGATCGCGAGTTCACCGTCGTCGAAAGCGACGGCGCATCTGGTGTGAAGTGGTTTCTCTTCGGAGCGGTGCTCGGCGCCGGCCTCGGGCTCCTCTTTGCTCCGCAGGCCGGTGAGCGGACCCGCCGGGACATCAGCAAGCGGGCGCGTCGCCTGAAGGCCGAGGCCGAGGATCGCTTCGACGAATTGACGGACGAGATCGAGACCCGCGGTCGGAAGCTCAAGTCCACCGTGGCGGAGTGGGCCGACGACGTGAAGGGCGAGGTGCGCGATGGTCGCCGTGCGGTACAGGAGACCGCGGCCGGTGCGCGCGATGAACTCGAGCGCCGGCTCGCCGACGCCCGGGCGCGGCGACGAGCCACCATCGCGGCCGATGGCGTGGCCGATGATGACGACGACGATGACACCGACGCCTGAGTGAAGGCAGCCGCCGTACCTCCCCCACAGAGCCCGCCACCCAGCGGGCTCTCTGGCGTGGCGGGACTGCCGCGCTGGCTGCTCCACCTCCTCGAGGTGCTCGACCGCGCCAACCTGCCGTTTCTGGCCTCGGCACTCACGTTCGATGCAATGCTGGCGCTGATCCCGCTGGCAATCCTGATCATCGCGGGGCTGGGCTATCTCCTCAGCCAGACGGCCAATTTCGGCTCGGCCGATCCTGCTGCGGTGCTCTCGGCCTTCCTCCCCGACCATAGCCACTTCACCACCGACGACCCGTTCGCGCTGGTCGAGAGCATCTTCGACAAGATCCGCGGCTACCGGAGCCAGCTGACGCTCTTCGCCATCCCGGCATTCCTCTGGTTCAGCACCCGCCTCTTTGGAGCCATCCGGACCTGTCTCTCGTCGATCTTCCAGGTCCGGGCCCGCCCTGCCCCTGGTGGCTTCGTGGTGAGCTATCTCGTCGGCTACCTCTTTGCGAAGTTGCGCGATCTGGCGATGGTTGCCGTTGTCGTGGTGCTCGCGCTCGCGAACACGATGGTCTCGGCAGGGCTGGCCCTCTTCAAGGCTCGGGGCGTCGCGCTCGACCCGCCGTGGACCTTTTTCGTGAGCGGCCTGGGCCAGATCCTCGGCGCCATGGTGGCAATCCTCTTCTCGATGTCGCTCTTCATGGCCCTGTACCGCTACGCCTCGCCGAAGCGACTCGCGTGGTCGGGGGCACTGCTCGCCAGCACGGTCGCGACGGCGGGATTCGAAATCGCCAAGCGGTTGTTCGGGCTCTACCTGACGTACCTGAACCGCGGCGGCCAATACTCGGTCGACGCCAATGTCGGCGCCGCGCTGTTGATCATCCTCTGGCTCTGGTACATGTCTCTGGTCTTCCTGATTGGTGCCGCCGCGGCGGACGTCTGGGACCGCGCTCACACGGCGAAGCTGCTGGCTGCCGCGCAGGCGGCGCCACCGCCGCCGACACCGACAGACGAGAAGCGAGAGGCGAGAAGGGAGAAGGGAGACTAGAGACTTGAGACTAGAGACTAGAGACTCCCCCTTCCCATCACCCTTCTCCCTTCTCCCTTCTCCCTTCTCCCTTCTCCTCGTAAACTCATAGCTGGCGACTCCCGCTGGTTTCCCTCCCTCCCTTCCGCAGATCCCTATGACAGTCCTGCTGCCATTTCGCCGACTCCTGCTCGCCGCACTCCTGCTCGTGCCGTCGGTCCTCAGCGCCCAGGGAGGTAACAACTGGTCGTTCTATGGCTACGCCCCCTATCGCGCCGGAGTACCGCGTCCTGATTCGCTGCTGGGGCACCCCATCGGCAGCCGCCAGACGATGTACCACGAGCAGCAACGCACGCTCGATGCGATGATTGCCGCGGCGCCCGACCGGGTCCGCACGGAGGTCACGGGGGCGACCGCTGAAGGGAAGGTGATGCGGCTATTGATCATTTCCAGCCCGGCCAACATCGCGCGGCTGGAGCAGATCCGGGCTGACGTTGCCGCGCTGGCCGATCCGCGGAAGACATCCCGCGCCGACGCGGCAGCGATTGCCGCCAGGACGCCGGCAATTGCCCTCTTCTCGCACTCGATCCACGGCAACGAGCCCGCTGGTTTCGAATCGGCGATGATGACCGCGTACACCCTGCTTGCCTCCGAGTCGGCACAGGTCAAGGCGATCCTCGACAACACGGTCGTGATCATCAATCCGTCGCAGAACCCCGACGGGCACGAGCGCTTCGCTGCGTGGAGCAACTCGCTCGCCCTCGGCAGCGGTGAGTCGATGGCGCTCGAGGGCGGCGAACCGTGGTCGATTCAGGGGCGGCTCAACCACTATCGCTTCGACATGAATCGCGATCTGGTGGCGCTGTCGCAGGCGGAGTCGCGCGCGACAGCCGGGGCCGTGCGTCGCTGGCATCCGCAGGTCTTCGTCGACCTGCACAGCACCACGGCACAGTACTTCTTCCCGCCCGCCGCGATGCCGATCAACCAGAATCTGCCCGCTGCGAGCGTGAAGTGGCTCGAGGCATTCGGGAAGGGAAATGCCGCGGCGTTCGATGCCAACAGCTGGCCCTTCTTCGTACGCGATGAGTTCGACCTCTTCTACGCCGGTTATTGGGATTCCTGGCCTTCGCTGAACGGAGCGACCGGGATGACCTTCGAAACCGACGGCGGACCGCGGCTCGCGACCACGAAGGATGACGGCACGGTGACCACCTTCCGCGATGGCATCGCGCATCACTTCGTCGCGACCATGGCGACGGCCGCGACCCTCGCGGCAAACCGTGAAGCGCGGCTCAAGGACTACTACGAGTTCTTCGCGACCGCACTCGCCGAACCGGTCGGGCGCGCGGTGCGCCGCGTCGTGATTCTTCCGGGGAATGATCCGGCACGGACGCGCGAAGTGATCGACCTTCTTGCCTTCCAGGGTGTGGAAGCATCGGTGCTCACCGAGCCGTGGACGGCGCTCCGCGCCAACGACTATCTCGGCGGACCCGCGGCGCGAAAGACCTTTCCGGCAGGATCCTACGTGGTGGACTTCGCGCAGCCGCAGGGCCGACTCGCCGCCGCGATGCTCGAACCGAAGTCGACGATCGACTCCGCCTTTGCGCGGCAGGCGCTCGATCGTTGGGAGCGCAACCGTCGCCGCGGCGACGACGCACCTCGCGAGGACTACGAGTTCTACGATGTGACCGCGTGGGCCCTGCCACTGGTGCATGGTCTCGATGCAGCCTGGACCGACGAACCGGCCCCCAGCGCCAGCCGCCCTCTCGCCGATATCGGAACCGCCCAGGTGTTGATCGACGCGCCGCCGCGTGCCCAGAGCGCCTACCTCTTTGCCGGGGGCACACGGGCCGCCGAGGTGCTGGCGATGCGGTTGCTCGCTGAGGGGTTCGTGGTGAACGTGGCAACGGAGCCGACCCGAGCGGATGGCACGACCTATCCCGCGGGAACCTTCCTGCTACGTGTCGGTCGCAACCCCGAAACGGTGCACGGGCGCATTGCGGCACTCGGCCCGGCGAACGGTGTGGCAGTGAAGGCGATCCAGTCGGGGTTCCCCGACGCGGGGAGCGCCGGCGTGGGAAGTCCGACGATGATACCGGTGCGGGCACCGAAGATCATCGTGGTGGGTGGCGATGGTGTCTCGCAGACGTCGTTCGGCGATGTCTGGTGGTATCTCGAGAAGGAGTTGCACCAGACTTTCACTGCGGTCGATGCACGACGCCTGAGCGGCGCGTCGCTCGAGCGCTTCAACGTGATCATTCTCCCCGAGGGGAGTTATGCCGGGGCGCTGGGCGCCAGCGGAATGAACCGGTTGCGCGACTGGGTGCGCGGCGGTGGGGCCCTGATTGCGCTCGGCTCGGCGACGTCCGTGCTCGAGAACAAGGAGATGGGATTGCGGAGCGTGGCCGACGAGCCCAAGGACGACAAGAAGAAACTCGAGCCGGGTGATACCGCGATCACCTCGACCGGCGCGCGGGCGCCGTTTGTGAGCCCGAGTGCCAAGGGCAACAGCCGGCCCGAGGGAGTCCCGGGGGCGATCGCGCGCGCAACGCTTGATCTGTCGCACTGGCTCACCTGGGGCTACACCCGCGACAAGCTCGCGGTGCCGGTGCCGGGTGATTTCCTGAAGCCTTCAAAGACCGGCGAGAATGTGGTGGTGTTCGACGAGAAGGATCCGGTGCTCGCCGGATTCTCGTGGCCCGGCAACACGGCGAAGTATCTCAGCGGTTCCGTGTGGGCGAGCGTGGAATCGGCGGGGCGCGGGAGTGTCATTGCATTCGCCGAGAATCCGTTGTTCCGCGGTTTCTGGCGCGGGACGGCGATGCTGTTTACCAACGCGGTGCTGTTTGGAAGTGGGCGGCCGTAGGGCGCCCGACCCGGCGCACTGCAGCAAAGGATACGAACTTCCCGGCCCGGCCCGGGGCTCCCGATCCGGGGGGCCCCGGGCTATTTTGCTGGTGCCCCAGGTCCGAAGGGTGCCGGCGCGTGAACCGCGTCAGAGCCTAGCGGCAGCAGCGCTAAGCGATGTCCGGTGTCGCTTCGGGGTGCCTGGGGCACTTCGTTTTTCCTACCGCGCGGGAATACCCGATGTCGATCGCTCTCGCCCGCCGCTACCGGCCTCGCCGGTTTGCCGACCTCCTCGTCCAGGACCACGTCGCCGCCGCCCTGCGTGGTGCCGTCGCCAAGAATCGTGTCGGGCACGGCTATCTGCTCACCGGCCCTCGTGGCGTGGGCAAGACGACCGCCGCGCGCATCCTGGCGATGGCGCTCAATTGTGAGCGACGCGATCGCGAACACCCCACCGGTGAGCCGTGTGGTGAGTGCGGCGCCTGTCTCCGCATCTGGAACGGCTCGGCCAATCTCGACGTCGTCGAGATCGACGCAGCTTCCAATCGCGGCGTCGATGACGCGCGCGACCTTCGTGAACGGGCGATGTACGCCGCGTCCGAACCCGGTCATCACAAGGTCTACATCATTGACGAAGCGCACATGCTCACGCGTGAAGCGTGGAATGCGCTGCTGAAGATCCTCGAGGAGCCGCCGCCGGGGGTGGTGTTCGTCTTCGCGACCACCGAGCCGCAAAAGATTGCCAACACGGCCGCACCAGTGATGTCGCGGTTGCAGCGCTTCGATTTCCGGCGTATCGGCCCGCTGGCGATTCAGTCGCGCCTGCGCGCCGTGCTCGACGCCGAGAAACTCGACGCCGAAGATGACGCGCTGCTGCTGATCGCGCGTCACGCCGATGGCGGCATGCGTGACGCCCTGTCGGTGCTCGATCAGTGCATCTCGTTTGGTGATGGGCCGCTCACCGCCGAACGGGTCCGCGATGTCCTCGGCCTCGTCAACGACGCGGCCTACGCCGCCATCCTGACGCTGGTGGCCGATCGTCGTCCCGCCGATGTCTTCAGTGTCATGGATACCGTCGCCGACGCCGGCGCCGATCTGGTGGAATTCGCCGGTGGCCTCGCCGACCTGCTGCGGGCCCTCGTGATGCGTCACTACGGGGCGGAACCGGAAGGGCTGCCGGAATCGACGAGGGCCGTCCTGGCGGCCGCGGCCGAGCGCCTGAGCGCCGAAGACGTGGTCCGGATGATCAAGCTGCTCACCGACACCGAGCCGGCGATCCGCCGAAGCGCGAACCCCCGCCTCGTCCTCGAGACCCTGCTGCTCCGCTGGGCGATGATGGATCGGATGCTCGACCTCAAGGCCTTGCTCCGTGGTGAGACTCCCGCTGCCTGGGTTCCCTCAGCCGGCGCGCCGGTGCAGCCGATACCTCAGGAGCGAAGTGCGCCCTCGGCGCGGGCGGCCGTCACCCCTGCAGCGCCGGCGAGCCCGGTTCCGGCGTCGAGTCCTGCGGCGCCAGAGGGAGCAGCACCGAGCATGGCGGTGCCGCAGAGCGCCGAGGCGCTCCTGGCGATCTGGCCCGACGTGCTGGCCACTGCGACCCGGCAGAGCCGGTTGTTGGCTCAGGCGCTCGATCATGCCACAGCACGGCTCCAGGCGCCGGGGAAGGTGGTTCTGGCGTTCGGACCGGACAGCGCCGTGTTTCAGGAGGGGGTCGAGCGCCAGCTTGCCGTGGTCGAGACTATCCTCTCGGCCCGGATGGGCGTCACCATGACGGTGAAGCTGGAGCAGGGTGCCAGTGGCTCGGCCCCGACTCAACCCAAGGGAAAGCGCCTTTCCGCCGAGGACTTGCGGGCCGATCGGCTCCGGGAGCTCCGGACCCGTGATCCGGCGCTGGATGCGGCAGCAGACTCGTTAGATTTGGAGCTCGTGGACGAGGGGTGAGCCCTCCCACCGTACCGGCTTCCGAAGGCAGGATGATGCGGGATACATCAGCAGAATCGAAGGAATCACTTCAGCTCCGTTCGCGCGTCGAGCGGCAGCTGGTCAATCTGGACACCGCCCTGACCCGGGCGCGTGCCGAAGCCACTGCAGGCGGTGGCCTCGTCCGCGTGAGCGTTGATGGGCTGCATCGCGTCCGCGACCTCGTGATCGCTCCCGAAGCGTTCGAGCAGCGTGACGCTGCCTTGCTCGCGGATCTTGTGATGTCGGCGATCGCCGAGGCGCAGCGTCGGGTCGAGATCGTCGCCACCGAAGCGACCGACGGCGTCATCGCGGCGGCGGACGACGCGGCACCCTGATTCCGTGAGCGCCCTCGAGACGCTCATTGGCGAACTCGCGCGGCTTCCGGGAGTGGGGCGGAAGACCGCGCAGCGGCTCGCCTACCATCTCCTGCAACAGCCTCGGGATCGGATGGCCTCGCTGGCCGGCGCGCTGGTCGCTGTGGCCGAGCGGGTGCATCCGTGCACCCAGTGCGGGCAGCCCACCGAGGGTGAAGTCTGCACGATCTGCAGTGATCCGCGCCGCGATTCGGGCGTACTCTGCATCGTGGAGGAACCCAGCGGGGTGGCGGTGCTCGAGCGATCGGGCGCCTTTCGTGGTCGCTACGTCGTGCTGGGCGGCCGGTTATCGCCGCTCGATGGCATTGGCCCCGATGCACTGCGGATCGACCTGCTTGAGCGGCGGCTGGTAGCGGGAGAGGTGCGCGAGGTGATTCTGGCCACCAATTCCTCGCTCGAGGGGGAGGCCACGGCCACGTACCTGCAGCAGGTCCTCGCCGGACACGCCGGAGTGCGCGTCTCCCGTCTGGCACGCGGCCTGCCGGTTGGTGGAGAGCTGGAATACGTTGACGGGGTCACCCTGACCCATGCCCTGACCGCTCGCGAGGAGTTGTGATGTCCCGTCGTCCCTTTCCGACCACCACCTTTCTCGGTGCCGCCGCAGTTGGCGTCCTCGGAGGATGGCTGCTGGCCGGTGGGTATGACCATCGTCATCGTCGCAATCTCTTCTCCGATCGGCGGCACCGGCGCTTTGCGGCACTGGGCTGGCTCGAGCGATCACAGGAGCCGGAGGCGTTGCCGCTCCTCCTCGACTACGTCGCGTGGGAAACGGTCCCCGTGTTGCAGGGCCGCGCGCGCCGCCTGATTGCCCAGCTCGAGGCGATCGCGTGACCGCCCCACGTGCGGCATCGTGGGCCTTTCACGAGGAAGATTCGCAACGGATCCGCGGGGTGCTGGTGGATTTCCTGCGAGATGCCTCGGGGCGCACGGCCCTGCTGGTTGACCGCGCCGGGCAGATGCTCATCACCGTTGGTGAAACGCCAACCTTCGACCCGACCGCATTCGCCTCGTTGACGGCTGCCGATTTTTCGGCGAACGATCAGTTGGCCCGCCTCCTCGGTGAGCCGGAGTTCGGCGCGCTCTTTCATCAGGGTGAGAAGGAATCGCTCTACCTCGCCGACATCGCCCGGCGCGTCATTCTTGTCGTCCTGTTCGACAATCGTACCACCCTCGGCCTGGTGAAGCTGCGGATGCGCAGCGCAGTGTCGGAGCTCACCACGATCTTCACCGCGATGTTCGCCCGTGATGCGGGCACCACGACCCAGGTGGACGCCGGGTTCGTGGATGCGGCCGAGGACGAACTCGATAAACTCTTCGGCGCCTGAGAGGTCGACCAGGATGTCCTTGATCAACTACGCATCACGCGAAATCAACTGCAAGATCGTCTACTACGGGCCCGGGCTCGGTGGCAAGACGACCAATCTCGAGTATGTCTACGAGAAGGTCGCGCCGTCGTCGAAGGGGAAGCTGATCTCGCTCGCGACCGAAACCGAGCGCACCCTCTTCTTCGATTTTCTCCCTGTTGATCTCGGCACCATTCGCGGCTTTCGCACCCGCTTCCATCTCTACACCGTGCCGGGTCAGGTCTACTACAACGCGTCGCGCAAGCTGATCCTGAAGGGCGTCGACGGTGTGGTGTTCGTGGCCGACTCGCAGATCGACCGGATGGAAGCCAACCTCGAAGCGATGCAGAACCTGTACGACAACATGGCGCAGCACGGCTACGACCTCACCCATCTGCCGTTTGTCATCCAGTACAACAAGCGAGACCTCCCCAATGCGGCCGCCATCGGCGATCTCGACGCGGCACTGAATCCGGGGTGGCCGGTCGAAGATCCCGAACGCCAGAAGGTGACGCCCGACCCATACCGCCCGGGCGCCTACCTCGTCTCGGAACAGAATGGCGTCTGGGTCGAGCGAGTGCCGACCTTCGAAGGCGTCGCGGTTCGCGGCGACGGCGTATTCGATACCCTGAAGGCGGTCAGCAAGCTGGTACTCAAGACACTGGGATGACCCGCCCTACGGTCTGGACCCTCCCCAACATCCTGACGGTCGCACGCATTGCGATCACGCCGGTGGTGGCCTTCCTCCCCTTCATTCAAGGGTACTGGCCCAAGCTCGCCTGCTTCGTGATCTTCGTGACGGCCGCGGTCACCGATGTGATCGACGGCCGCATCGCGCGCGAGCGGGGGCTGGAGTCCGATCTCGGCCGCACGCTCGATCCGCTCGCCGACAAGCTGCTCCTCTTCGCGACCCTCGGCCCCATCTGGTGGATTTCGCAGCAGCGTCACGAGCTCTACGACATTCCGGTCTGGGGAAGTATCCCGCTCTGGGTCTGCCTGCTGCTCATCGGTCGTGAGTTCGCGATGACGGCGTTTCGCGCCTGGGCGCAGAGCAAGGGTGTGGTGATTGCCGCCGGCAACGCCGGGAAGATGAAAGCCGCCTTGCAGAACGTCTTCATCGGCGGCACACTGGCGTGGTTCGCATTCCGTGATGCCGTCCGGCCGCTCGGCTGGCAATCGTCGCGATTCGCACTCTGGTGGCACCAGTTTCACGGCGGCTTCGTGGCCGCCACCCTTGGCATTGCCCTCACGCTGACGATCTATTCGTTCGTGGTGTATCTGGTGCAGTACCGTCGCCTCTTCCGCTGATCATTCCGTGTATATCGAACTGGTAACTGTGGGGACCGAGCTGCTGCTCGGTTTCACGATTGACACCAACTCCGCCTGGCTCGGCAAGGCGCTCGCCGCCGTTGGAGGGCAGGTCGTCCGCCGCACGTCAGTCGCCGATGCCCCAGCTGCGATCGAGGACGCCGTCAATGCCGCGCTCTCGCGCACCGGGTTCGTGATCACCACCGGTGGCCTCGGCCCCACGCGCGATGACATGACGAAGAACGTCGTCGCGGAACTCCTCGACATGCCGCTGCAGTTCGATGACGCGATCTGGACAATGCTTACTGAGCGGTGGAGTCGACTGGGGCGAATGCTGGTCGAGAGCAATCGCACCCAGGCGATGGTGCCTCGCGGGGCGACGGTGCTCACGAATCACTGGGGCAGTGCGCCCGGGCTCTGGCTGGAATCGCCACGCGGCGTAGTGGTGATGTTGCCAGGCGTACCGAGCGAGATGATCAAGCTGATGGAGCACGAGGTGCTGCCCCGGCTCGCCTCGCGCGGCCACGATACGGTGATTCGTTCGACCACGGTGCGCACGAGCGGCATCGGCGAATCGATGCTGGCCGAAGGAATCGGCGCGCTCGAAGATGCGCTCGCCCCGCTCACACTGGCGTACCTCCCTGGAGTGGCCGGGGTCGACGTTCGGGTCGACGCGTGGGGGCTCACGCCTGCCGAGGCCGACTCCCGGCTTGCCGATGCCAGCGCGCGCCTCCATGAGAACGTCGGGGCCCACGCCTGGGGCGATGGCGAGGATGATCTCGCCGCGCTGCTCCTGGGCCGGCTGCGGGCGCGCCAGCAGACGCTCGCTGTAGCGGAGTCGTGCACTGGCGGCATGCTCGGCGCGCGCCTGACGGAAATCCCCGGCTCGTCGGATGTCTTCCTGGGCGGCGCCCTGACCTACTCCAACGCGTCGAAAGAGCAGCTCGCCGGCGTCCCTGCCGCAGTGCTCGCGGCGCACGGCGCAGTCTCGCAGGAAACGGCCGAGGCGCTGGTGAGCGGCATCGCGTCCCGGCTCGGCGCCAGCACAGCGATCAGCATCACGGGCGTTGCCGGCCCCGGTGGGGGCTCCAACGAGAAGCCGGTGGGGACCGTCTGGATCGCCACCCTGATTGGTGAGAAGGTCCAATCCCGGCGGCTGCAATTTTCCGGAGACCGGAGCGAGATCAGGGCGCGGGCGGTGCAGACGGCGCTGTTTGCCCTGTGGCGGAGAGTCGCAGGGTAGACTCGTTGTCACCCTGAACGAAGTGAGGGGGCGAAGCAGGGAACCGCAGCGATGCCTTGCCCCCTCGCTTTCCTCAGGGTGACAGCCTGTAAGCCATGCTCCGCCCCCTCGCTTCGCTCAGGGCGACATTCATGGGAAGGCGTGTGTTTCGTGCCTGCAACGCGTTCGCCATCTGCCAATCCGGCATTGCTTTAGGGCACACCGGTTGCGTTCCTTTCAGCACACCCGTTTGACCGGAGTATCTGGACTGATGTCTGAGACGCCCAAAACGAATGACGCCGATCTGCCGACCGCGCCCGAGAGTCTGGAGACCGAAGGGCAGGGATACGCGGACGCAGAGGCTTCCGATAATGAATTGGTCCGCGCGCTTGCCGATTCCGAGGACCGCTACCTCCGGCTCGCCGCCGAGTACGACAACTACCGCCGGCGGACGACCAAGGAAAAGACCGAGGCGTTCGACCGCGGAGCATCCTCTCTGGCCGAGCGGCTGCTGGATATTCTCGACGACGTCGATCGGCTGGCTGCGTCCGACCCGGCGACGACCTCGGGTGAGGCCTTCAGAAGCGCCTTCGATCTGATCCAGAAGAAGGTGCGCAAGGATCTCGAGGCGTCCGGACTCGAGCGCATCGAACCGACCGGCGAGCCGTTCGATCCGACGATGCACGATGCGGTCGCGGTGGTGGCCCCGGAGACGCCGGAACAGGATCACACGGTCAAGCAGACCTTCCAGACCGGCTATCGCTTCAAGGGCGTCGTGATCCGGCCCGCGCGCGTGCAGGTGTATTCGGAGCAGGGCGTAGCCTGAGTGGCGAACCAGGACTTCTACGCCCTGCTCGGCGTTCCCGACTCGGCCACACCTGACGAGATCAAGAAGGCGTACCGGAAACTCGCCAAGCAGTACCATCCGGATGCGAATCCCAACAATCCGGCTGCCATGGAGAAGTTCAAGCAGATCTCCGAGGCGAACGGCGTGTTGTCGGATCCGGAAAAGAAGGCGAAGTACGACCAGATGCGTCGCCTCGGCGCCTTCAGCAACTTCGGGAGTCGGCCCCAGTCGCGGCCCAGTGGGCCACGCCCGGGCGGGTCGCCGCCGAGTGACGAGTCGTTCGACGCCGCCGACTTCGGTTCGTTCGGCCTCGGAGACATCTTCTCGTCGATCTTCGGGAAGGGACGCCGCGGCCCGGAAGAGCGCGAGGGCGCCGAGCACGTCGAGGTCACCGTCACGGTGCCGTTCCGCACGGCGGTTGTCGGCGGCAAGGTGCCGGTTACTCTATCGATGACCGACGTTTGCGTCACTTGCGGCGGCAATGGTGCCGAACCGGGCGCCACCTTCACAACCTGCCCTGAATGCAACGGACGCGGCACCATCTCGTTCGGTCAGGGTGGTTTCGCGGTGCAGCGCCCCTGCCCGCAGTGTCGCGGGCGGGGCAAGATTCCTTCGCAGCGTTGCCACACCTGTAACGGCAGCGGCGAGCAGCGCACCGAGAAGCAGATCCTGATCACGGTGCCTTCAGGTACCGAGACCGGCACGAGGGTGCGGATGAAGGGGCAGGGGCCACGTCAGAAGGCGGGCGGGCCAGCGAGCGATGTGCTGGTGAGCTTCACGGTGGAGCCCGATCGCTTCTTCACGCGCGACGGCCTCGACATCAAGTGCGAGATTCCGATCACTCTGACGCAGGCGCTGCTCGGTTCAACCGTTCAGGTGAAGACGGTTGCCGGCACCAAGGTGAAGCTGCGCATTCCGGCTGGTACGCAGCCGGGGCGGAAGTTTCGCATCAAGGGGCAGGGCGTGGAGAAGAGTGGCCAGAAGGGCGATCAGGTCGTCACGGTGACCGTGAAGATTCCGGAGAAGCTCACGCCGGAGCAGGAACAAGCCTTTCGCGAGTTTAATGAAAAACTTGGATGATGGATGACGGATGACAGGTGACAGATGACAGATGACGGATTGTGATCAAGGGTCGACAGCTCACCGAGCTACCGACCCTTTGCTTTCATCCGTCATCCGTCATCCATCATCTGTCATCCATCATCCGCTATCGCCGCTCAATCAGGATCTTCTGCGTCCCGCGCTCGGGTTCCCCTGGCGCGGGATTTCGCTGGGTGTAATGGCCATTTGGTCCGAGGACCCACGCCTGCCGGTTGTCTTCCAGCATCATCTCGAGCAGGCGACGCAGATCGGCGCGGTGCCGCGGGTCGTCGATCGGGACCGCGGCTTCGATCCGGCGCTCGAGGTTACGCGGCATCAGGTCGGCCGACGAAATGAAGACCTCTTCCTTGCCGCCGTTCCGGAACAGGAAGGCGCGGGAGTGTTCGAGGAAGCGGCCGAGGATCGAGATGACGCGGATCCGTTCGCTCACGCCGGCCACGCCCGGGCGCAGGCAGCAGATGCCGCGGATGATGAGGTCGATCTCTACGCCGGCGGCCGAGGCGCGGTAGAGTGCCTCGATGATCTCCTGATCGACCAGCGCATTCATCTTCGCGATGATGCGTCCCTGCCGCCCTGCCTTCGCGTGATCGATCTCGCGCCCGATGAGCTGCAACAGTCGCGGCTTGAGCCAGCGTGGCGCCACCAGCAGCTTGCGATAGCCACTCGGCGCGGCGAAGCCCGTGAGCACATTGAAGAGATCCGAGAGATCGGCGCCCAGATCAGGGTCGGCCGAGATCAGGCCGAAGTCGGTGTAGAAGCGGGCGGTGACGGGGTTGTAATTGCCGGTGCCGATGTGGACATAGCGCCGGATGGCATCCCCCTCGCGCCGCACCACCAGCAATACCTTCGCGTGGGTCTTGAGCCCGGCAACGCCGTAGCTCACGTGCACGCCGATATCCTCGAACCGCTTCGCCCAGCTGATGTTGTTCTCTTCATCGAAGCGCGCCTGCAATTCGATCAGCACCGCGACCTGTTTGCCACGCTCGGCGGCCTCTGCAAGCAAGCGGGCGATCTCGCCACCGGTCCGATAGAGCGTGATCTTGATGGCGAGGACATCCGGGTCCGCTGATGCCGCCGTGATCATCCGCTCGACCGAGTTCTGGAATGAATCGTACGGGTGATGGAGGAAGACGTCGCTTTCCCGAATGGCCGTGAAGAAATCGCGCCCTTCGGCGAGCCGGCGCGGTGTCGTCGGCGTGAACGGCGGATCCTTGAGGGTGGGGAAGTCGAGTGCGGCGATCGATGCGAACTGGCTGCCATCGAGCGGTCCCGAGACCTCGAAGACATCGTCCTCGGTGAGGGGCAGCCCTTCACCGGCATCAGCCTCGTTGAATTCCTCGATGAGCCTGGTGCGCAGCGCCGCCGGCATCGACTTGTGCACTTCGAGGCGGACCACCTCGCCAAAGCGCCGGTTCTGCACCTCTTCCTGGATCAGTGAGAGCAGATCTTCGGCGTCATCACTCGCGAGCGGGCCGAGCTCGAGGTTGAGATCGGTATTCCGGGTGATCCGGAAGATGTGCCAGCCGATGATCCGGACGCCGGGGAAGAGCGACTCGAGGTGCGCGCCGATCAGGTATTCGAGCGGCAGGAATTCGTTGGGTCGCGTGAGCGGCACCCAGCGAGGCAGTCGCTTCGGCACCTTCACCCGGGCGAACCGCGGCCGCCCGGTCTCATCGGCGAGGGTCACGGCCAGCGAGAGCGACAGATTCGAGATGTGCGGGAACGGATGCGCGGGGTCGACCGCGAGGGGGGTCAGGATCGGAAAGACGTGCGAATGGAAGAAGGCCCGGAGGTGATCGCGGTCGGCCTCGGGGAGGTCCTCGAAGCGATCGTGAACCCGGACGCCGTGACTTGCCAGGGCGGGGATCAACTCGCCCACCACGCAGCGCGAGTGCTGTTCGACCATCTGGCGAACCGTACTTCGAATCCCGACTAGTTGCTGCGTCGGCGTCATCCGGTCGGCGCCGTGCTCCAGTACTCGCGCCGCGACCTGCTCGCGCACGCCGGCGACCCGCACCTGGAAGAACTCGTCGAGATTGCTCGCGAAGATCGCCGCGAACTTCACGCGTTCGAAGAGCGGCGTCCGGGGATCGAGCGCTTCGTGGAGCACGCGGCGGTTGAACTCGAGCCAGGAGAGCTCACGGTTGAGGTACCAGGCGGGATCGCGGAAGTCGATGACCGGCCCGGCGGGCGCGTCGTCGTCATCGGTAACAAGGTGGAGCGGCTGGGCCTTCGGGTCGGCGTGCATCCGGAGTCTCAGGCGGCCTGGCGGATGACGCCGCCGCCCAGTACCCGGGCAGCACCGTCATAGAGCACACCTGACTGGCCCGGTGCAATCGCGCGCACGGGAGTCAGCAGATCGAGCGAGACGGTATCGTCACCGACGGCGCGAACGACAGCCGGGACCGCCTCGGCGCGGTAGCGCAGTTGCGCGAGACAATTGTCACCAACGCGCAACGGAGTCGCGAGCCAGTTGATCTCCTCGAGCGTGACCGCATGGCCGAGCAGGTCATCGGCGCCACCGACCACGACTTCGCGACTCACCGGATTGATGCCGACCACGAAGAGTGGCAACGAGCGCCCGCCGGGGAGCCCCTTCCGCTGGCCGATGGTGTAGCGCGCGAAGCCGTCGTGTTCGCCGATCACTTCGCCGGTGGTGGTGACGAGCGGGCCGCGACTCAGTGCCGGGGCATCGGCGGGTAGGCGCTTCTCGAGCACGCCGACATAGTTGTCATCGGGTACAAAGCAGATCTCGACGCTCTCGGGCTTGTCGGCGGTGAGAAGTTCCATCGCGCGGGCGCGCTGCCGGGTTTCGACCTTGCTCAGCTCGCCAACGGGCGTGAGCATCCGGGCCACGACTGCCTGGTCGATCCCCCAGAGGAAGTAGCTCTGGTCCTTCGAGCGATCGTCGCCGCGGTAGAGTGCGCCGTCGCGGGCGATGGCATAGTGGCCCGTCGCGATCGCGTCGCAGCCCAGCGCATCTGCGTGGGCGAGCAGGTCACGAAATTTGGTGAACGAGTTGCAGCGCACGCAGGGAATCGGGGTTCGTCCACGGGAGTACTCGTCCACGAAATTATCGATGACGCGTTCCGAGAAACGATCCTCGAGATTGAGGACGTAGTGCGGGATGCCAAGCTTGTGAGCCACGGCCTGCGCATCGTAGATGGAGTCGAGCGAGCAGCAGGGGCGATCGGGCACGTCGTCGCCGTAGCAGAAGAGCTTCATCGTCGCACCCACAACGTCGTAGCCCTGCTCGACGAGCAGGGCTGCCGCGAGCGACGAATCGACCCCGCCGCTCATCGCGACAAGGACCTTCCCCGGGCTAGGCACGACCGAGCGAGACTCCCAGCTTGCGAACCCGGTCGACAATCCCCGGGAAGATTTCGGCGACGCGGGCGATGTCCGCCTCGGTGGTCTCGTGACCGAGCGAGAAACGCAGCGTGCCGAGGGCCAGTGAGCGATCGATTCCCATCGCGACGAGCACATACGATGGTTCCACCGACCCGGTCGAACAGGCCGAGCCACCGCTGCACGCCACTCCCGCCATATCCAGATGCATCAGCATCGCTTCTGCCTCGGCCCCAGGGACCGAGATGCTGAGCACGTGGGGAGCGCGCACCGAATACTCGCACTGCACCACGAGGTCGGGGACGCTGGCCCGCAGGCGGTTGGCAAGTTCGTCGCGAAGCCGGATCATCTTGCTCACGTGGCCATCGAGTTCCTGCCGCGCGAGCAGCGCCGCTCGCCCCAGGGCGACTGCGCCCGCGACATTCTCGGTGCCTGGCCGGATACCGAACTGCTGGCCGCCGCCGTGAATGATGGATTCGATGATGTGGCGGTCGCGGACGATGAGCGCTCCGATTCCCTTGGGCGCGCCCAGCTTGTGTCCGCTGATGGAGAGGAGGGAACAGCCGACCGCGTCGAGGTCGATCGGCAGCTTGCCGTAGGCCTGCACGGCATCGCTGTGCAGCGGCACACCCGCGGCACGACATCGCGCGCCGATTTCGGCCATCGGCTGCACCACACCGACTTCGTTGTTGACCCACATCACCGACACCAGCGCCGGATGGGTCGCGAGCGCATCATCGAGCGCGTCGAGATCCACCATCCCGCAATCATCAACCGGCAAGATCGTTTCGCTGCCGCCAAGATGCACCACGGCGTGGGCAGCGGCGAGCACCGCCTTGTGCTCGATCGCGGTGGTGACGACGTGCATCGGCCGGCCCTGCGCGCGAGCGGCAAGAGCAGCCCCGATGACCGCGAGGTTGTCGGCCTCGGTGCCGCCCGACGTGAAGATCACCTGATTCGGCTCAACGCCGAGTGCTTCGGCAACTTCGCGCTTGCCCTGCTCGAGTCCGGCCTTGGCGGCGCGACCGAAGCGGTGCGACGACGAAGGGTTGCCCCAGGAGGCATTCAGGAAAGGGAGCATCGCCTCCAGAACTTCGGGGCGCACCGGAGTCGTCGCGGCGTGATCGAGGTAGACGGGTTCCATGGCCCCAAATCTAGTCGGGGCGGTCCTTCGCGGAATTCCCGGGCGCAACAGCATCCCGGAATCATCTGCCCTGCCCGTGGTTCCCGTAAGTGTTGCGAGGGAAGGAGTTACGCGATTGGTACCCGGCTAGAGGGAGCCGACTTCGAGGGTCATGATGTCGTCGACCAGCATCGTTTCGGCGGTCCAGAACGGCTCGCCATAGGCCGCGCGGATTCGCGAGCCGTAGTGCGCGTGCTGGGTCCGAAGCAGATCCGGGAGGGTTTGGCCGTTGGGGTAGAGCTCGCCCGCCTGGGTCACACCACCGAATTGCGATGCATAGCAGGCAACTGCAGCAAGCTTTCGTTCGAAGGTACTGGAGATGTCGACAATGAAGGTCGGCGGGACCGGATCCTCTCGATACGCGAGGGCGAAACAGAGCTTGAACGGCTTGAATGGCTCACCCGCCGCGGGATAGTTGCGGAGCCCCGCGAGGAAACAGGCGTCGCGCACCAGCTCCGATGCGATGCGGTGGTCCGGATGCCGACCCACGATGTAGGGGAGAATCACCACGCGAGGCCGCAGCGCGCGCAGTTGCTCGACCACGACCCGGCGCATTGCGTCGTTGTTGTCGAGGTGGCCGTCGGGGAGGCCCGCGTTGAGCCGCATCGACACGCCGAGGATCAACGATGCTGCGTCCGCCTCCTCGGCGCGAAGCTCGGGCGAGCCGCGTGAGCCAAGTTCGCCGCGCGTGAGGTCGAGGATGCCGGTACGGTGGCCCTGGTCAGCGGCCTTGGCGAGGGTGCCTCCCGCGAGCAATTCGGCGTCGTCGGGATGCGGGGCTACTACGAGGAGGTCGACGGTCATGGAAGAAAGGTACTGGAGAAGGGAGAAGGGAGAAGGGAGAAGCGTGTCACCCTGAGCGAAGCGAGGGGGCGGAGCTCAGGCTCCCTCGCTTCGCTCAGGATGACAACTTCGGCATCCCTTCTCCCTTCTCCCTTCTCCCTTCTCTTACTCATACCGCAGCGCCTCCACCGGATCCATCCTCGCTGCGCGATTCGCGGGGACGACGCCGAACACCAGCCCGATCAGCACCGACACGCCGCTCGCGATCACCGCGCTCCAGAGTGGCGGTCCGCTGTTCAGATGCAACACGAGCTTGAGCAATTCACCGCCGAGCATTCCCATTGCGATGCCGAGCAGGCCACCGAAGGCAGTGAGCGTCGCGGCCTCCACCAGAAACTGCCAGAGGATCTCGTTATGGGTGGCGCCAAGCGCTTTCCGGATCCCGATCTCGCGAGTGCGGTCTGTCACCGAGACCATCATGATCGCCATCACGCCGATCCCACCGACGAGAAGCGCAACCGAGGAGAGCGCGATCATCACCAGGAAGAACGCCGAGGTGAGCTTGTCGATGGTCTCGAGGATCTTGTCCTGGGTGAGCACATCGAAGTTGTTGGGGTCGGCGGGCCGCAGTGAGCGAGCGCGCCGAAGATTGGCGATGGCAGCATCCTGTGCGTCGACCACGCGGGTGCCGCGCTCCGCGAGCGTTGCGAGGAAGAGCCCGTTGGTCGCGTCGTAATGGAAGTTCTGCTGCGCAGCCCGGAAAGGAATCACGCCACCGTTCGTGGCACCTGGCGGAGCAAAGATGTTATCAGGTTCCGCAAACACTCCGATCACGGTGAACGGCCGTCCCCCGATCCTGACCACGCGCCCAAGCGGGTCGAGGCTCCCCATGAGGCGTTGCGCGGCCTTGTCCTCGATGACCAGTACCTGGGTCCCCGCGCTGAGCTCGCCCTTCGAGAACCACCGCCCGCGCAACAGGGTGCCGCCCTGAATTTCCACGTAGGAATTGTCGGCCCCGTAGACCAGCAACGGCTGCGAGCCCTCGCCGGCGAAACTCATCCGTTGCGGTACCTGCACCCAGAGCCCGGCGTGCCGGATTCCCGGCACCTTGGAGAGTGCCTCGGCGTCGGCCTCTGAGAGGATGGGGCGCATGCGCACTTCGGCCGGCAACCGGTCAGGATTGAGTGGCGTCGAGGAGTAGAAGCGGATGACGTAGAACGACTGTGGCGATGCATTCGCAATCGATGCGAAGATCTGGGAGCGAATGCCCTCGACCAGGGAGGCCATCACCATCACGGTCGTGACACCGATCACCACACCGAGGATGGTCAGCGCGGAGCGAAGCTTGTTGCCGCGCATTGCTTCGAAGGCCAGAACGACCCCTTCCGACACGTTTGCCAGGCGGAAGGCCATCGTTACTCCTGTCGCAGCGCGGCGATGGGGTCGAGTCGCGCGGCGCGCGACGAGGGATAGACGCCGAACACGATGCCCGTCGTGACGCCAAGGACCAGGGCGATGGCGACCGACCACCACGTTACCCGTGCCGGGAGCGGGGTGAAGGCGGCCACAGCCTGGGCCAGAATCCACCCGGCACTGACCCCGATGATGCCTCCGAAGCTGCTCAACAGGATGGTCTCGACGAGGAACTGACGGAGAATGTCACGTCGATTGGCCCCGAGTGCCTTGCGTACACCGATCTCGCGGGTGCGCTCACTCACCGACATCAGCATGATGTTCATGATCACGATCCCGCCGACCACGATGCCGATACAGACCACGGCCGGTACCACGGCGAAGAGCAGTGCCGTGAGCGATTGCCAGAAGGCGATAAGCGCGTCGGCCTTGTCTACGGTGAAGTCGTTCTCCTGACGCGGGCGCAGCCGGTGCGCCAGCCGCATCGCCTCCTCGGCCCGATTCATTGCCGACGGGATCTCCTCTGCGTCGCGCATCTTCACCGAAATCACGGTGGTGGAGCGCCGCCCGTAGATCGACTCGAACGATGACAGGGGCATCAGCACGAAGCCATCGAACGACTGCCCCAGCGTGGTGCCCTTCTTGGCGGTGACGCCGCGCACTTCGAACTCCCGTCCCGCCACGCGGACCCTCTTGCCGATGGCCATCTCCGGCGTGGGGAAGAGCTTGTAGGCCACGTCCCAGCCGAGCACGACAACGGCGCGACGACGCTCGAGATCGGGTTCCGTGAGTTCCTGCCCCGCGGCGAAGATGTAGTCCTGCACCAGCTGGTAGGGCGGGGTGATACCGAAGATCAGGACTCCCCCGACACTCTGATTGCGATAGACGACATCCGACGCCGGCGTCGGCCAGCCCGACTGCAGCGCCACGGCTTCCGCGTCCGGGAGTGCTCGCGCCACCATGGCGGCGTCGTCGCGCGAAATCAATGGGCGCATGCTGAGCCGGCGCACTTCCTCATCGTCGAGCAGCCCGACCGAGATCGGCGTGCGGCGCACCTGAAAGGCGTTGGTGCCGATCATCGCGCCGGTGAGGTTTTCCCGAACATAGAAATTCATTCCCTGGATCACGGCGACCACGGTGACGAGGAAGCCGACGGAGACGATGATGCCGAGGAGGGTGAAGAAGGATCGGAGCTTGGCGCCCCAGATCGTGGCGAGGGCGAGGCGGAGGGCCTCGGAGTAGGGCATCCATGAAAAGTAAGACCTACAAGCGAGAAGCGAGAAGGGAGAAGGGAGAAGCGAGAAGGGAGGAAAGCCGCGAGGCCAGCACCTCAATGAGATACCGGCCCCTGTGCCGTTCGCGCTTCTCCCTTCTCCCTTCTCCCTTCTCGTCCTATTCGTACCGCAACGCCTCGATCGGATCCAGTCTCGCCGCCTTGTTGGCGGGGTAGAGGCCGAAGAGGACGCCGGTGACGATCGACGCGCCGATCGCGGCGGCAACCGACCAGAGCGGGATTTCTGCCGGGATCGGCGTGAGTGAGTGAATCCCCCACGCAATCAGGGCCCCCATTG
This sequence comes from Gemmatimonadota bacterium, assembly GCA_040388535.1. Classification (NCBI taxonomy): domain Bacteria; kingdom Pseudomonadati; phylum Gemmatimonadota; species Gemmatimonadota bacterium. The sequence continues at coordinate 151,628 of JAZKBR010000001.1, read as the reverse complement.
CCATCCCGCAGAGTCCGCCGAGCAGGGTGAGCGTGGCGGCCTCGACCAGGAACTGGAAGAGGATTTCGCCGCGGGTGGCCCCCAGCGCCTTGCGGACGCCGATCTCACGGGTGCGCTCGGTGACCGAGATCATCATGATTGCGACGACCCCAACGCCGCCGACCATCAGGCCGACGCTCGAGAGCACCAGCATCACCAGGAAGAAGCCGGCGGTCATGCTGTTGAACGACTCCATGAACTGATCACCCGAGACCAGATCGAAGTTGTTCGCTTCGCCCGGCTTGAGGCCACGGTAGACTCGCAGCGCCACGGTGACTTCATCCATCGTGGCCGTCTGGGTGCTGAGGCTCGTCGGGAATACCGACACCTGCAGCCAGCCCCAGTTGAAGGTGGCCGCCTTCACGAACGTCGTGTGCGGCACGACAAACTTCGGCTGCTTCTGGTCGGAGAAGAGCCCCGATGGGTCCTCGTACAGCCCCACGACCGTGAACGGCAGCCCGAAGATCTTGATGACCTTGCCGACCGGGTCCAGACCGGGCGTCAGCTTGTCGGCTGCCGCCTTGTTGATGACCACAACGAAGGAGCCGCTGAGGTCTTCGACCGGGGTGAAGTTGCGGCCATCCTTGAGCTCGCCGCCTTCGACCTCGAGCCACGCGGGGCTCATCCCCTCGATCTGGGTGTCCTCGAAGGACTTGTCACGGTACGAGACCCGCGAACTCGAACTCTCGCGCAGGTTGACGGCCGCTACCGACGGGAGCCTGCTGATCATCTCCGCCTCTTCGCGGGTGACCTGCGGGCGGCGGCGCCACGGCGACATCTCATCGGTGCCGTCGGAGATCTGCAGCCCGGCGCGGAAATAGCGCATGACGTAGAACGACTTCGGCCCCGCGCGCTGGACGATCTCGCTGACCGAGCCCTGGATGCCGGTGATCATCGAGGCCATCGCGATGACGACCATCACTCCGATCGCAATCCCGAGAATGGTCAGCGCAGCACGGAGCTTGCTCGCACGCACCGAATCGAGGGCGAGAGTGACACCCTCTGCGGCGCGGGCAAGGAGGTTGCCACGACCCAGGGTCTTGCTCATTCCTGCCTCAATGCGGTGATAGGATCGAGCCGGGACGCCTGACGCGCCGGGTACACCCCGGCGACCATCCCGACGAAGATGCCGAGGGCCACGCCCACTCCGATCGACCAGGGAGCCACCGCAGCCGGCAGTGGCGAGAACGCCCGGATGGCGAAGGCCAGGACGATGCCGGCTCCGATCCCGAGAATGGCACCCGTCACCGAGAGTGTGGCCGACTCGACGACGAACTGCGCCATGATGTCCCGTCGCTTGGCACCGAGGGCCTTGCGGACCCCGATTTCACGCGTGCGTTCCGATACGGCCATCAGCATGATGTTCATGATGACGATCCCGCCGACCACGAGCGAGATCGCGACCAGCCCGGGGAGCGCCATGAAGAGCACGCGAGAGATCTTCTTCCACCCCTCGAGGGCCGCCTCGACCGACTCCAGATGGAAGTTGTCGGGCTGACCTGGCTTGAGGCCGCGCCGCACCCGCATCATCACCCGGACCTCTTCCATCGCCGCATTCATCTGGTCGGGATTGATCGCCTGGATATGCAGATCGTCGATGACGTGCGGACGGTTCGCGATCCGCCGCGCCGGGGAAGTGACTGGTGTGATCACGAACTTGTCCAGCGAAATGCCGAAGAGATTGCCCTGCTTCGCGACCACGCCGATGACGCGATGCGGCAGGCCGGCAATACTGATGGTCTGGCCAATGGGGTCGCGGCCATTGAAGAGCCGATCGCCCAGCTCGTAGCCGAGGACGACCACGGCCGCACCGATGGTGACCTCTTGCGGCGAGAAGGCGCGTCCTTCGACGATGTCGTAGTGCTTGATCGTGAAGAACTCGGCATCGACGGTATTGACGTCGATATCCTTGGCCTGGCGCCCCTGCCAGGTGAGTGTCGCGCGGTCGAACCCGGAGCGGGCAAACCGCGCCGGCACCTTGAGGTTGGCCTCGACGTAGGCCGCATCCTCGGTGGTGATGCGCGGATTGCGCTGCCAGCGGCGCCAATCCTCGTCGCTCGCATCTCCCGTCTGGATGTTCGGGCGGGAGCGGAGCTGGAAGGTGTTCACACCGATCAGGGCCCCGGCGAACTTGTCGGTCATGTAGACATTCATTCCCTGCACGATCGACACAACCGCGATCAGGAAGGTGACGCCGATGAGCACACCGACCAGGGAGAAGAAGCTCTTGAGCTTCTGCGCCCGGATCGAGGTCAGCGCCAGCCGCACCGCCTCGAAGAGTGGCATCTCAGGCCGCCGCGCTGCTGGAAGGCACCGGATTCAGCTTGTCGGAGTCGACCTTGCCGTCGCGGAGGATCACAACGCGGCGGGCGTGTGCGGCGATGTCCGGTTCGTGGGTCACGATCAGTACCGTCTGACCCTGCGCGTGCAGCTGTCCGAACACGCGCATGATTTCCTCGCTCGTCGCCGAGTCGAGGTTGCCGGTCGGCTCGTCCGCGAGCAGGATTGACGGCTCGTTCACGAGTGCGCGGGCAATCGCGACCCGCTGCCGCTGACCACCGGAAAGTTCGTTGGGCTTGTGGTGCATCCGCTGCCCCAGCCCGACCCGCTCCAGGGCCGACTCTGCCCGCTGCTTCCGTTCCTTGCCGCCGATGCCGGCGTAGACCAGCGGGAGCTCGACATTCGCGAGCGCCGAGGCGCGCGGCAACAGGTTGAAGGTCTGGAAGACGAAGCCGATCTCGCGGTTGCGAACCCGCGCCAGATCGTCATCCGCCATCTGGGACACTTCGTGCCCGTTGAGCCAGTACTTGCCTGCGGTCGGTGTATCGAGCGCGCCGAGCATGTTCATCATCGTCGACTTGCCGGAACCGGAAGGCCCCATGATCGCGACGTATTCGTTCCGCTTGATGGTGAGGTCCACCCCGCGAAGGGCGAGCACACGCTCGCTCCCCATCACGTATTCGCGGGTGATGCCCTCGAGGCGAATGATGTCATCGCTCACGGCTTCTTGACCTCCATCCCTGCGGGCGCTGCCTTCACCTTCGTCGAGTCCTTCATGTCGCGGATCGCCTGATAGGAGCCGGCCACCAGCGTTTCGCCGGCCTTCAGCCCGTCCAGCACCTCGAAATATTCGTCGCCGGCGATGCCGACCTTCACGGCGCGGAACATCGCGACCCCATTGTTCACGACGAAGACACCCTCACGCTCCTTCGGCTTCTTGCCATTGGCCGTGTCGGCCGGGCTCTTCGGTGCCGCGGGCTTCGTCTCGCTGCCGACGACCTCATGCGCGCGAGCGGTCAGTGCGATGATCGGAATGCTGAGGACGCTCTTCCGCGTATCGGTGATGATCCGCGCCGTCATGCTCAGGTCCGGCCGCACGTCGGCCGGTGGATTGGTCAGGGTGACTTCCACTTCGAAGTCGACCGCGCGATCTGCGGTGCCGCTGCTGCCGGCCGCCGTGGTCGCCGCGCTGTTGCCGACCTTGGTGACCTTGCCCACGAACGCCGTGTCGGGGAAGGCGTCGATCGAAACCGAGACCGAATCGCCCAACGCGAGCCGCACGACGTCGGTTTCGTCGACCTTGACCTTGGCCTGGATCACGGAGAGATCGGCGATCCGCATCAGCAAGCCGGTTTCACGCGAGAAGGTGCCTGGCACGGCGACTTCGCCTTCCTCGACCGCCAGCCGGACGACCCGACCCGAGATCGGCGAGAAGAGCCGCGTGCGTGCGAGGTTGTCCTGGGCTTCCTTGAGTGAGGCGCGAGTCTGCATCACGTTGGCTTCGCTCGACTTGAGATTCGCATCGGCGACGTCGAACGCCTGCTGGGCCTGCTCCATCGACTCATCGGTGATCAGCGTCGGCGCCGTCTTCTTCAGTTCCTTCGAACGATCGAGTGCGCGCTTGGCCTGATCGCGGTTGGCACGCGACTGCATCAGCTGCGCCTCGACCGAGGTCAGCGAGGCGGTGGCACGATCGACGGCGCCCTTGAACTGCACCTGGTCGAGCTCGACGAGCAACTGACCCTTCTTCACCAGGTCGCCTTCCTTGACCGTGATCGCGGTGATACGCGCCGTGACTTCCGACGAGATATCGACCTGGCTTTTCGCCTCGATCTTGCCGCTGGCCGTAACCGCGGCGACCAAGTCACGATTACCGACCTGTTCGAGCTTGACCTCGACGGGCTTGTTCTTGCCGCGGGCGCCACCGAGGATGGTGACCGCACCGAGCACGATCACGACCAGTCCGATTCCGAGTCCGATCTTGGATCCACGAGACATCTGGCTGTCCTCTATTCTTCAGCGAAGTGGGCGACCGACGACGGCTTCGAGGCCGACGACGGCGAGATGATAGTCATACACTGCGGAGACATAGTCTGCTTCGGCTTGGGTCACCGCGTTCTGGGCGTCCGAGACTTCCAGCGCCGAACCGTTGCCGATCCGGTACTTCTCCTGCGCCAGACGGAGTTGCTCGCGCGCTGCCGTCCGGTTGAGATCCTGAATCCTGGCTGCTTCCCAGGAGGTCCGCACTGCCAGCACGCGTGACTGCAGCTGCCCGTCGACCGAGAGCGCCTGGGCCCGCAGCGATTCCCGGGCATCGTCTTCCTGGGCACGGGCCTGGGAGACGCGGGTCGAGCGAGAGAAGCCATCCCAGATCGGGACGCTGATGGAGGCCGACACCGAGATCGGCTGCCGCGTGAACGAGAACGGGAAGACGCTATTACCGCTACGGATCGCCTGCGTCACCGTCGGGTCCAGCGACGCCCCGGTGGCATCGAGCCCCGCGTACGCGTTGCAGTCGGCGATGATGCCGCCATTCGGCGCCGGGTGCGGCGAGGTCAGCCGCGACAGGATGCCGTTCTGGAACTGGCAGTTGGCTGCGCTCCCCTGCGCTCCGGACAGCCGGTTCGCCAACAGCGCGTTTACATCCGTGTACTGCTGGGTGTAGCCGTTCAGTCCGGTCGAGAGCGACAGTGACGGCAGAAACTCCGACTTGGCCGACTTGACCCCAAGCCGTGCTGCGTCTGCCTGTGCGTCGAGGGTGCGGAGGCCCGGGTTGTGCTCCTTGGCCATCGCGCGCAGCTCGTTGAGGTCGAACTTCGTCTCGACGAGCGGGAACGCTTCCGACAAGGTCACCGCTTCGAGGTCATCACCCGAGGGCACCCCCATCAGGCGGAAGAGCTCGATCTTCGCGTCGGTCTCACTCTGCTGCGCGCGCAAGAGCTGGACATCGGCGCGGGTCTTGGTGACTTCCGCCTGCCGGACATCGAGGATGGTCGCCTGGCCGACCTGGTTGCGGGCCCGGGCCAGATCGAGGAAGTCCTGATTCCGGGCGACCTGCTGCCGCGCGACCCCGACGGTCGCGGTGGCGCGGAGTACAGTGAGATATTGCGACGTCACCGTCTGCGTGAGATTGATGCCGGCGCCGGTGATGTTCTCTTCGGTGGCACGCTGCTGCGCTTTGCTCTGCGACGCCCCGATGAACTTGCCCGCGCTGACATCCCAGCTCGCCGAGAGGCGGTAGTTTGACGAGACCGTGGGCGATGCCTGGGAGAAGACGGTGCCATTGAAGGTCGACTTGCCGCTCCCGGTATAACTGATGCCGGTACCGGCGCCCAGGGTCGGATAGAGTGCCCAGTTCGCCGACCGGACTGCCGCTGCCGCTGGATCGGAATCGTTCAACGACTGGCGGTAGGTCGGCGAGTTCTTCCGTGCCAGGTCAAGTGCCTGCGGCAGAGACAGCTGGCGGGGGGTCGTGGGAGCGCCCTGTGCCGGCAGCAGCGCCGGGGCGCCGATCAGCAGCAACAGCAGAGAGCGTCCAGCGCGACGACTCGTCATTTTCTTCCGTCCTCAGTGTGAATGGAGTAGTACAGGTGACTCTTACGGGGACCCCGAGGTGAAGTTTCAACGTGCGACATCGACCCCGGGATATCCCGTAGCCATCATACTAGCGGGCGCGGCCGTTCTTGCGACCGAGATGGCGGTTCAGGGGGAGTGGGCCGGGCTGGCCGTCGCCGCGTTGCTGACCCTCGTTGCTGCCGGCGTCGTGGCCCGAGGTACTCCGGGGCGCGATCGCCTGCCGGCGGTCGCCTTGGGAGCCTTCGGACTGGTTCTCGCCGTGGCCGCCTCCCGCCTTCGACTGCTGGTGATTGACCCCGGCCATACCGTGACCAGTGCCGCAACCGCGGCGAACGATCAGCGTGACAAACAACTCTCCACTGCGATTGCGGCGGCGCGGCGGACCGGCCGGGTCGCCCTGACCCGGGCCGGGAAGACAGCGGCCGCCGCAATTCCGCCCCTCGGCGACCTCATCAGCGGTCAGGCGGTCGAGCAGGCGCTCCTGCTGCTTGGTGGCGATACCGTGCTGGCGGTGGCCGGACCACATCGCGTCCTGCCTGCCCGGGGTGACGAACCATTGGCCCTTGTGCTCACGCCCTTTGTGAAGGAGTTGCTGGTCCGTGAGGTGAGCGGCGGAAGAGTGGCCCAGGTCGCCATTCTGCTCGACGCCTCCGAGGGCGTGCCGCTTGCTGGCTCGACCCTCGCCTCGAACGCCGCAGGCTGGTGGGGAGTCCGCTGGCACTGGACCCTGCGCGACACCACGGTGGCGCTGCACACCCCGGGTGAGGCGCTCGCCAGAATCCAGTCGGTGATGCGACCCGACCCGCCTTCGGTGAGCGCAGCGATTGCGTCTGAGGCGGCCCGGATTCGGTGGGTGGTGGGTGGGGGAGTCCTCCTCCTCGGCATCGTCCTGCTCTTCATTGCCCAGCGTCCGGTCACTCGCGCTGGCGCGCTACTGATCACCCTCTGGGGCGCGATCCGGCTCGGCCTCGCGCCGGCCTCGCTCGGCGCGGCAGCGCTCTGGGCGCTACTGGCTGCCTGTGCGCTGCTCTTCCTCGGAATTGTGTTGTGGCGGCGGCCGCTGCGACGGAGCCCGGTCGGTCTCATCGCCTCGCTGCTGTTGCTGTCGACGGCACCCTTGCTCGTGCTGCGTGCGGCCGACGCGATCGTGCCGCAGGCGGACGCCGGCTCCTTCTTCACCTGGTTCGGCTGGGAAGCGGTACTCGCCCTGGCGACGGCCGCGTTGCTGGTCGTCGCGACGGCGCCGCTGCGAACCCCGGACGATCATCGCGCGTCGATACGGTGGGGCGCGATCGCGACCTGCGCCGCCGTGGTGGTCGGGGCCATCGGCATCATTGCCTGGACGCCATCGACCAGCTGGGTGAGCTGGAGCCTGCCGCTGCCACGGGGAGTGTGGGCAGCGTGGTACCGGCCGCTCTGGCTGCTGCCGCTCGCCGCCTTCCTCCCGCGCACCACGCCACGCGCGCGGCTGATCGCGATCGCCACCACAGCGGGCACGTTGGCTGCACTCGCCACCTGGTCCACCTCACTCGACCGACGTATCTCGTTGGCCACCGATGATCTGAACCGACTGACCACTGGTCACGACAGCGCCGCCGTCGCATCGCTCGTGCGCTTCGGCGCCGATGCGAAAGCGGCTCACGCGACTCGCCTGAATCGTCTCTATGCCGCGTGGCGCGGGTCACAACTGGCGCAGGATGGCGTGCCGGTACATCTCGCGCTCTGGAACAGCACCGGCGACATCCTCGAGAATGTTGCGCTCGATTCGCTGAACCTTTCCTGGAGCGACCTGCGGCCGCTGGTGCAATCGAACGATACGATGCCGCATCACAGCGGGATCGCGCGCGATGTCGGACATCACGAAGTCCTCGTCATTCCCCTGGCCCGCGATACGATTGCCACGGTCACGATCGGACCGCGCTCACGCGTGGTAGCACCGTCGCGTTTTGGTCGAGTCGTGGGGTGGCGGAATCCGGATGAGCCGAGCTACGCGTTGCGCGTGCTCGCCGACGATGGCAGGCCGCACCCAGTCGGCTTTCGCCGGCTCGGCCGGTTTCTTCGTGCCGAACGTCGCGATACGGCGGGGAGTGCGCCCCAGCTCATCGGGGTCTCGATCGAGATGTCGTCGCAACGACCGTTCGCGGTGCGCTCGGCACTCGCGGTACTCCTCAATGTGATGCTCTTCTTTCTGTTATGGGTGACGCTCCAGCGGGCGCTCGGCGACGACCCCGCCATTTCGCCGAAGCTCTGGCGGCAATCGTATCGCCGCACGCTGGCGGTGACGCTGACCGGGTTCTTCGTCGTTCCCGCAGCCCTCTTCACCCTCTACTCGGTGCTGCGAATCCGCAGCGAGGCGACGCGCGCCCGGACAACCGAGGTCGCAACCACACTCAAGGATGTCGAGGTGGCTGGCGGCTTCGAGCTCGCCGCAGAACGGGCGCCTTCACGCATTGCCCTGGCCGCGGTCGCCGACTCCGTTGATGCGGAACTCGCGATCTACCGCGATGGCCGGTTGCTGGTCTCGAGTGCTTCGCTGCTGCCGGAGCTTGGGCTCCTTCCGCCGGTGGTGGATCCGACGCTGCGCACCACCTCAGGGGGAGATGCCGCAGCGCTGGCGACAGGGCTGCCCTCGGGGCGACTGCGGGTGCGTGCCGCTACGGTGACGCCGGGGGTACCTGGGACGTTGCTTGCGGCGGCACTCCCCGGGCGCGACAGCAACCTCGCAACGGAGCAGCTCGATCTGGCCCTGCTGTTGTTGCTCACGTCGCTTGCCGGCACCCTTGCTGCCATTGCCATGGCAGGATTCGTCGCGCGCGCGCTCGGTGAGCCGATCGGCGTCCTCGAACGCACGGCACTGGCGATCGGGCGTCGCGAGGCGCCGCCCCGGGTGGGAGATGTGCCGGCAGAGTTTGCACCGGTCTTCGGCGCGATCCGCCAGATGGAACTCGACCTCCAGACCAGTGAAGCAGAACTGGAGGCGGGGCGGACCCGCACTGCCGCGATCCTCGCTACGGTGGCGACGGGTGTGATCGGTGTCGATGCAGAAGGGAATGTCATCCAGGCCAATCCGCGGGCGGCAGAATTGCTCGGTCGCAACATCGTGGTGGGCGTGTCACTGACCGGACAACTCCCACCCGGCAGTCAACTGTTGCGCGATGGGGTCGAGCGGTTGCTCGGCCCGGCCACCCGCGACGCCGAGAGCCGGGAACTCGAGATCGGTGAACGTCGACTCGCCGCGACGCTGGCCCCGCTTGCTGATGGCGGACTGGTGCTCGCCCTGACTGATATCACCGAAGCATCCCGTGCGGCACGTATCGTTGCCTGGGGTGAGATGGCGCGTCAGGTCGCGCACGAGATCAAGAACCCGCTCACCCCGATGCGGCTTGGCTTGCAACACCTTCGCCGGATTCGCAGCGATGCGCACCCCGACTTTCCTCGAATCGTCGACGAAACCGCGGAGCGGTTGCTCGGCGAAATCGAGCGACTCGACAAGATCGCCCGCTCCTTTGCGAGGTACGGCGCCCCACCGGAGCGATCCGACGCGCCACCGGGGCTGATCGCAGTCCGCGGCGCGATCACCGAACTCGCATCGCTCTTCGAACTCGGAGGCGGGGAGATCCGGCTGCGGATCGAGGGCGACGAGGAGCTCACGGTCGTCGCCCGCGAGGAAGAACTGGTGCAGGTGCTGCTCAACCTCGCCGACAATGCCCGCGAGGCGGGGGCGACCGAGCTGGTGTTCCGGCTTGCACCGGGGGTGCTCGAGGTCCGGGATAACGGGCGGGGGATCCCGGCAGACCAGCTGCCCCGGATCTTCGAGCCCACCTTTTCCACAACGACGAGCGGGACGGGGTTGGGGCTGGCCATCGTCCGACGGCTGGTCGAAGGGTGGGGGGGGCAGATCTCGGTGGCCAGCGGGTCCGGGGCGGGGGCGATATTCTCCATCCGGTTCGGTTCAACCCCGCCACCCCGCCAAGCGTAGCAAGGACGAGATTCAGGGGCCGATTCCCGGCCTTCAGCGGGTCCACACGTTCACATCGGAGTTTTCGCTATGAAGTCCCGTTTTGCACTGCTGGCCATGCTGTGCGTTGCTGTTGCTCCGCTCGCGGCGCAGGGTGGTGGTCAGGGTCGCGGCATGGGTGGCATCAACGTCGAGCAGATGACGACGATGTATTCGCTCACCCCCGAGCAGGTCGCCAAGGCCACCGACCTGAAGAAGGCCTACGACACCAAGACCGCCGGCGTCACGGCGTGGATGACCAAGCTGCGCGAGGGTGGTGACATGCAGGCGATGCGCGACGCACCGGGTTTCGCTGATTCGATGAAGAAGAACACCGACGCGCGCGATTCGTTCAACGCCGAGTTCAAGAAGATCCTGACTGGCGCGCAGGTCACCAAGTTCGATTCGGTGCAGGCCGCGCGTGCTGCCCGCCAGCGTCCCGGCGGCATGTGATTCGAAAGGCCGTTGCTCTTTGTGTGATCCTGTCCGGGTGTCGGAGCCAGTCGGCTCCGGCACCCGGACTGGAGCAGGACTCCTCCCGCAGCATCCCCGCAGCACAGATCCCCACATCGTTCAGTGAACTCGCCCCCGGCGATACCGCGTCGGTGGTGCTGATCATGCGCCGCACCATGGCCGATATCGATGGTGCCGCGGCCGACTTCACCAAGCGCGACACAACTCTTGCCCCCGAGCCTGGTCAGGAACCGCGCCGGCTGACGCTCTGGCTGGAGGACAACGTGCCGCGAAAGCTTCTGGTCACGGAACCCGACGAGTCCGGCCGGATGATGCGCGAGTCGCTGTTCTATTTCGTCCAGGGCGAGGTCCGCGTGGTGATGCAGCCCAACGATGGCTACGCCTTCGATGCCGACCGAATTCTGGTCTGGACTGACGAGGCCCTCATCCCACTCGCCGATGTGACGCCGGAGCTGCGGATGCAGCGCGAGAGCGAGGTGCTGGATCAGGCCCACAAATGGCTTGCCCTCTTCGGGGTAGAGCTGCCATAGGGCCGAAGGAACTTTCCGCCCAGGCCGGCAGTTGATCCACAGGCACCAGCATCGCACCATTTCCGGGGTCATTCCTGAACCAGGTCACCGAGGAGTTCGAAACGCTGGCACTGCCTCACCTCGGGGCGGTCGCTCGTTTTGCGCTGTCATTGACCCGGGATCAGGCCGATGCGGATGACCTGGTGCAGGATGCCTATCTGCGCGCCCGCCAGAGCTGGCACACTTTCGATCGGGTTGGGGATGCCCGCAAATGGCTCTTCGCGATCTGCCGGAACAGCTTTCTCTCCGGGCTGCGTCGCGGGCGCCGCGTGGTCCACAGCGATGACGGCGATCTCGACGCACTCGATGCGGTCAAGGAACACAATGTCGCCAAGGCGCAGGGACTCGCCGACGTCTACGAACGTCTCGACGTGCTACCAGCGATCCATCGTGCCATCGACGAGCTCCCCGAGCCACATCACAGCATCCTGGTGCTGGTCGACCTCGAGGAACTCTCGTACGAAGAGGCGAGCGAGGTGCTCGGCATTCCGAGGGGCACCGTCCGGTCGCGGCTCTTCCGGGCCAGGCGAATGATTCAGGCGAGCCTGCTCGCGCACGCCCACGACCTCGGGCTCGCCCGCGGCGCTTCACCGGAGACGGCCGATGCCTGATTCTTCACCGCGGCCAATCGATTGCGAAACCGTCGCGCGCAATCTCTGGGAGTACCTCGACGGCGAACTTCCCGAAGAACGGATGATGGAAATCGCAGCCCACCTGCGCGACTGCCTGGGATGTGCCTCGCACGCGGCGTTCGAGCAGGCCCTTCTCGATCACATCGCCATGGTGCGTCGGGAGCCCACTGATCTCCCGGCGCTCGAAGTGCGGGTGCGCCGCGCGCTCCGCGCCGTGGAGCTTGCCGGCGACTGAGTGGCGTCGGGGCGCCACCCCGTGCGTTCGATTGTGATCCTTCCCGCGACGATTCCATGAGACCATCAGGGCTTCCTCGCCGGGAGCCCCGCATTGCTCGCACGCATCCGCTCTGCCACCGTCCTCGGCGTCGAGGCGCTTGCCGTTGACGTCGAGATCGATATCGCCAACGGACTGCCGTCATTTACCACGGTGGGATTACCGCTTGGTGCCGTGAAGGAGGGGCGCGAACGCGTCGCCGCTTCCATCGCGAATAGCGGCTATCAGCTGCCGCTGCGCCGGATCACCGTGAACCTCGCGCCGGCCGACATGCAGAAACGCGGCAGCGCGTTCGACTTGCCGATCGCCATCGGCATCCTGGTCGCGAGTGGTCAGCTCGAAACCGAATCGCTCGAGCAAACTCTCCTCCTCGGCGAACTCGGCCTCGAGGGCGATCTTCGGCCGGTGCGCGGCGCCTTGCCGATGGCGCTCGCGGCTCGTGCGCTCGGCTACACCGAGATTCTGTTGCCTGCGGGCAACGTTGCCGAAGCGGCGGTCGTGGACAGGGTGGCGGTGCGCGGGGCAAGCACGCTGCTCGATGTCTGCCGTCACCTGAGCGGCGAGGAGCAACTGCCGGCAGTCCGAACCGACACCGCCGAACTGATGCGCAATGCCCCGCCGATTGAAGCCGACTTCGCCGATGTGAAAGCGCAGGCTGCGGCGAAACGCGCGCTCGAAGTTGCGGCTGCCGGTGCCCACAACATCCTGATGATCGGCCCACCTGGAGCGGGGAAGACGATGCTCGCGCGCCGGCTGCCGAGCATCCTGCCATCGCTCACGCTGTCCGAAGCACTGGATGTCACGCGGATTCATTCGGTGGCCGGGCTGCTGCCGCCGGGGCAGGCGCTGGTCACGCGGCGGCCGTTTCGTGCCCCACATCACACGGTGAGTTACGCCGGGCTCATCGGCGGCGGGGCGATCCCACGGCCCGGTGAGGTTTCCCTGGCGCATCACGGGGTGCTCTTTCTCGATGAAGTGGCGGAGCTGCCGCCAAATGTCCTGGAAGTCCTGCGACAACCTCTAGAGGATGGCCACGTCACCATCTCTCGAGCCGCCATGACGCTCGGCTATCCGGCCCGATTCCTCTTTGTCGCGGCGATGAATCCGTGCCCGTGCGGACACGCTGGTGATCCCACCCGTGCCTGCCTCTGTCCGCCACTCACGGTGCAAAAGTATCTGTCACGCATCTCCGGGCCGCTGCTCGATCGCGTCGACATCCATCTCAACGTGCCACCGGTGGCCTATGGCGACCTCACCACGCGCAAACCGGCGGAGAGCAGCGCTACGGTGCGCGCGCGCGTGGAGGCCGCGCGCGTCCGGCAGCTCGAGCGCTTCCGCGGATTGCCAGGGCTGTATGCCAACGCCCATATGGGGCCGCGCGAACTGGCGAAGCTGGTGCGTATCGATGCGGCCACCGAGGCGGTCCTCAAGGGCGCGATTGAGCGTCTGGGGCTCTCAGCGCGTGCCTACCATCGGGTGCTCAAGCTCGCGCGCACGTTGGCGGATTTGCAGCAGGTCGACGAGATCGGACCGGCGCAGGTCGCTGAGGCGATTCAGTATCGGGTGCTGGATAGGAAAGACGGATGACAGATGACGGATGACGGATGATGGATGATGGATGATGGATGATGGATAATGGATGATGTCATCCTGAGCGAAGCGAGCCATCGGCGAGCGCAGTCGAAGGAACTATGCTCACCGTTGGGCACCGCTCAGTGTGACAGACCCCGCAGCGGTCATCTGTCATCCATCATCCATCATCCATGATCCATCAGTGTTGCTACAGCGCCCGCAGCGCCTCCAGCGGATCGGTTGCCGCTGCCCGGCGCGCGGGCAGGTAACTCGCGAAGAGTGCCACGAGGCCGAGGCCGATCGGAATCAGGGCAAAAACGAGCGGATCGAGTGGGCTGACCCCAAAGAGGAATTTCGTCATCACTCGGGTGGCGGCGACGGCCAGCAACATTCCGATTGCCACGCCGATGGCGACGAGGCGCATGCCGTCGCCGAGGATCAGGCGCAGGACGTTGGCGCGATCGGCCCCCAGCGCCATGCGGAGCCCGATCTCGCGAGTTCGCTGGCTCACTGTGTAAGCGACGACGCCGTAGAGCCCCACTACGGAGAGCACCAGGCCGAGGATGCCGAGCACGGCTGTCACAGTCGCGGCGACGCGTTGCGGCAAGAGCACGATGCTGGTGGCGACATCCATCGTGATGACGTCGGGCGCCGGCAGCAACGGGTCGATGGCAAGGACGGTCGAGCGAATCACCGGTGCAAGCGCCGCCGGGTCGCCCGTGGTCCGCACATAGAGGTTGGTGCCCGCCCGCCACTGCTGCGCGGCGGCGAAATAGAGAAACGGGCGGAGCGGTTCGTTCAGCGAGGAATACTTGGCATTGCGCACGACACCGATCACGCTGAGGCTGTGCTTCTCGTACTCGATCGTCCGGCCGATGATGCTGGTACCGTGCCCGTATTGCTTCGCGAACGCTTCATTGACAACGACAACCCCCGGCGCCGTCGGGTTGTCAGACGCGAGGAAGGCACGTCCCTCCACCAGTGGAACGCCGAAGACAGTGAAGTAGTCTGGCGCAACCGTTCCGAAGTTGATGTCGAGTTCACCGCCGCGCGACTCCCGCGGGTCTGGCTGGTACCCTTCGATGCTGATGCGGGTGCCGGCCGAGGAACCGGTGAGGGGGGCCCAGCGGCTGTACGACACGGCCGTGACACCCGGCATGGCGAGCAACCGCAGCTTCAGTTCGTCGTAGAAGGCCCTCGCGCGTGCTTCGTCGTACCCCGAGGTCTCCACATCGAGCGGCGTCGTCGCCACGTGGGCCGTCTCGAAGCCGGTCGAGACTCGTTGCCCGCGATCGAGCGCGCGGACGAAGAGGCCCGCCGACATCAGCAGCAGCAACGCGACCGCAATCTGGCCGACGACCAGGCCGTTCCTGAGCCACGAATGGCGTGAGCCAGCGCCGGCCGTGTCATTGCGCATTGCCGCCGCGGGATCCTGCCGCGTCGATTGCAGCGCCGGTGCGATCCCGAAGAGGAGCCCGGTGATCAGGGAGGTACCGAGCGCAAATGCAAGCACCCGCAGGTCGGGGGCGAGGTCGGCCACGAGCGGCACTTCGGCCGGAAGCGGGATGCGGCTGAAGAGACTGGTGGTCCAGAGCGCGATCAGAACGCCGCCGACTCCTCCTGCCAGGAAGAGCACGACGCTTTCGGTGAGGAGTTGGCCGACGAGGCGCCGCCGCCCCGCGCCCAGGGCGACTCGGACCGCCATCTCGCGTTTCCGTGTGGTGGCGCGTGCAAGCAGCATCCCCGCGACATTGACGCTGGCAATTGCGAGGACAAGCGCGGAGATCGCCAGCAGCAGCGCGATGAAACCGAAGATGGCGCCACTCGCATCGGCTGGAAACCCGGTCAGTCGCGAGAGCGAGACGCTGGCGATCTGCTGGAAGTCCTTCGGCTCCTCCTCGAGATGACCCTTGGTGATGGTCACCAGATCGGCACGCGCCTGAGCAACCGACACGTCCGGCTTCAGCCGCCCGAAGAGCGTCAGCCAGCCAGAGCCGGCACTGGTCAGTGCCTCCCGACCGCGGCCAAGCTGTGGCGCCATCATCAATGGCAGCCAGGCATCGGTCCGGATCACGGGATAGACACCGCTGAAGGCTCGGGGCGCCACGCCAACCACCGTATATGGGCTACCGTTTACCATCACGGATCGACCGACGACGTGTTGGTCGGCACCAAAACGGCGGCGCCAGAAGCCGTCGCTGAGGACGATCACGGGGTGCGCCCCCGGCGTGCGGTCCTCGTCTGCGACGAAGAAGCGCCCGAGTTGAGGCCGGATTCCAAGGACCGTGAAGTAGTTGGCGGAAACGACGTTGGCGAAGGTCGCCGTCCCCTGACCACCCGTGCTCACCGTGAGCTGTACCATGGCCCACGCGGCGATGCCGTCGAAGGTGCGCGCTTCCTCCCGGACATGGGTATAGAACGGGTACGATGGCGACATCGACCCGCTGCCATGTTCCTCGGTGCGCGTGATGTCCACGAGCCGAGCAGGTTCGGCGACCTGCGGCAGCGGGCGCAGGATCAAGGCGTTCGCAGCGCTGAAGATGGTCGTGACGGCGCCACTCCCGAGCGCGATGACGAGCACCGCCACCACGGTGAAGGTCGGGCTCTTCCGGAGCATCCGGAAGGTATGACGCAGGTCGTAGCGCAGGGTCTCGAACATCGAGTCTCCGGAGGTTGCCACCGACCGAGTCGTTGGCTGGGGAATCAGCTGCCCGTTGAACCATTCGTGGAGCCGGCTGCCGTGTTCACGAACGGCGCTGCCGACCAGGTCGGGAAGGACACCGGACCAGAGTCCTGCCACGCCGCGCGTGCCCCGCAATCGCCGTGCGTCCCGCCAGCGATCACGAAAAAGCTCGCGCATGTCCTGACCGAACTGGCGTCGGAAGGGCGCCGGGTAGAGTCGGAGGAGCGCCGTATAGCAGCGCTCGGAGGGCGAGGGAACCGGGTGAGGGGTCACGTGGTGCCGAACCGGCGGATCAGCGCGCGGGCCGGAGCGGAGGCAAGGAGGGTTCGCATCCGGTGGAGGTCGGCGCGCACCACCCGGGCGCCCAGCGCCGTCAACCGGTAATAGCGGCGGCGCTCACTCCCCTCGGTCACCGGGCGACGATCCGACTCTGCGACGATGCCATCGGCGAGGAGCCGCTTGATCACGCGATAGAGGTTACCCGGCTCGAGTTGCACCAGTCCGTCGGTACGCTCGGCGATCGCCTGGACCAGGCCGTAACCATGCCGCTCTTCCGTCGCGAGCGCGAGCAGGATCTCGAGTTCGACCGGCTTCAGTGGCAGCAGCGCGGCGATGGTGCTGGGCGATGTCACGGGCGCTCCGGAGCAATATGATCAATATGATCATAGGCGGTGGAAGCCAGTGCGCAAGCACGTTTCAGCGCTGCGACGTTGCGTGACGCGGTTAGTGGAGTGGCAGGGAGCGGAGCGCGGTGAAGCGCTGCCGCTACTGAATCGGCCCCGGCAGGGGGCAACCGGGGCGATTCAGTGCGTGGTACGACCGGCTACTGCTGGAGCGCTGCCTTGATCGCCGTGAGGTGGTGATAGCTGTGGCGCACCGCGTGGTCCTCGAGCACGAACTGCGCGGTGACCGGGGCACCGGCGTAGAGCGACGCGGGCGCCGCGAGGCGGAGCTGATCATCGGTCAGGGCACGGATGGCGCCTGCCGCAGCGGTGCTGTTGCTGCGCAGCAGGTCGATCGCCACATCTCGCGTGACATCGGCGTTGTCCTTCGCGTGTCCGGCATTCATGGCATGTACGTCGGCCATCGTGACGCCGGCGATCGCCTTGCCGTCGGCAATGGTCTGCGCGAGCTGGATCTCGATCGGGTACACGCTCGCGACATGATGGACGACGACACCGACGGTGCGGCCATCATTCGGAATCCGCGTGTTCCACTGGGCGTCGGTCAGCTTGGCCGCAAAGGCGATCAGCGCGCGGGCGCCCTGTTCGAGCCGTTCGGCGAGGTTGTTAGCGGTCGTGTTCATCCTGGGCTGCTCCTCTGGGGTCGTGGTGGTATTGCGCTTTCATGAACAGATGCGCACAGGTTTCTCCGAACGCGACATTCGCCGGCATGATCGGCAGGTCAGCGCTCGAGGCGCGCGCACATCAGCGCGGAGTCGAACGTTTCGCCGGCCGGTCCCGTGGTATATCCGGGCACGATCCCCACCGTGTGGTATCCGAGGCGGCGGTAGAACTCCTCGGGTGGCTCCCCGTGGCGAGTATGCAGCACGAGCAGGGTGCGTCCGTGACGTTGCGCCGTCGTGTGCAGCGCCCGCACCAGGGAGCTGCCGATGCCGCGGCCGTGCAGCGCGGAGGCCACCATGAGCTTCTGCAATTCAGCGCGATGCTTGCCATTCCGCCAGTCCGGCAGCGCGAGTTGACCGGAACCGATGAGGCGACCTCCCACGAACGCCGCGATGAGGATCCGGGAGCCGTCGTGCAGCTCCTGCCGCAGCGAGAGCCAGTACTGCCGCGCGTCCACAGCCGCGAGCGGCGGCAGGAAGCCGAGCGATGCACCGGCGTTCACGGACTCCCGCAGCAACTCGGCGAGGGCCGGCAGGTAGACCGGGATGTCGACGGCGGCGAGCTGGCGCAGGGTATGTTGCGCCGCGCGATCAAGCAGGGTGCTGGTCACGGAACTGCCGGGGCTGGAGTGGTCTGGGGAGCGAAGGTTCCCTCCCAGCGCGCCATCACGACGGTGGCGAGACAGTTGCCGAGGAGGTTGAGCGAGGTGCGCGCCATGTCCATCAGCGCATCGACCCCGAGAATCACCGCAATCCCCTGCAACGGCAGGTCGAACTGCGCAAGCGTCCCGGCGAGCACCACCAGCGATGTACGCGGGACGGCCGCAACGCCTTTGCTGGTGAGCATCAGAGTGCCAACCATCAGCAACTGCCGGGACAACGGCATGTTGATTCCGGCCGCCTGCGCCACAAACACCGAGGCGAGCGAGAGATAGAGCGCCGTGCCGTCCATGTTGAACGAGTAGCCTGTCGGCAGCACGAAGGCGACAATGCGCCGCGGGACACCGAGTGCTTCCATGTTGCGGAACGCCAACGGGAGCGCGGCCTCTGACGAAGAGGTGCTGAAGGCGACCAGCCAGGGCGCCTGGGTCGCGCGCCAGAACGCCCGCAGCGGCACCCTGAACGCGAGGGCAACCGGAAGCAGGACGAGCAAGGCGAATGCGATGAGTGATGCGTAGAGCGTGAGCACCAGCGAGCCAAGGTTGCGAAGCACTCCGATGCCGCTATGGCCGACCGTGACCGCCATCGCCGCCCCGATGCCGACCGGGGCGAACCGCATCACGATCCCGACGAAACGGAACATCACGGCGCTGAGGCTGCTGCAGAGTGAGAGCATGAACTCCTGCGCCGGGCCACGCACCTGGGAGAGCGCGATACCGAAAATCACCGCGAAGCAGACGATCTGGAGTACGTCATTGCGCGCGGCAGCATCCACGATGCTCTGCGGAACGGCATGCTCGAGGGTCGAGGCGAGCGTGGGCCTCGCCTGCGCGAGGTTGCTGCCTGCTTCCATCGTTGCGGTACACAGATCCACACCCACGCCGGGCTTGACGAGATTTACGGCGAGCAACCCCACCAGCATCGCGAGCGTGGTGACGACTTCGAAATAGCAGAGCGACCGGATGGCGAGTCGCCCGACCTGCGCCATCTCCTCGCCGTGGCCGGCGATGCCGACCACGAGTGTCGCGAACAGCAGGGGCGCTACCAGCGACTTGATCAATCGCAGAAAGAGATTCGACAGTACCTGCAAGTCACTCGCGTGAAAGCCGGCGGTGCCACCGTCCGGGAAGACCACGCCGAGAGCGACTCCAATCAGGATCGCGATGGCGACCCAGCGCAGTGAGCCGGCGCGTCCGGTCTCACTGGACGGTGCTGCTGGAGCCGCTCCGACGTGATCGGTGGTCATCAGCGGAGCGGCAGCCCGGCAGGGAGCGGCCAGAACGCGAGACCGAGCAGGAGATTGAAGCCCGGCAGGTGAATCGTGGTCGTGGGCGTTGGCGCGGCCGCACGGCTGAGTTGCGCGGGGGCGAACTGCTCGAGGGCGCCGCTGACATTCATGACCCACAGCGCGCCGTTCTTGTCGACGGCGAGGCCGATCGGGTCCGGGAGCGATGCATCATCGCTGCGCAGGGCAACCCCGGCCGTCGGCTGGGCCCCTGGTGCCAGCTGCGTCGGTGTGAACCGGAGTACCCGTTGATTCCCGGTGTTGGCCACCCAGAGGTTGCCGGCCGCATCGAACGCCAGCCCCGCAGGATTCACCAGACGGTTGGCGAGGTCATTGACGACGACCTCGGGTTCCGGCGTCCCGGTCGCCCGCAGCTGGGCCGGGGCATACTTCACAAGCGTATTCGCCTGATTGTCACTCACCCAGAGCGCACCAGCGGCGTCGAAGGCGAGCCCGGTGGGGCGACCGACGCCCGAGATGGTGACCGTCGGGACCGGCGTTCCGCTGCCGTCGAGCTGGCCCTGGTCGTAGCGCACCAGCGTCCCGTTGCCACGGTTCGCCACCCAGAGGTGATGCGTCGCATCGAAAGCGATCCCGGCGGGCTGATTCAGTGAGCCCTGGTTCGCCGAAATGATGACCGACGCGGCGCTGTTCGTATTCTGTCCGAGGCGTTCCGGTGAGAGTCTGAGGAGTTTCGCGTCGTCCTGGCTCGAGATCCAGAGCGAGCCGGTCTCGTCGAAGGCGATGCCCATCGAGACCAACAGGTTCGCGCTGGTGGTTCGCAGCGAATTGGTCGGCTCGTGGTTGCCCGCGACGGTCAGGAGTTCCGGGGCGAACTGCAGGATGCCGGATGGGGCGCCGCTGACGGTCCACAAGCCGTCGCGGGCAGAGGGCGGTGGTGGCGGTGGCGGCGGCTGCATGGTGATTGGCTGGTAACCATCCGAACCACATGCGGCCGACAGCGTGAGCAGCAGCAGGGCGGCAAAGCGACGAGTGTTGCGGTGCATCAGGGGGTAACTCCAGTGAGTGTTATCCCTATCTGCGCCGGAACGAAGTGCGGGCCGACACGCGGCTTCCTTGCGCCAAACGACAATCCGGACCGAGATTGTCCCCATGGCCCGCTCCTGGACCCATCGGTTTGCTGCCACCTTCCTCGCCCTCTGGCTTTCGCTGGTGGGGCTCGAGGGCTCGTTGGCGCCGTGCCCGATGCACCAGATGGCGGAGCGGGCAGCGGAGCAGGGTGGCGGTGCAGGGACAATGGCCGGGATGGCGATGGCGCCAGGGTCGGACGGTGCCGCCACAGGGTCTGACGGCACCGGACACGATGCCGAGCCCGGGCACCAATCGCACCGCTGTAGTTGTCCCGGGAGCGGGTGCGCCACGCCGGTCGGCGGCCTTCCCGCCGCCCCAGTCGAATTCCACGCACAGTACTTCAGGACCACGGCACCACTATTTCGCGCCGCGCCCTCGCTGGCGGTGCCGGCGGACTTCCTCCTCCCCTTCGCTACTGCCCCACCGGTTGGTTCGCTGAGCTGAGCCTCATCGCCTCCGGGCGTGGTGCGTCGCACCACGACCGCTGGAGCGCGAGCTCACCTGCTGCACGCCAGTTGTCGGTCCCGATTGCGGGGACGCGCATTCTGGCCAGACAGGCGCGACCAACCTGATTCCGGGGAGTTCCTCCATGCAGTTGCTGTTTCCTGTCGGGCTGATGCGACGCCAGCTGGCGATCGTAGCGTTGATGCTGTTCACCGGCGCCGCGGCGGCCAATGCCCAGGAGCGCGAGTTTCCGCGTTCGGATACCACCGCTCGCAAGCTGGGTGAACTGGTCGTGTCGGCCACACGTTCGCAGACCACGCTCAACGAGATGGCGCTGCACGCTACCATCATTTCGCGCGCCGAGCTGGCGAAATCGCCTGCCCAGACGGTCGATCAATTGCTCCGCACCGTGCCGGGAATGAACCTGCCGGGCGCCCCGTTCTATGCCACCGATCCGACAGGCCATCAGACGAAGCTGCGCGGTGTGTCGAACAGCAAGGTGCTGATGCTGCTCGATGGCGTCCCGATCCACGACCCGTTCTTTACCACAACGCAGTGGTTCAAGGTGCCGCTCTCCTCGATCGAGCGGCTCGAGGTCATCCGTGGCGGTGCATCGAGCACCTGGGGCAACCTCGCCGTTGCGGGCGTCATCAACATCATCACCCGCAAGCCGACTGATAACAGCGGACTGGTGGACCTCTCGTACCAGTCGATGAACACCGTGAATGCGGCGCTGTCGAAGAACTTCGTGCTCGGCCACGGGCTCTCGATGCGCTTCTCCGGCGACGTGCTCGATACCGATGGTTATCAGACCACCCCTGGCGAATTCCTCAGCACGGTGCCCGGGAAGGGGGCCTCCTCGGCCACCAACAGCAATCTTCGTCTGGCCGGGTACTACACTCCGAATTCGGAATTCGATGCCTTCTTCCGTTTCGGCTACCACCGGCAGGATCAGGATGTGGGCGGCTACGAGTTTGGCCGGAACCTGCAGAAGGGCCCTGACGGCGCCGCGGGCTTCACCAAGCGCTTTGGCGGGACAAATCGCGCTGACGTGAAGGTGTGGGCGCAGCGCGTCTCGTTCAACAAGCAGAATGGTGCCGGGTGCTACCTGCTCAACGCCGGCACCTGCAATACCGCGGCGACCACTTCCCCGCTGGTGCAGTACGCCAACTCGGAAGACGTCAATCCGTATCGGGAACTCGGCGCGTCGGCGATGGTCTCGAGCATCTTCAGCGGATTCCCGGCCAACATCCAGTTCGGTGCCGACTTCCGGCGCATATCTGGTGAAGACAGCGCGACGACCTACAACCGGCCGACGACGACGTCGAAGGCGAGCGCGACGATCAACCGGACGAACTACGGCCAGGGTACCCAGCAATTCCTCGGTGGGTTCACGCAGTTCTCGGTCTACCCGACGTCGAAGCTGCAGGCGACCGTCGCGGTACGGTATGACCATTGGACCAACACCGACGGTGTCGCGCGTCTCACCAAGTACAACAATGGTGTCCCGGCGGCCCCGCTCGGCGGCGATGTCGAGGATGGCAGCAAGGGGTCGTTCAACCCCAGCATCACGGCGCGCTTCCAGTTCTCGGACAAGGTCGCCATTCGCGCGGCGGCGTATCGCGCTTTCCGGGCGCCGGGACTCAACAACCTGTACCGGTCGTTCTCGTCGACCACCTCGATCACGATCGCGAACGCCTCCCTGCAACCCGAGACGCTCACCGGTGGGGAAGCGGGCCTCGACCTCCACGGCAGCCGCCTCACGCTTGGCGCGACCCTGTTCCAGTACAACACCAAGGCACTGATCGCGTCGTACCGGATTGCCAGCGCCGCGACGGCGCCCCCCGAGGTGATCGCTGTCTGCGGTCCGACTCTGGCGAACTGCCCGGCCACCGTCAACCTGAATACCAATGGCCAGGACGCCGTGTCGCGCGGACTCGAGTTCGTGGCGACCTGGCAGCCCTTCCGGACCGTCACGCTCGATGGCACCTACACCTATACCGACAGCCACTACGAGAAGACCACCACCGGCGACCCGATCAAGGTGCAGCTCGGCGGGATTCCGCGCGACATCATCACGGTGGGCGTCGATGTCGAGCCGACGTCTCGCTGGGACATCTACGCGTCGCTCCGCAACACGGGATCGATGTTCCTCGACGTGAATCGCACGATCCTGCAGAAGCACTTCGCGCTCTTCAACCTGAGCACGTCATACAAGGTCTCGAACGCGATCTCGCTCTACGGCTCGGCGGTCAACCTCGGTGATGAGGTGTACACCGACAACGCCACGACCAGCGCTGCAGGCAAGACGCTCGGTCTGCCGCGTGCCATCACGACCGGGCTGCGAGTGAAGTTCTGATACGCTGGCAGGGTGCCGGGGCGATTGTCCCGGCGCTCTGCACTGGACCACCCTGCTGGAACAATTCTATCGTACCTCTTCGCTTTCCCGACTTCCGCGGGGCGGGCAGCGGCACGCATCTTTCCCCGATGACGACATTTCACCGCCTCCGCGCTGCCCTGACCGCGTTCGCCCTTGCCGCCGGCTCGCTCGGCGCTGCTGGCTGTCCCGCACCGGCCGAGAGTTACGAGACCGGTGGCGGCTCGTCTCGCCTCTCGGCACGTGAGGTCGTTGGCGGAACCGCGACCGCGACCGGCAGCATTCCGCTCGGACTCGCGAGCGGTCGCGATGGCACGCTCTTCGTGCCGTCGAGCTATACCGGTGTGGCGATGCCACTCTTGCTCGCCCTGCACGGCGCCGGGCAGGCGGCATCCGAAATGCTGGGCCTGCTTCAGGGGCAGGCCGAGCAGAACGGATTCCTGCTGCTGGCGGTGGATTCGCGTGATGCGACGTGGGACGGGATTCGCGGCTCGTTCGGTCCCGACGTCAGCTACATCAATCGCGCGCTGCAGTTCGCCTTCGATCGATACAACGTGCAGTCGAATCACATCGGTGTCGCCGGCTTCTCCGACGGCGCCTCGTATACCCTCACGCTCGGCCTCACCAACGGCGATCTCTTCTCGAAGGTCATCGCGTTTTCGCCCGGGTTCGTGCCGTCGTCGGATACACCGCCGACGGGCAAGCCGCTGTTCTTCATTTCGCATGGACGGCAGGATCAGGTGCTTTCGTACGACAACACCGCGAGTGGGATTGTCCCCACCCTTCAGGGGCGCGGTTATACCGTGACCTTCGAGCCGTTCGATGGGCCTCACACCGTGCGGGCCGCGACTGCCACCGCTGCGGTTGCCTGGTTCCTGCGGTGAGGCAGAGTGGCCTTCTGCTCGTCGCGTTGCTGGTGCCCGGTGCATTGCGCGCGCAAGGCGCCTGTACGAATGCCACCGGTGCCGCCGTGCCATTCGGGCCGGTGATGGCGCTGGCCGATACCGGCCGGATCTACGCCTCGGTGATGACGCCTGACGGCAGCGCGTTCTACTTCTTCCGCAAGGTCGGCGCGCTGCGCAGCGAGGATTACCGGATCTTCCGCTCGGTCCGGCGAGGCGATACCTGGGGACCGGAGCAGCGTGTCGACCTCGGGGGCGAGTGGTCGGATCTGTACCCGTCGTTTTCTCCCGATGGCCGGCGCATGGTCTTCTCGTCGTATCGGCCGGTGGCGGGTGACACCAGCAGTCATCCCAACGCGCATCTCTGGATGACGATGCGCGAAGGCGACGGCTGGGCCGCGCCACAACTTCTTGCTGCCTCGCGGCTGGGGTACTACCACTCCGGATTGCGCCAGGACGCCGAGGGAAATCTCACCTACGAGCGAGCACCGCCCGACTTCAGTCGTGGTGAAACGCTGCGTCTGCACTGGCTGGGTACGAGCTACGCCACGGAGCCGGAAGTAGTCCCTGACCCGGTCACCGACTACTGGCGTGGGCAGCTGGGCGACACCGCGTTTGTGTGGCGCGCGAGAGTGATGCCTGATAGCAGCGCACTGGTGCAGGTATCGAAGGTGTCGGGTCGACGGCGGCTGCCTGCGATCTTCTTTGTCTCACGGCGGACCGGCGCTGGCTGGAGTCCCCTGGTGCCGGCTGGCGGCGGGCTCGGCGAGGGCGCGCCGAACTTCCTCTGGTTCTCGGCCGATGGCTGCTATCTGCACTTCACCAGGGATTACTCGAGTTTCTGGCGGGTACCGGTGAGCGTGGTGGTGGCGGGGACGCACTAGCCCGGGCCGCTGTCATCGTACTGTCATCCGATCGCCACGCCGGGTTCACTCCCCGGTGCGATCGTAGGGGGCCTTCATCGGAGCCCCCTGATGCGTCTGGCCCTCGCACTGCTCGTGATACTTCCTGCCTGTACATCCCCGAACAACAGTGAACAGCGGCGCCTTCCGGCATCGACCCGCGGACCGACGGTCACGGTCGTCGACTCGGTTGCCATCGCGGAACCAGACTCGTTGCCGCTTGGTAACTATGCCTGGCCGGTGGCGCGTCGGAGCAACGGAGAGTTGTTCGTGCTCGACCCTGGGGTGCACAAGGTGCTGCGCTTCGACAGGACAGGGAAGCTCGCTGGGGTAATCGGACGGGAAGGCGAGGGGCCAGGGGAATTGCGATCACCTCTCATGATCGCGCTGTTGCCTGGCGACACTTTGCTGGCCGTCGTGGATCCGAACCGTTCGCGGTTAGTGGTCTTCGGCGCTACTGACGGGGTTGTTCGACGGGAAGCCGCACTGCCAGAATTTGCTCTGGCCGATCAGTACTGGTCCCGCCGTGGCGACACGGTGACCTTCGGGCTCACAGCGAGCCGAGCTCCGATTGCGGTGTGGCCGTGGAAGGGGAACGTGATCTCCACGCGGGGGACGACTCCGCAACGGACTCGCCTTGTTGGCCTCCAATTCGGCCAGACGCGAGTGGTAGCAACGGACTCGGGTTTCGTGGTGCTCTACCCCGGGCAGCCGGGACTCTTCCTCCTCGATCGCGCCGGGCAAGCGACCGGCTTCGTGTCCATTCCGACGGCGCGCCGAGTCGGCGAGCCGGCCGATATCAGGGCCCGTCAGAAAGCGCTCTCCAAATCCGAACGCGGCAAACTTGTGGCCTCGCTGGCTGCGGGCTTGCACCGCATGTCATCCGGTTCATGGCTGCTCGTCCATTTGGACGTCGATTTAAAGCGGGTCGGCGACGTGACCCGGAGTCGGGATCTCCGCTTTTACGCCAGCGTCTTCTCCAGCGATTTCCAGCGCGTTTGTGTCGATGGGTTGCTGCCGGTGACGAGCGACGCACCGGCGATGCCATTCTTTGCCGGTGATACACTCTTCCTCTTTTCTCGAACGGTGGGCGTTGCAGGGATGAAAAACACGGTCTATGCCCTGACTATCAATACGGCCGGCTGCGACTGGCAGCAAACCGGCGGCATCGTCCCGCCACCGAGAGACTCGCTCTAAGGCGCCCGCGGCGGCCGCATCCCCGGCGGCCACATCGTGACATCGGCGCTGATGTGCTCGCCGGTATCGCCGATGACCGGATCGTCACAGGTCCCCGTGAACGAACCGTCGCCGTCGCGGTACAGAGTGCAGAAGAAGGGCCGCGCTCCTCCGGCCGCCCAGGTGAAAGTGAGCTGGCTCCGCTTCAGCCGTACCCCTCCCATGATCGTGGCGGGGGCGTTGAGGATCCGCAGCTCGATATGCGATCCCTTCCTGTCATTCGTCACGACCCACGCCACGCGATACGGCGTATCTCCCATCGGGGCGATCTCCCCGCGCCAGCGGCCACTCAGCAGCGTGTCGCGTTGCGCCGCGGCGGGTGAGGCGAGCGTCAGCGAGGACAACAACAGCAGTACTGCACCGGCCAGGATTCTCATGCTGGTGTTACGGCGCCGGGATCGGCAGGGTTGGCTCGCGACCGCGGGCCTCGACGGCCCAGTGCCGCTCGATCGCCTCGCCGCGCACTCCGTACACGACATCCGCAAGGTGGACCACGATACAGACGTGATTCGGGATCACCCGGACACGATCACCGCTCTTCGGACGCCACGCGATGCCACTAACGTCGATCATGCCGTGCTCTTCCGACATCGCCGTCACGACTGCCTCGGGATGCCCTAGCAGGACACCGAACCCCGGCGCCTCGGCGCCGCGAATCGGCTCACGGCCGAGTGCCTTGGTTCCCGCATCGATGACGACCTGACCACGGACGGCGGTGCTGATCACGGTCGCAAGCACGGTGAGGGCGCAATCGTCGAAGGTGCAGGCCCCGATCTCCGCCGTGGTGCGATCGTTGTACACCGAGGTGCCGGGGCGGATTTCGGTGAGGCCCTCGATGCGATGCGATTCCCAGAGCGTCGGCGTCGAGCCCGCGCTCACCACCGCAGGCGGGAGCCCGGCGCGTGTGAGCGCATCGGTGGTTTCCGCCAGCAGGGCGCCGAAACGCTCCAGGGCTGCCGTGTCGGTGGCACTGCGGATATGGCCGGGGTAACAACCGATGCCGAGCCAGGTCAGGCCGACCGTGTCCGCGGTCCTCCGTGCGAGCGACACCACGTCGGCCGGCGTGGCCGCCCCGGTGCGGTGCATCCCGGCATCGAGTTCTACGAGCACGCCAATTTCGGAACCAGCGAGTGCGGCCGCCTGCGCCAAGGCCGCGATGGCGTCGGCGGAATCGACCATCACCCGCAACTGACTCCCTGACGCGAGTGCCGCGACCCGACGAATTCTCGCTTCGCCGATCGCTGGGTAGGCGAGCATCAGGTCGGGGGTGACCGCGCGCATCACCTCCGCTTCACGCGGCGTCGCGCAGGTCAGGCCGGTGGCGCCAGCGGCGAGTTGCTGGCCGCCGACCCACGATGACTTGTGCGTCTTCACGTGGGGGCGGTAGCGGAGGCCGTGCGCCGCCGCATACGCCGCCGTGCGATCGATGTTTGCCGTCATCCGGTCGAGATCGACCAGCAGGGCAGGAGTTTCGAGCTCAGGCAGGATTGCGCTCACGGGTCGATCCGGGTGTCGCGACATCGCTCCCAAGAATAGCGCCATCGCGCCGGTGTGAAACGCACGAGGGCACGCGCTCCGGAGAACGCGTGCCCTCGCCCGGCATGCAAAGCGAACTCAGGGAGTGATATCGCCCTGCTTCGTGGCTGACGTGTACACCGCTCCTTCAACGAACGGGGTCGAGATGATCCCGCCTGCCTGCACCCATCCCGTTGCCGCCACCGTCCAGTGCACGGCGTTCCCTGCCACAAGGCCCCAGGCGTTGTTCCACCCGGCGACGGCGCTCAGGTCCGGGGCACCCAGGATGGCAGTCCCGGCGCCGGCGAGCCAGCCCGACGTCATCTGCACCTGGGCCCGACGATTGTTCGTCGTCTGCTGGAAGTCGGCTGTGAAGTAGCGATTGTACTCTGCCTGCACCGGATAACTCGCCTGCAGCCGCGCCGTCGGTGCTGCCGCGAGCACTGTCACCGTGGGAATCGTGAGCGCCGGCCCGAACGTCATCGTCTTGTTCGCCATCGTGTTGAAGAGCAGGCCGACGTTGCGGGTGGCCGTGTTGTTCGGATCGAGCGAGGGCACCGCCGAGACGTTGATGAAATGCAGGTCGCCGGCAATCTGCTTCGCGCCGGGGACTCCGGAGATGGTGCGGACGGTGCCGACGGCGCCAGCGTCGATGAAGTAGGTCGCGAAGGAGTTGTTCGCCGTCGCGTACGACTCCACAATCGCCGTGAATTCACCGCCACTGTTATTGAGCGTGACCGTGGCGGTGGTCGGCACGAACGATTCCGCACCGTTGAAATCGAGGGTGCCCAGTGAGGCGTTGTCGGCCGGGTTGATGCCTCGACGCGTCAGCATCCGGCTCGGCGTGAAGGTGGCGCCCGCGCCGCCAATCGTCAGGGTCGAGAGACCGGCGATGAGATCGACGTTGCCCGGCTGCACCTTGAGCCACTGCGCCGCCGTGGTCGGCGCCGTCACCGTTGCCACCGCGTTCCCGAGCCCGAGCAACGCCTGCGACAGCGTGGGCATTCCTGCGAGGGTCGCGTTGACGGTGCGCGTCGCGCCGGTGCCGGCCGGACAGAGTTGTCCGCCACGAGCCTGCAGTTCGGCCTTGGTGCCATAGAAGAGGTAGAGGCCGGTCCCGGGCGCCTCCGTCAACAGGTAGGCAATGCCACCCTTGGCCGCGTTGATATCAAAGGAGTAGGCGTTGCCGGCCCCGGTGACGCGAGTCCAGGCGCCAGCGCCGTCCTGCACTGCGACCCAGAGCGGGACACCAAACGTCGGGCAGAAGGTCCAGGTCGTGTTGCCGGCTCCACCTGCGGGTGCGGCCGTCACCGTCACTGCAAGTGCTGCAGTCCGCTCGGTCTGGCCGGTGGCGTTGCCGCGCACGGTGACGGTGTAGTTCCCGGCGGCGGTGCCGCCGGCCACGGCGATGGCGAGCGATCCCTGATTCGTGGTGACGGACGCCGGCGTCGGCGTGACGGTGATGCCGGCTGGTACGGTGCTGGTGATGGTCACGGCACCGGCAAAGCCTCCGGAACGGGTCAGGTCTACCGTGGCCGCACCCGCCTGGCCGGCGATGATGGTGACCGCGGCCGGATTCACGGCGAAGGTGAAGCCGGGCTGATCGACGACCGTCTGCGTCACCGTCAGCGACACGGTGGCTGTCTGTGCCGAGACCCCGGTGGCGGTCGCGCGGATGATCGGCGACGATGCGCCGGTGGTCGCGCCTGCGGTGGCGGTGAAGGTGACGAGGGCGCTGGTTGCGCCGGATGCCACCACGACATTGGGAGCCGAGACGCCAGCGGGGAGGCCTTCAACGGCAAGTGTCACACTGCCGGTAAAGCCGCCGCCGCGAGTCACGTTCACGGTCACGTTGCCATTCCCGCTCTGTGCTACCGAGAGGTTCGCACTCACAAGGGAGATGGCCATGGTCGGAACCACGGGATCGGGATCGTTGCCCGTGGCGCTCTTGCCGCAGCCCGCGGTGGCAGCCGTGAGCAGCGCGAATACGAAAGCGAGCCGGCCCTGGTGGGCCCGGAGTGTGTTGGAGGAGTGCAACAGGTGCTCCTGAATGTCGGTGGAGTGGTCTATCTTGCCTCAGCCTAGTCCACCGCAGTTCCCTGAGCGTTTCCTGCCCGTGACCTGAACCGTTTCGCGCCTGAAAACGGCACTGGAGAGCACCTCCCGCCTGATGATTTCGCTGCAACTCCTCGGTGGCCTCGACCTCCGCTCGACCAATGGTGATGAAGTACGTGCAGTGTTGGCGCAGCCGAAGCGGCTGGCGCTCCTGGCGTATCTCACGCTCGCGCGCCCGCGCGGCCATCATCGGCGAGATCGACTCGTCGCGATCTTCTGGCCCGAGCTGGACCAGGAGCGTGCTCGCGGCGCCCTTCGCGCGTCGGTGCATTTTCTGCGACGCGCCCTGGGTCAGGGAGTCGTGATCTCTCGTGGCATCGAAGAACTCAGCCTCGACCTGACATTGCTCGAGGCGGATGTGCTCCGGTTCGACCGGGCCATCGAGGCGGGGGAACTCGAGGTAGCGCTCGCAGCTTATCGCGGTGAATTGCTCCCGGCGTTTCACGTTGCCGACTTGCCGGAGTTCGAGCGCTGGCTTGACGAAGAGCGGGCCTGGTTCGCTCGGCGCGCGGGCGACGCCGCGCGCGAGCTGCGTGAGCGTGCTGCCGTAGCCGGAGACCTGCCAGGCGCGCTCGGCTGGGCGCGTCGCCTGATGGAACTGGAGCCGCTCGAAGTCGCCGCGGCCCGTCGCCTCTCTGAACTCCTGCTGCTCGCTGGTGAACGCGGCCGTGCGGTCAGCGAAGCCGAGCGTTTCGAAGTGCGCTATCGGGCGGATCTCGAGAGTGCGCCGGGTGCCGATTGGGACCAGTGGCTGGCCGCCCTGCGCGCGAGCGAGCCACCGTTGGTGCCGGCACTTCCGCCCCTGGCGCAGCGACCCAGCGTGGGTACTCCCCCAGAGAGTGTCGCGACCGTTGTGCGGCCGACACGGTCCCGATGGCGGGTTCCGGTCGCGCTGCTGCTGGTGCTGGTCGCGGGGGCAGCAATCCTGCGCGGTCGACCTCGCGTGCCGGATGCGTCCGATGATCTGCTCGTGCTGCCCTTCAACATTCGCGGCGCGGCCGATCTTGCCTACCTCCGCGACGGGATGGTTGACCTTCTGGGCTCGCGACTCGATGGCGCGACGGGATTCCGCACCGTCGACCCCCAGGCGTTGCACGCGCGGCTCGGGCGCGAGGCGAACGCGGGCGCCGATCTCCTGCTCGGGCAAAGGATGTCAGAGCAGTTTGGCGGAGCGTCGTTCATTCTTGGCTCAGTCGTCGAATCGGGGACCCAGCTGCAGGTGACCGCGCGACTCTACGCGAGCTCAGGCCGTGAACTGGCTCGTGCCGACGGGCTGGCATCGCGGGACTCGCTGTTCGCTCTGGTCGACAACCTTGTGCGCGGCTTGCTGGTGGGCCGGCTCAATCGGCCTGAGGCAGAAGTCGAACGGATCGCCGCGCAGACCACAAACTCGCTCCCGGCGCTACGGGCCTATCTCGACGGCGAGCGCGCGATGCGCGGCGGCGATTTCGCCACGGCGTTCGATGATTTCCAGTCGGCGACACGGCTCGATACCACTTTTGCGCTCGCGTTCTATCGCCTGAGCAGCGCGGCGGACTGGCTCGGCAAGCCCGCCGACGCGCGGGCAGCAATCGCCCGCGCCGCCAGCTTCCGAGGCCGACTCGAGTCCAAGGACCGGATGCTGGTCGAGGCACGCATGCAGTTCTGGCTTGGGGACGCCGCAGAGGCCGAGCGCACGTATCGCCAGCTCGTCGCCGTCCGGCCGCACTCGGTCGAGGCCTGGCTCGAATACGGTGAGGTGCTCTTCCATGCTGGCCCGTGGATGGGGCGTTCAATGGTCGAGAGCGAGCCGGCGTTCCGACGCGTGCTCGCGCTCGTGCCCGGTCACGCCACCGCCATGGTGCATCTAGCTCGGCTCGCCGCGTTGCAGCGCAACAAGGCACTGGTCGATTCGCTGGCGAACGAGTTGGGCGCCGCTGAACCTGGTCACTCGCGGCTGGCGGAGCTGCGATTGCTGCAAGTCGGGCTGCGGCGCGACAGTGCGCGAGTCGCGGTGGGCCGGCACGCGCTGGATGCCGTCGATGTGACCGCGCGCGCGATGGCCGTCGATCGGATGGCGGCCTTCACGGGCGATCGCGTGACCGCCCTGGAGTACGATCTGCCACTTACCAGTGATGGGGTCGCGGAATTTCCACGTCGTGCCGGGCTCGAGATCGGCGCGCACCTCGCTGCGGGCCTCAACCGCTGGGCGCAGAGTGATTCGTTGCTCGCGAAGCTGGCACGCGTCGATCCACTCCGAGCGGCCCAGGCCCGCGCGCTCGCCGTGCTTGCCGTGGCCGACCGCGCGGATTCGGCGCGCACTCGTCGGGCGCTCGACGCGTTGCACGCGGCGCCGTCGAGTCGTTTCGAAGCGCGGACCGACCCCGACCTGCGGCCATATTCGCAGTTGCGTGAAGTGTTCTATCTCGGTGCATTGTACGAGCGGCTCGGCGACAGCACGTCGGTGACGACTGCGCTAGGCAAACTTGACGCGGCCGGCGCGGGTTCGACGGATACCGCCGCCTATGCCAGGCACGCCGCCGGTTTTCTCCGAGCGCTCGAAGCGCGTCACGCCGGGCGGCCTGCCGAGGCCCTCCAGTTACTCGAGGCGAGCTGGCCGGCGCCGCGCCGGGCACTGATGGTGCGCTGGGCGTGGAATCACACCGTGTTGCTCGCACGGGTCGAGCGCGCAGAATTGCTGGCGGAGTTGCACCGCCCGCGCGAGGCCTGGGGGTGGCATGATGCCGCGATCGAGGATATTGCGGGGACGCCGCTGGTGCTTGGCCGGCTCGCGGCGCTGCGACGGATCCTGCCGCGGCGCTAGTCGTCGGACGGCGGCTTCCTGTCGCGCTTGATGGCGCCGCGTCGCTTCTTGGCGTCGAGCCGGCGAGTCCGCGAGGCTTTCGTCGGTTTGGTGGCCTTGCGCGTCTTGGGGATGATCAGCGCCCGGCTCAGGATTTCGGCGAAGCGCTCGATGACCTCTGCCCGATTGCGATACTGACTCCGTTCGCTCTGCGCCACCAGCCGCAGGCGCCCCTGGCCATCGAGCCGGGATGCAAGTCGGGTGAGCAGGTGCGTGCGCGTCGGCTCATCGAGCGACGGCGATC
Source organism: Gemmatimonadota bacterium (assembly GCA_040388535.1). NCBI lineage: Bacteria > Pseudomonadati > Gemmatimonadota > Gemmatimonadota bacterium. The sequence goes on along the minus strand of JAZKBR010000001.1, from coordinate 118,573 downwards.
CTGCCAGATCCCAGACCAGTTCGATCCGCGTGCTGGACGTGTTGACGTGCTGCCCCCCGGGGCCGCCGCTCCGCGTGGCCTTGAGTAGCAGCTCGTCCCGGGGAATCGCCAGGTGTGCGCTGAGTCGGATCGGGTCGGTATCGGCCATGCCCGCACGCTAATCGCCGCCCCCGCACGGCGATAGAGGGCGCCCCGGATTACGTTTCCCGGATGCGCTGCCTCGGCCGGATCGTCCTCGCCGTTCTCCTCCTCCTGCTCCTCGCCGCGGGCTGGCTCTATCGCGCCGAACTGACGCGTTGGGTCCGCAGCATCGTCGACCCGATGAGTGCCGCGCGCCGAGTCGGTCATCCCTCGACCACGGCGATGACCTCGGCGACCTGGAAGGTCGATTCCCTGATTCGCAACAGTCCCGATTCGATCCTGCTCAACGCCGACGAGATGGCTTCTCTTGTCGCGCGCGGCGCATCGTTCGTCCCGCAGGCACCGCTCGACTCCATCTCCGTCGAGCTCGGCGATCGCACCATCCGGATGCGCACGATGGTGAACAGCAGCAAGCTCCCTGAGCGGGTGCTCAACCTGCTGCCGATCACGCCGCACGGATATGAAGAAGTGATTGCCGAGGGGACGCTCACGCCGGCGCGGGAAGGCGTGGCCGAGTGGAAGCTCGATCGGGTCCTCGTGCGCGGACTTCCGGTACCAAGTGACCTGGTGGCGCGCGTGATCGGCAAGGTGACGGGCCGCGAAAGCGATGGCCGCCTCGAAATCGCCATGCCCAAGGGCATCACCGGATTCCGGGTGCGCCCCGAAGGTGTGGCGATCTATCGCAACGGGAAGGGTCGATGAAGGGGCGGATCCTGGTCGTCGATGATGAACGTTCCATCCGCGAAGTGCTGGTGCAGGTCCTCGGCTACGAGGGTTACGAAGTGGCCGCGGCAGCATCGGGCGGCGAAGCACTCACGATGCACCGCACCAGGCCGTTTGACCTGATCCTGCTCGACGTCAAGATGCAGGGGATCGACGGCCTCGACACCCTCGAACAGTTGCGACTGCAGGATCCCGACGCGCGGGTGGTGATGATCTCGGGTCACGCCTCGATCGCGAATGCCGTGCACGCCGTGAAGCACGGGGCGTTCGACTTCCTCGAAAAGCCGCTCGACAGCGATCGGCTCCTGGTCACCGTCCAGCGGGCGCTGGAACATCGGCAACTGGTCGGAGAAAATGCCCGACTGCGTGAAGGCCTCGCCAAGGCCACCGACTCGCGCTTTGCTATGGTGGGAGACAGCGAGGCGCTCGAACGGATCCGCGAACTCGTTGCGCGAGTGGCGCCGACGAATGCCCGAATCCTGATCACCGGCGACAACGGCAGTGGCAAGGAGCTGGTCGCGCGCGCCATTCACGATGGTTCGCTACGCAAGCGCGGGCCGTTTGTGGAAGTCAACTGCGCGGCGATCCCGAGCGAGCTGGTCGAGAGTGAACTCTTCGGTCACACCAAGGGGAGCTTCACTGGGGCCACTTCCGATGCGGCGGGGAAGTTCGAGGCGGCCGACGGCGGCACCCTCTTCCTCGACGAAATCGGCGACCTGGCCCTCACCGCGCAGGCCAAGATCCTCCGCGCGCTGCAGGAGGGGGTCATCGTGCGGGTCGGCGATTCGCGCGCGATTCCGGTCGATGTGCGGGTGATCGCAGCGACCAACCGCGACCTCGCCGGCGAGATCAGCCAGGGGCGGTTCCGCGAGGACCTCTACTTCCGACTCAACGTGATGCCGATTCACGTGCCGCCCCTTCGGGATCGGCTCGAAGACATCCCGGCGCTGGTATCACATTTCGTTGCTGTACTCGGTAGCGGGCCGGGGATGTCGCCCAAGCCCTTCAGCGGGGCCGCGTTGCGCCGCTTGCAACGGCGCCGGTGGGCCGGCAATGTCCGCGAGCTGCGCAACGCCGTGGAGCGACTGCTCATTCTGGCGGCGGGCGCGGAAGTCACCGAGGAAGATGTCGATCTGGTGCTTCCGCCCGAGATTGGCACGCTCGTGGCGCCGGATGAGCTCGCCGCACGCTCGGGCGATCGGACGCTGCAGGAGTTCAAGCTCGATGCCGAGCGCGCCTTCCTCATCGCCCGACTGCGCGAGCATAGCTGGAACGTGGCCGAGACAGCCCGGGCGCTCGGCATGCCGCGATCGAACCTCTACGTCAAGATCGAGAAGTACGAGATCAACCGGGAGCTGCTATGACCGGACCGCGTGACTGGGACAAGGAGATGGCCGACATCGATCGGCTGCTGGCCTCCGACAAACCACTGCCGCCGAGCGCCGCGCCGAGTGGCGGGGCGGTGGTGAAGGGTGCGAGTCCGCCTGCCACTGCTCCCACCGTGCGCCCCTCCGGCACGGTGAGTCGGCCGCGCGATGCCCTCGGGGTGTGGCTCAAGGTGCTGCTCGGTGCGCTCGGCGGTGCGGCGCTGCTCTACTGGCCTTACGGTAAGAGCTGTGGCCCCTCGCTCTATCTCTATCTGCTGGGTGTCCTGGCCGTCGCGAGCGCCGGTCTCTGGGCGATGAAGGGTGCCTGGACCCATCGCCGTGGCTGGGCGCACATTGTGGGGCTGCTGGTGTTCCTCCTCGGCTGCGGGCTCGCCGCTGCCGAGATCCTGCCGCGCGTGGGTTACACCACGGTGGCGCAATCGTGGACCTGTTCCTGACCGAGAAATGGCCAAGACCTTCAAGAATTTCATCGCCGGCAAGTGGGTTGCTCCTTCGACCGAGCGCTATTTCCAGAATCGCAATCCTGCCGACACGACCGACCTGATCGGTCGCTTTCCGGATTCCGACGCCACCGATGTCGCGGCCGCGGTCAAGTCGGCCAAGGCGGGATTCGAGCGTTGGTCACGGACCCCGGCGCCACTCCGGGGTGACGTGCTGCGTCGCGTCGGTGACCTTCTCACGGCGCGGAAGGAAGAGATCGCCGATGCGATGACGCGTGAGATGGGGAAAGTCCTCGCCGAAACCCGCGGTGACGTCCAGGAAGGGATCGATACCGCCTACTACGCCGCGACCGAAGGGCGTCGACTCTTTGGCCACACGGTTCCCTCGGAGCTGCGCTCGAAGTGGGCGATGAGCGTTCGCCGTCCCATCGGGGTGGCCGGGCTGATCACGCCGTTCAACTTCCCGATGGCGATTCCCACGTGGAAGGCTTTCCCGGCACTGCTCTGTGGCAATGCCGTGATCCTGAAGCCCTCCGAGGATGTCCCGCACACGGCGCATCTGCTGGTGGAAATCCTCCTCGAGGCCGGATTGCCGCCCGAGGTGATTCAGTTGGTGCACGGTGCCGGCGATGCCGGGAAGGCGATGGTCGATCATCCGGAAATTTCGGTGATCTCCTTCACCGGTTCGACCGATACTGGTTCAAGGATCGGCGAAACTTGCGGCCGGATGCACAAGCGGCTCTCGCTCGAGATGGGTGGCAAGAACGCCATGATCGTAATGGAGGATGCCGACCTCGACCTCGCGCTCGAAGGGGTGCTCTGGGGCGCCTTCGGCACCACCGGACAGCGTTGCACCGCGACCTCGCGCCTGATCGTGCATCGCAAGGTCCACGACAAGTTCGTCGGCATGGTGGTCGAGGCGGCCGAAAAGCTCGTCCTCGGTGATGGCCGGCAGGCGAAGACTCAGGTGGGGCCCCTCATCCACGCGGATTCGCGTGACAAGGTGGAGCGTTACGTGGAGATCGGGTTGGCGCAGAAGGCCGAGCTCGCGACCGGCGGCGCCCGGCCCCGCTCGCCGCGCCTTGCCAACGGTTTCTTCTACAAGCCGACGATCTTCACCAATGTCCGCGCGGGGTCGCGCCTGGCGATGGAAGAAATCTTCGGGCCGGTGCTCAGCGTCATCAAGGTCGGCTCGTATGAAGATGCCGTGCGTGTCAACAACGAGGTGAAGTACGGCCTCTCAAGTTCGATCTATACCCGCGATGTGAATCGCTCCTTCCGGGCGCTGGAAGATCTGCAGAACGGTATCACCTACGTCAACGCGCCGACGATCGGGGCCGAGGCGCACCTGCCGTTTGGTGGCGTGAAACAAACCGGCAATGGTCATCGTGAAGGTGGCTGGGAAGTGTTCGAGTTCTACTCGGAAACCAAGGTGTGCTACGTGGATTTCTCCGGGACGTTGCAGCGGGCGCAGATGGATACGTACGACATCTAGAAGAGAAGGGAGAAGGGAGAAGGGAGAAGGGAGAAGGGAGAAGGGAGAAGGGAGAAGGGGCGGGCGCGAATGATGTGATCGGCTGGCCGGGGTAGGTTCTCCCTTCTCCCTTCTCCCTTCTCGCTTCTCCGCTCGTGGGAGTTGCGCTTCCCATCGGAGTCTGGGTACGCTTCACCCGTCTCCCATACAGTTGAAGTTCAGCAGGTCGGCAACACACGCACGAGGTTCGTGCCATGCGACCATTGCGGGTCGGTACCGGAAGCCGGGGAAGTGGGTCCGATGAGGGCTCGCTCGACGTCTATCTCCGAGAGATTTCGCGCTACCCCTTGATCACCCAGGCGATCGAAGTTGCGCTCGCGCAGCGGATCCACGCCGGTGATCAGGAAGCGCTCGACACGCTGGTCCGCAGCAACCTTCGCTTCGTCGTCTCCGTCGCCAAGAAGTACCAGAATCAGGGCGTCTCCCTCAGCGACCTGATCAACGAGGGCAACCTCGGCCTGATTCGCGCCGCCCACAAATTCGACGAGACCAAGGGGATCAAGTTCATCTCCTACGCCGTCTGGTGGATCCGGCAAGCGATCCTCCAGGCCCTCGCCGAGCAGTCGCGGATCGTGCGGGTGCCCCTCAACCGCGCCGGAGCGCTCCACCGGATCGGCCGCCGCTCCTCGGCGTTGCAGCAGGAGCTGGGTCGGGACCCCACCGCCGGCGAGATCGCGGAGGGGCTCGATATCGAGGTCGCCGAAGTCGAGCGGACCATGGCGATTTCGCAGACCCATCTTTCGCTCGACGCCCCGATGACCCCCGGCGAGGACAATCGCCTGCTCGACTATCTCGCCGATGTCCACGGTCGCGACGCCGACGCAGACACCATGGACCACGCGCTCACCGAGAGCATCGAGACGGTCTTCAAGAATCTCCGTGACCGGGAGGCCAAAATCCTTCGGCTCTACTTCGGGCTTGACGGTCCGGAGCCGCTGACGCTCGAGGAGATCGGTGCGCTGCTCGGCATCACCCGCGAACGCGTCCGGCAGATCAAGGAGAAGGCCCTACTCCGGCTTCGGCACGCGGGCCAGGCGCAGGCCCTCGAGTCGTTCCTGGTCTGAGGCTGCTCGACCCGGGAAGTATCCGGCTCACGGGACCCTCTTCCGGAAAGGGGACGAAGGTCAACGGCACGCCGCACCTGCGGGCCAGTCTCGCGGCATCAACGGCGAGCACTCGGCTGCCCTCCTGAAGCAAGGCATCCAGCACATCAAATCCAGCCACGCCAACGTGACGCGCGTGTGGATGGCGCACGGGGTCGGCGTCACGCAGCCCCGCGCGCTTGAGCAACACGCATGCCTCGGCGCCGAGCGCTGCAGCAATGGCGACGGCGGTGACATCCGACCCGCCGCGACCGAGGAGAGCGAGTTCGCCGTTGTGGTGGGTCTGGAAGCCGGCGACCACCGGGATCAGGTTGCGCCGCAGGAGTGCCCGAAGCCGCCCGGTGCGAATCCGGGTGATCCGCGAGCCACCGCTCCGGCCGTCGCCCTCGAGTCCCGCCTCGCGGGCATCGAGCGCGCGCGCGGGGAGACCAAGATGCTCGAGCGCCAGCGCTACCAGGGAGGCGGCGACGATCTCGCCCGAGGCGACGGCGCGATCGGCCACTGCGGCGTTGGGTGCGCCGGGTCCGGCCGTGTGTCGGCCGACAGCAGCGACCAGTGCCAGCAGCTGGTCAGTGACTCCGCGCCGGGCACTGACCACCACGACAACTTCCCTGGTGGCCCGTTCGCGGGCGATGCGCCGCGCGGCGGCGGCGATGTGTTCGGGGGTGGCGACGGCATCGCCGCCGAGCTTGATGACAATCACGGTGCCTCCTTGGGGGAGGCGCATACAGCAACGCCTCCGGGCTCAGGAGCGCGGAGGCGGAATACCGACCTCGGGCGCTTTAGCACTTTGGTTTGGCGCGGACGCGCCGGGCGGGTGCAAGTTGCCGAATAAATCGACCGCCGGTGTCCTAGAGTAGCGAGGCGCTTTGGCCGCCGTCAAGGGTAGCCGACGCTGCCGGTGGTTGCGGGCGCGGCGCCGCGCCGATATCGTGCCCCAATGGCAACCAATCCTTCGTTCGATATCTCGACCGGTGTGGATCTCCAGGAAGTCGATAACGCCGTCAACCAGGCGGTCAAGGAGATCGCTGGACGCTACGACTTCAAGGGCACGCACTGCACCATCGAACTCGACCGCGAAAAGGCGACCATCGCGCTTTTCGCCGATGACGAGTTCAAGATGGAAGCGCTGCTCGACGTGGTACGCGGACGGCTGATCAAGCGCAACGTCCCCACCAAGAATCTCACCATCGGCGACATCATCCCGGCCACCGGTATGTCGGTGCGCCGGGTTCTCACGCTTGCGCAGGGAATCCCGACCGACGCCGCCAAGAAAATCCAGCGGGCCATCAAGGACGGTGGCTTCAAGAAGGTGCAGGCGAGCATCCAGGGCGAGGAGCTGCGGGTGACGTCGCCGTCGCGGGATGAGTTGCAGGCCGTGATGGCCTTCCTTCGCACGGAAGACTTCGGGGTGGAATTGCAGTTCGGCAATTACCGCGGGTGACGAAGCCGCGCGCGGGACTGTATCTGGTCCTGGCGCTCGCCAGTCTGGGCTCCTGCCTCCTCAATGAGCCGGAGCCTGAGCCGGTGCCGCAGCTGGCCCCCGATCCCGAGTTCCGGATCGGCGTACGGATCAATGCCAGCAAGGTGACCTTCGGGGCGTTCACCGGCCTGCGGGTTATCGATCTCGACGAAGGGATCGTCGAGGAAGTCGATCCCGATGTCTCGCTCGAGGCCAGCACCCGTGGCAGCGACGTCGTCGTGCGCGGGACCACGACACCGGTCGTGCGGCGGACGCTGGTGCTCGAACCGCAAGACAGCAACGGTACCATCCGCATTGACGGTCGCGAATACCGGGGCCGCGTCGAGCTCCGACGCAGTGAGTCCGGGCTCACAGTGATCAATCGCATCGGGCTCGAGCAATATCTCGAGGGCGTCGTCGGCGCCGAGATGGGTCGGCGCGCTCCGGGGGAGGAAGAAGCGCTGAAGGCGCAGGCAGTGGTCTCGCGCACCTACGCGTTACGGAACAAGGGGCGGTGGCTCGCGCAGGGGTTCGACCTGATGGCCGATGTGTCGGCCCAGGCCTACGCCGGTCTGCTCAACGAGAATCCCATGGCGACCGCAGCCGTCGAAGCCACGCGGGGCCTGATTCTCACCTACAACGGCGAACCGATCGAGGCATTCTATTCCTCGACGTGCGGGGGCCGCACTGAAGATGGCTCCGCGGCATTCGGTGGGGCCGACGAGCCGTACCTCAAGAGCTTCGCTGACGTGGACGAGAACGGCACAGCCTGGTGCGCCATCTCCCCACGCTACCAGTGGCGTGAGCAGTGGGAGGGGCGGGCCTTCACGGCGTCACTCCGCAAGACACTCGCAACCGAGCGGCTCTCTACCGCGCGCGCCAGCGATCTGCGCGAAATGCGGGTCCTCTCGCGGACCGGCAGCGGGCGGATTGCGACCCTCGAGCTCTCGGGTGCGGGTGGACGCACCACGGTGAGCGGCCAGGCGATCCGGCGTGTCCTCTCGCCGCCGGCCGGCGGCTGGCTCCGCAGCACCGATTTCACGGTCCGGCTCTCCCGGCAGGGCAGCCGGATCGAATCGGTCGTCATCGAGGGCCGGGGCAATGGACACGGGGTGGGAATGTGTCAGTGGGGCGCGGTGGGTCGCGCCCGCGCGGGACATCACTACGACGCGATCCTGATGAGCTATTTTCCGGGCACGGAACTCCGCCGGAACTACTGAACCTGCTTACCTGAAGGAAGGTCGGGGATGGGCGATCGGTTGCGGCTCGGCATCGTCGGTGCTGGTGCCATTGCGCAGGTAGGACATCTCCCGGTGCTCAAGCGGGTCAAGGAGATCGACGTCGTCGGCATCTGCGACAACGACCTTCCCAAGGCACGAGCCCTCGCCGATCGCTTCGGGATTCCCGACGCCTACGGCGACATCGAGGAACTGGTCGAGTACGACGCGCTCGACGCGGTACTCATCTGCACGCCTAACCATCTCCACGAATCGCAGATCCAGGCCGCGATCGCTTCCGGGTTGCACATCTTCGTCGAGCGCCCGCTCGCGCTCACCGCTGCTGGCGCGCAGAAGCTGGCGAAGGCCGCCACCAAGCACAGCCGGATCGTGATGGTCGGGGCCAATCACCGCTATCGCCCCGACGTCCAGCAGATCCGCTCGTTCGTGAAGAACGGCGAACTCGGCGATCTCGAATCGATCCGCGCCTGGTGGTTCCTCGCGCGGGCAGGGCGTGCGTCACTCGGCTGGCGACAGAAGCGTGATCAGGCCGGCGGTGGTGCGATGCTCGATCTCGGGCTCGGACTGCTCGACCTCTCACTCTGGATGTCCGGCTTCCTGGCGCCACAGCGGGTTTCGGCCGTGTTCCCGGAGAAGGGGCGAGAGAAGTCGCTGGAGCAGTCGGGGACCGCGATGATTGCCCTCGAGGGGGGCACCGCGATCCACCTCGATACTTCGTGGCGTTTCGTGGGGCCCGGTGAGCGCTTCGGAATGGCGGTGCGGGCCACGCGTGGGTCTGCCCGCATCAATCCACTCGCCATCTGGAAGGACTTCCACGGCGTGGCGCAGGACGTCGCACCCTCGGGCGCCCACTCGCGCGAGACGCCGTTCGCGCTCGCGGTGCGGGCGCAGTGGGCCCACTTCGTCGCGGCGATTCGCGGCGATTCGCCGCCGCCATCGATGACCGAGCAGATCACCGTGCTGCGGGTGATGGAAGCGATCTACCAGTCGGCAGAGTCCGGGCGGGACGTGGCGCTTTGATGCGACTCTTTCCGCGCATCTACACTGCACTCCTTGTTGTGATGGCGCTCGCCCGACCCGCCGCCGCTCAAGTCACCGAGGCGCCGCCGGGCAGCAATCTCCAGATCTTCGTGATGACCATGGGGCCGGGTGCGGAGGTGTGGGAGCGCTTCGGCCACAACGCGATCTGGGTTCGCGACACGGTGCAGAAGCGCGACCTGGTGTACAACTACGGCATGTTCGACTTTCGCGATCCCGATCTGGTGCCCCACTTCGCGATGGGCCGACCGGTATACTGGCTCGGGGTCGACGATCTCGACGGGACGATGCGAACCTACGCGGCGCGCGAACGCTCCGTCGACGTCCAGGAGCTGAATCTGCCGCCGATGCAGCGCGCCGAGATCGCGCTCCGTCTCGCCGAGAACGCGCGCCTCGATCAGCGGAACTACGTCTACGACTACTACCGCGACAACTGCAGTACCCGGGTGCGCGATCTTCTCGACGGCGTCCTCGGGGGCGCATTGGGGCTGGCAACCAAGGGGAAGAGCGCGGAAGGGACACTGCGCTGGCACACCCACCGTTCGCTGACCAACGACAAGCTGATGTATGTCGGAATTCTCGCGGCGCTCGGCCCGATGGTGGATCGGCCGCTCGATCAGTGGGGCGAGATGTTCCTGCCGCAGAAGTTGCAGGAGCGGCTGCGAGAACTCCGCATCACCGACGCCGATGGTCGCAGTGTCCCGCTGGTGAAGGCCGAGTCGCGGTTGATCGATGTCAACCGGTACAAGGTCGAGCCGGAGCCGCCCCACTGGGGAATGATGTTCTCCGTGGTGGCACTCGCGCTGATGCTCGCCATCCTCTCTGGCTTGATCGCCGGCGGCCTGGGTGCGCCGGGTCGAGTGATCGGCGCACTCTGGTTGCTGCTCACTGGCGTCGGCGGTGTGGTACTCCTGCTGATGTGGCTGGTGACCGATCACGTGGCGGCGGCGGGGAATCGCAATCTCCTGCTCTTGAGCCCCGTGGCGCTGCTGGTGATTCCCGGTGTCCTGAGCGCCAAGCGACGCGGCCCGGGAGCGTGGGCTCCGCGGGCCGCGTGGTTCGTGCTCGGCTCGGTGGTCCTGGGCAGTGTGCTCGCTGCCTTTCCGTCAATCGGCGGTCAGTGGAATCTGCAGATTGCCCAGCTGACGGTGTTGCCTTCGGTTGCAGCGGCGTGGCTGGCGATCCGGCTCAACCCCCGACCCGCTTCAGCGCCGAGCCAGCTTCCGTAAATCCCGGCGCCGCGCGAACGGCAGCGCGATACGCCTCCGCTGCCTTGGCGTTGTCGCCGACATCCTCGAAGCGAAGTCCCCTGCCATACAGCACCAGGGCCGCCACGGGCACACCGCCACGGCTACCCCCGCCCGCCGCGCCGCCTACAGCAGGCTGCGCCGCGATCCGGTCGGCGAGGTCCGCGATCGCCTCGGCGAGCTGTTCCCGCTTCGCCAGCGCCGGATTGCCACGGACCACGGCGATCGGGGCGCCGGTGGTCGCATCCAGTACCCGGGCCTCGACGTGGATGTCGCCGTACTGGTCCAGCAGGGTGCCCACTACCAGGACCTTGGCTCCGGCCTTGGCGGCTGCCGCGCGGGCGGCGCCGACGTCGACCCGACCCGAACGCACGCCGCCGGCGACCGGCTTGACCACGAGGGTCGTGGGCCCTCCGACCTGAGCCGACAGCAACCCGCTCAACGCCCGACCCAGGGCATCGTACTCGTCCCTGGTCAGGCCCACCGATCCATCGGTCTCGAAGCCTGCGACCGACACCTTGCCGCTCGCTTGCGCCGACAGGGCGGTGGCGGGAATGCTCAGGGTAAGTGCAATTGCACCAAGGACTTGGGCTCGGCTCAGCATACTGACTCCTGAAAGGGACCAACCGCTACTGCTCAAGGAGACGAGCGGCCCGCTCCGGCTTGTACCGGGTGCAGGGTGTCGCCTATATTTGACGGCTATCGTGGTTCCGCAAGGGAACTACGGCTAAAGTAAGGAGAGCGACCCAATGAAGCCGAATATGCATCCGGTCTACGAGACCATCACCGCGCATTGCCAGTGCGGCAACACCTTCGAGACTCGCAGCACGTCGAAGTCGCTGAGCGTCGAAGTCTGCGCAGTCTGCCACCCGTATTTTACTGGCAAGCAGCGCATCATGGATACCGCCGGCCGGATCGATCGTTTCCGCCGGAAGTACGCGTCGGAACCCGCCGCGAAGTCCTGATCCATGGATGACCGTCTCCGCCAGGCGCTCGCGCGGGCGGAGGAGGTCGGCCAGGGTCTTTCCGACCCAGCCGTTTCATCGGACCCCGCTCGATTGCAGGCCCTCGGTCGCGAGCACGCTCGGTTAACTCCGATCGTGCGCGCGGCCGACAAGCTTTTCAAGTACCAGCGCGATCTCGCTGGTGCCCAGGAAGCGGCCGCCTCGGGTGATCCGGACCTCGCCGAACTCGCCGCCGACGATCTCGCCACCTTGCCCGCGCTGATCACCGAGCTCGAAGGGGAGATCGCCGATCTCATCGTGCCGCGTGATCCGCACGACGACCGCGACGCCATCCTCGAAATCCGCGCCGGCACCGGCGGGGACGAGGCGGCGCTCTTCGCCGCCGATCTGTTGCGCATGTATACCCGCTTCGCCGAGCGGCGCAATCTGAAGTTCGAGCCGATCGAGATTCACGAAGGCAACGTCGGCGGCATCAAGGATGCGGTGATCGCGGTGCGCGGAAGCGAAGCGTTCGGGCTGCTGCGCCGCGAGTCGGGCGTCCACCGCGTGCAGCGCGTGCCCGCTACCGAAACCCAGGGTCGGATTCACACTTCTGCCGCCACGGTGGCCGTGTTGCCGGAAGCCGAAGAGGTCGACGTCAAGATCGACCCGAACGACCTCCGCATCGATGTCTTTCGTTCGTCGGGCCCGGGCGGCCAGAGCGTCAACACCACAGATTCCGCCGTTCGTATCACCCACATCCCGACGGGCATCGTGGTGAGTCAGCAGGACCAGAAGTCCCAGCTGCAGAACAAGCTCAAGGGGATGGAGGTCCTGCGCGCTCGGATCCTCGATCGCCGGATTGCCGAAATCGAGGGCGCCCGCGCGGCCGAACGGAAGCTGATGGTCGGCACTGGAGACCGCTCCGGCAAGATCCGGACGTACAACTATCCGCAGAGCCGGATCACCGATCACCGGATCAACCTCTCGGTGCACAATCTCAGCGACGTGCTCGATGGCAAGCTCGACGAGCTCGTGGTCGCCCTGCGTCGTGCCGCTCGCGAAGAGGATGCTGGTGCCTGAGGCAATCCAGACGCTGCAGGGGCTCCTGGAAAGCGCCGGGCAGTTGCTGGAGGCCGCTGGCTATCCGGAGTCACGCCGCGAGGCGATCAGGCTCTGGAGCGATCTGGGGCGCACCAGCGCCGCCTCCGCCCACCTGGACCGCCACGAGCCAATCGACGGCGATCGCGCAATTGCCTACCTCGCGGCCGTCGGTCGGCATGCAGCCGGCGAGCCCCTGGCGTATGTCACTGGCTGGACCGGTTTCCGGCGGCTAATCCTCGCGACCGACTCGCGCGCCCTGATTCCCCGCCCGGAGACCGAGGGGCTGGTGGAAGTGGCGCTGGCGCGCGTTCGGCACGGCACCGCGGCCGACATCGGCACCGGAACCGGGGCGATCGCCCTGGCGTTGGCAGACGAGGGTGAATTCGATCGAGTGCTGGGGGTCGACCTGTCGGTGGACGCGCTCGCGCTGGCCCGCAGCAATGGGGAACGGCTCGGGTGTGCCGTCGACTGGCGCGAGGGGGACCTGCTCGCACCTCTGGCAGGTGAAGTCCTGGATTTGCTGATCTCGAATCCACCCTATCTGACCGACGCCGAGTATGACACGCTGGACCTCTCGGTGCGAGATTACGAGCCGAAGCTCGCGTTACCCTCGGGAGCAGATGGTCTCGTCGCCACCCGCCGCCTCCTCGACGAAGGGCGCGCCGTGATGGCACCGGCCGGATGGATTGCGTTGGAAGTGGATTGTCGCCGCGCAGCTGCGACGGCAGCGCTCGCCGAAGGGTTCGGCTGGCGTGAAGTGACCATGCTGGATGACTTGTTCGGTCGCGCGCGATACGTGCTGGCGCGGCAGGGGTAGAACCAGATGATCGACGACAAGGCGCAGGAACTCGGCCGGCTGCTCGGCCAGTCCACGGAGTATCAGGCGTTGCGCCGCGCGGAGCAGTCGCTGCGTGATGACAAGGAGGCGCAAGGAAAGCTCGAGGTGATCTCGCGGCTGACCCGGGAGTTCGACGCGCTGATGGCGCAGGGTCAGGCGCCCGAAGAAGCGCAGGCGCAGGAATACGAGACCACCCTGCGCGAGTTCGAGTTGTCGCCGTCGGGGCAGACGTACCTCGTGGCGCGCGCCAACGTCGACAAGCTGATGCAGCGGGTCAACCAGCGCATCGCCGATGGCATCGAGCGCGGCGCGACCAGCGGGATCATCACGCTCTGATGTCACGCGGTCTCTTCGTCGTCCTGGAAGGACCGGAGGGTGCGGGGAAGACCACGCTGGCGGCCGCGCTGGCGGCGCGGATGCGTGCCGATGGTGTCGACCTGGTTACGGTGCGTGAACCCGGTGGCACGCCGGTGGCGGAGGCGCTGCGGAGCGAGTTGCTCGACAGTCACGGTGGCTGGACCGCGGCCGCGGAGTTGCTCTATATGACGACCGCGCGCGCCGATCTGGTGCGCAAGGTGATCGGGCCCGCGCTCGAGCACGGCCAGGTCGTACTGTCCGATCGATACGACCTCTCGACGATGGCCTATCAGGGTGCCGGGCGCGGCTTGCCGCGGGAACACGTCGAGTGGGTCAACCGCGCGGCGACTGGCGGCCTTGCACCCGATATCACGCTAGTGCTCGACCTCGATCCCGCGGTGGGTCGCGATCGGCAGCGGAGCGCCGGCAAGGGCGCCGATCGACTCGAGCGTGAAGACATCGCATTCCACGATCGCGTGGCCGCCGAATACCTGGCCGCGACGGGGCAGGGGGTGCATCATTTGCAAGCGGGTGCGTCACCCGAGCGAGTCCTGGCGCAGGCCTGGGCTGTGCTCGCAAGGCTGCATCCCGAAACGTTCCGCCCCCGGGCGGAGTAGGAAGAGGACATCATGGTCAATCCGGAATCGTCCAAAGAGGGTCCGATGAAGCAGCGCTGGGGCTTGGTCGCAGTTGTGGCCGCACTCTCATTCTTCTCCGGCGGCTGGTTGCTGCAGGGCGCCTCTGCGCGGCCCGCACCGAGCGGTCCGCAGCTCCTGCAGGAAGTGTTCGAGCGGGTCCGGCTCTACTATGTCGACTCCCTTTCCACGGACTCGCTCTATCACAAGGCAACGACCGGGCTGCTCGACGAGCTGAACGATCCCTATACCACGCTCGAAGAGAATGACGACTACCGTCAGCTCACCGAGACGACGACCGGCAACTACGGTGGTCTCGGGATGCAGATCGATGTCCGCGATGGCTGGATTACCGTGGTCGCGCCGCTGCCGCAGACGCCTGCCGAACGCGCCGGCATCGAAGCGGGTGACCTGATCATCGACGTCGACGGCAAGAGCACGCAGGGCCTGAAGCAGGAAGAGGCCATCAAGACGCTGCGTGGCACGGCCGGGAGCAAGGTGGTGCTCAAGGTCCGTCGTGCCGGTGTGCCGCAACAGATGAGTTTCGCGCTCGTGCGCGAGATGATCCACAACCGTTCAGTCTCCCCCGGCGTCCTCTTCGACGGCGGGATCGGCTTCGTCCAGCTGAGCACCGTCAGTGAAGCCTCGGCACAGGAGATCCGCGAAGAGGTGAGCGCGCTCCTCAAGCTCGGGATGAAGGGGCTGATCCTCGATATGCGCGGCAACCCGGGCGGGCTGCTGAATCAGGGCGTCGCCGTGTCGGATCTCTTCCTGGATCCGGGACAGAAGATTGTCGAGACGCGCGGCCGGCTACAGGATATGAATGCCTCCTACGCCGACCGCGCCCCGCAGCAGTGGGCGAACTTGCCGGTGGTGGTGCTCGTCAACGAATGGTCGGCCAGTGCGGCGGAAATCATCGCCGGCGCGCTGCAGGACAATGACCGCGCGGTCGTCGTCGGCACGGCCACCTTCGGCAAGGGACTGGTGCAGTCGCTCTTCCCGCTTCGCCCCGGTCAGGCGCTGAAGCTCACGACCGGTCGCTGGTATACGCCGAGCGGTCGCACGATTCAGCGGACCGCGAAAAGCCAGGACGAACAGATCCGGCAGGCCACTCTGCAGGCATCTGGCAAGGACACCGCGGCCAAGGAGCTGCCGACCTTCAAGACCATCAGCGGTCGCCTCGTGAAGGGTGGTGGTGGAATTGTGCCCGACCGGATCGTGCGCGTCGACACGCTCACCGATGCCGAGCGCGAATTCGCGAAGGCGATCGGCGGGAATGTCGCGGGCTACCGTGATGCACTGGTCACCACCGCGCTCGAGGTCAAGGAGAAGAAGGAAGTGACGTCGGAAACGTTCCAGGTTTCGGATGCGATGCGCCAGGCGGTGCTCGCCCGACTCAAGGCCAAGGGGATCATCCTGTCGGCCGAGCAGACGGCGCAGGGGCGCGCCCTCCTCGACGATCAGCTCAGCTACGAAGTTGCGCGCTACGTCTTCGGACGTGCCGCCGAGCTGCGGCGTCGTGGACTCGATGATCCGCAGGTGCGGGCCGGTGTCGAGATGCTGCGGAGCGCCGCAACGCCGAAGGCGCTGATGGCGGAGATCACGCGGAAGTGACTCCCGCGGCGGTCGCCGTCGTGGGCACGGGGCGCGTCGGGCTAACGCTCGTACGCGCCCTCGGGCTTTCCGGGCAGGAGGTTCGCCTCCTCGCCCGATCGTCGCGCAAGGTACCGGCGGGGCTGCCGGACGTCGAGACCGACTGGCGGCCGGCACTCGCTGCGTCGCGGGTGGTCGTCCTTGCGGTGCCGGACGATGCGATCGGTGCCGTGGCGGAGCAGCTCGCCGCCAGTGAGGCCATCACTTCCAGCCACGTGGTGTTGCATACGTCGGGATTGCACGGTGCCGAGTCGATGGCCGCGTTGCGAGAGAGCGGTGCGGCGCTCGGCTCGCTGCATCCGTTGCAGGCGATTTCGCATGGCCAGGTGGATCCGGCGATTCTGCGCGGGACACCGGCGATTGTCGAAGGGCATGATCGCGCCGTCGTCGTCGCGCGTTCGCTCGCGGAGTTGTTCGGGATGTCACCGGTCATCGAACTGACCGCAGCCGGCAAGGTGAGCTATCACGCGGCTGCCGTGATCGCGTCGAACTACCTTGTGGTACTGGTGGAACTCGCGGAGCGGCTGGCGCGCGCCGGCGGGGCGGGTGAGGGAGCGGATCAACTCTTCCAGCCGATCATGCAGCAGACGCTCGCGAACATTGCCGCACAAGGAACTGTCGCCGCGCTCACTGGACCGGTCCGCCGTGGCGACGTCGGGACCGTCGCGGCGCATCTCGCGGTCCTACGAGACAACGATCGCGCGGTCTATATCGCGCTCGGTCGGGAAGCACTCGCCATTGCGCGCGTTGGAGGGCTCGCCGAGCCGGCCGCCATCGCGCTCGCGGAGCTCCTCAGCGCGGCGTCGACGACAAGCGACTGAGGCTTCTGGTCACCGGTGAGACAGAAGCCCTCCCCTTCGGACCACGAAGGGGAGGGCTTGAAGCATCAGGTCGGCGAGGGGCGCTACTGGTCGATCACCCGCACGCCATCGGGGACCTTGAACACAAATACGCTCGGTGGAATCGAGGCGTTCAGCCGGACATTGGAAAGCAGCACAGTGCGCTTCTGGCCCTGGCCTTCGCTGATCTCGAAGCGATGCGGCAAGCCGTCTTCGCGATCGAACCAGAGCGTCGCCCGGCGGAACGGGAGGTCCCGGGTGGTCGGTTCGAGCAGGACCGCGTCGGCGCGCTTCCCGTTGACAAGTTCGGTGGTGACGTACGTCAGGCGATAACGATCGAGCGGATTGTCCATGAACCAGCCGATCAGGTTCACGCCGTAGACTGACGAGGTCGAAATCGGGCGCCGGGTGACCTGGCCCGGCGACGTGCTCGGCGTATACACCCAGAGATGAGTGCCGTCGACGAGAAGGACTTCGTTGGCGGGGTCACTGAAGCGCATCACGAAGCGGTTCTTGCCCGTCTGGCTGAGCTTCCCCTTGCTGTCGAGGTTGCCGACCATCGGGTCCTCGATGTGCTGCCGAAAATCTGCCTCGAGACCACTGAGCTGCTTGAATACCCGGGATGCCCGGGAGACCACCTGTGTCGCCGTTTCCGCCGGCGAGGGCGACTGGGCCGCGAGCGCGGCGGGCAGGAGCAGCAGCAGGGCCCCGAGGCGCTTCACGCGTGGCTCCCGACGGGCGACGCGACCGACCGGCCGATCACCTCGGCGATGGCGGAGACTTCGCGCATCATCCGCTCGAACTGCTCCGGGAACATCGATTGTGCTCCGTCGCTCAGGGCACGTTCGGGATTCGGATGGACTTCAACGAGGAGGCCATCGGCCCCGGCTGCGATCGCCGCGCGCGCCATCGCCGGTACCATGTCGCGGTGTCCGGTCGCGTGGCTCGGGTCGGCCACGATCGGCAGGTGCGAGAGTCCGTGCACTACCGCAATCGCGGACAGGTCGAAGACGTTGCGCGTGGTGCTGTCGAATGACCGGATGCCGCGCTCGCAGAGAATCACGTTGGGATTCCCTTCCGAGAGGATGTACTCGGCCGAGAGCAGCAGCTCGGGAATCGTCGCCGAGAGGCCGCGCTTGAGCAGCACCGGCTTCCGCTGCCGGCCGCACTCCTTGAGGAGCGAATAGTTCTGCATGTTCCGCGCGCCGATCTGCACGATGTCGGCGTATTCGGAGACGAGCGCAAGTCCGGCAGCGTCCATGGCCTCGGTGACGATCAACAGACCGGTTTCCGCACGTGCCTGCGCCAGCAGTTCGAGTCCGAGCTTGCCGAGTCCCTGAAACGAGTAGGGCGAGGAGCGCGGCTTGAAGGCACCAGCGCGCAACACGGTTGCTCCGGCAGCCTTGACGGCGCGCGCCGCTTCGAGGATCCCGGCTTCGCTCTCGACCGAGCACGGCCCCGCCATGATGATCACTTCGCGGCCGCCCACCATCGAGCCATCGGGCAGCGGAACGCGCGTCGGCTCGGGCTTCCATTCACGCGAGACCTGCTTGTAGGGCTTCGACACGTGGATCACTTCGGCCACGCCACCCATCGCCTCGACGCGCGAAGCGTCGACTCGGCCATCGTTGCCGACGAGGCCGACGGTGGTGCGCTGACGACCCGGCATCGGCCGGGCCTCGTAGCCCATTGCTTCGATGATCTCCACCACGCCGGCAATCTGTTCCGGGGTGGCGTCCTGCTTCATCACGATCAACATGATATCGTCAATTCCGTTCGGGTCAGGTCGCTGCAGTGGCGGCGTCGTGATCGCTGATGCGGACGCCCACAATGGTGGAGACGCCGGGCTCCTGCATCGTCACGCCATAGACACTGTCGGCGGCCTGCATCGTCCGCGGGTTGTGGGTGATCACCAGGAACTGCGTCTGGCTCTTGAACTCGTCGAGCAGTCGCAGGAAGCGCCCGACGTTCGAGTCGTCGAGGGGCGCGTCGACTTCGTCCATGAGGCAGAACGGACTCGGCTTGGTGAGGTAGATCGCGAAGAGAAGCGAGGTCGCGACCAGGGTGCGCTCACCGGAGGAGAGCAGGTGGATCCGCTGCGTCTTCTTGCCACGCGGCGAGGCGTGAATCTCGATTTCGGCCTCGAGCGGGTCGTGCTCGTCGGAGAGCCGGAGGTCGCACTCGCCGCCGCCGAACAACGTCTGGAACACGGTGTTGAAGTTGCCGCGGATGGCGTTGAACGTCTCGGTGAAGAGGGTGCGCGCCGTGCCGTCGATCTCCTTGATGGCCTGCAAGAGCGCCTGGCGGGCCGCCACGAGGTCATCGCGCTGGGCCTGCAAGAAGGTGAGCCGCTTGCTTTCTTCAGCGTGCTCCTCGACCGCGAGTGCGTTCACGGGGCCGATCGCCTCGAGCGCCGAGGCGATCCGCTCTGCTTCGGTCTCGAGCGTCTCGAGGTCGAGTTCGAGCATCGTGGCCGATTCCATCAGCGCATCAAACGGACGCTTCCACTCGGTTTCGACTCGCTCGATGATCCGCTTCCGTTGTGCGCTGGCATCGGCAACG
Organism: Gemmatimonadota bacterium; assembly: GCA_040388535.1. Taxonomy (NCBI): domain Bacteria; kingdom Pseudomonadati; phylum Gemmatimonadota; species Gemmatimonadota bacterium. Next base: position 99,327 of record JAZKBR010000001.1, on the reverse strand, counting down.
CCCAGTTCGAGGCGATGGTGCTCCTCGCTCGACGATTCCACGGTGCGCCGCGCCTCGTTCAGGTCGGCTTCCTCGGTGGCAAGCCGGGTGTCCGCCGCCTGCAAGGCACCTTCCGCCTCGCCAGCTGCGGTTTCGAGCGCCACCAGCTGGACCGAGCGCTCGTCGCGCCCGCCCTGCCAGAGGGCGCGCTGCGCCTCGAGTTCGGCCGCGTCGGCATCGAGGCGTGCGATTTCTTCGGTGCGGGCGCGCCCGGAGCTTTCGGCTTCGCTGATTACACGCTCGGTCCGCGCTATCGACTCGCCTGCGGCACGCAACCGGGCTGCAATGTGCGCTTCCTGCACCTGCCACTGCGACCGCGCCTCACGCGCCTGTTCCTGCTCGGCCTCGAATTCGGCAAGCTGCGCGCGGGTGGTCACCAGCGATTCGTCGAGACGCGCGCGTGCTGCCGTCCCGTCGGTGAGGGCGACATCGACCTCACCCCGGCGCTGCTCACCGCGGGTGAGCCGCTCGCCGAGGCGGGCAACCTGAGTCTCGGCTTCGGCCAGTTCGCGATCGAGATTGCCGACCTTGCGTGCGAGGTCCTCGCGCGCCGCAATGGCGAGTCGCTCGACTTCGCGCAGGCGCTCGGCGCTGCTCTGCGTCTCGGTCGCCGCCGCTTCCTGATCGGCAAGCTCCTGCGTGGTGCGCTGCCGGCGGGCATCCACCGTGGCGAGGGTCGCCGACGTCGTGTCGATCTCGCGGACGAGCGACTTGAGTTCGGCCCGACGGCGAATCGGCCCGGTGGCGGCGGTCGGGCCCGTGAGGTAGACCGCGCCATTGGCCCGGCGAAGTGCGCGCCCGGATGCATCGAGCACCTCGGCGCCGCCGGTCAGCGCGGCGACCCAAGGTGCCGCCTGTGCGTCCACACGCAGCCGCGCGTCGAGCGTCCCGGTAGTGGTGCGGGGGCCGGGGTTCAGCGGCAGGAGGATCAGCGTCCCCGGCTGCTCCTGCTGGTGCCACGCCTGAATTTCGGGAATGACTGCTTCGTCGCGCACCAGCACGGCGTGGACGAAGTCGCCGATCAGCTGCTCGGCGAGTTCGGCCTGATCGCCTTCCGATGAAATGAAATCGGCCAGCGGGCCGAGGATGCGATCACCGAAACGCTCACGGGCGGCGAGCAGTGACGCGGCTGCCGGCGCGAGCCCGACGCGGTCGCGCTCGAGCGCTTCAAGTGCCGAGCGTCGCGCGACGAGCTTGGCAACATCTTCCTCGAGGGAGCGTCGCTCGGCGAGTTCGCGCACTTCGCGCTCGCGGATTTCGCGCAAGCGGAGGCGCGCCTGTTCAGCCGCGGCTGCACCGTGACGCGCCTCTTCAGCGTGACGATCCGCGACTGCGGTGGCTTCGGTGAGCCGTTCGCCGTGCGATTGGCGTTCTTGCGCAAGGTGGCCGCGATGCGACTCTTCCTGGGCAATCCGCTCACGCAGCGAGGTGATCTCGCCCTCGAGTGCCGTGCGCTCGCCTTCGAGCGAGCGGAGTTGCTGCGCGTGCTGCTGGAGTTCGGTCTCCATGCGGCGCACCACATCGCGGTGGGCCGAGAGGCGCTGCCGCGCGGCCTGCTCGGCTTCGGTGCGTCCGCCCAGTTCGCCCTCGATTCGGGCATGCTCGGCTTCGGCGGCAGTTGCCTCTTCGCGAGCCCGTTCGAGCTCGAGGCGGGCCTGCTGAAGCCGCACCTCGAAGTCACCGCGCTCGGTGGCGGCGCGCTCACGCCGCTGCGCGGCGTTCTGCAACCGCTCGGACGCGACGGCGAGATCGCCCTCGAGTTTGCCGAGGGCGAGCCGTGCGACGCCGAGGTCCTCGACGACGGTGGTCCGGTGACGTTCGGCAGCGTGCCGAGACTGTGCCGCCGCTTCGCGTGACAGCTCGACCGCAGCGAGTCGCTCGCGCGCCTCGGGCAGCACCTGCGTGAGTTCAGCGTGCCGGCGCTGGAAGCTTTCGGTGTCGGCCGTGAGTTGATCGAGCCGCTGCCGCGCGAGCGTCAACGTGACCGCAAACTTCTCTTCGGTCAGCGAGACGTGTCGCTCGGCCTTGCCCTTCTGACGCGCCAGCGAGCGCAGCTGCGACTGGACCTCCGCGATGAGGTCCTCGAGGCGCTGCAGGTCGCCTGCGGTCTCCTCGAGACGGCGCGCGGTGGTGTGGCGACGATCACGATAGAGCCCGACACCGGCGGCTTCCTCGAAGAGGGAGCGCCGTTCGTCGGCTCGATCGGAGAGCAGCAGGTCGATCATCTTGGCTTCGATGACCACGCCGGCGTCGCTGCCGAGACCGGTGCCGCGCAGCAGATCCTGGATGTCCCGCAGGCGAGCTGGCGAGTTGTTGAGCAGGTATTCGCTCTGTCCCGAGCGCGAAAGCCGCCGGGTGATCACCACTTCCGTGTACGGGGTCGGGAGCTCGCCCTCGCTGTTATCGAGGTAGAGCGAGACTTCGACGACGTTCACAGGGCGGCGGGTCGCCGCACCCTGGAAGATCACGTCCTCCATCTTGCCACCGCGGAGGAGCCGAGCGGATTGCTCGCCAAGTACCCAGCGTACGGCGTCGGAGACGTTGGACTTGCCACACCCGTTGGGACCGACGATTGCCGTCACTCCCTGGTCAAAGGTGAGCGTGACGGTGTCGGCAAACGACTTGAAGCCGGAGAGCTCCAGCTTGGTCAGCTTCATCGGGGCAATCTTGGAGTGGGGTGGGCGCCGACGGCACACATCGCCCCCGCGAGGGGAGCGTACCGGAAGGCGCAAAGATAGCCGAAACGGGGGGGCGCTGCAGGGCCGATCAGGTGTCGCCGGCACCCGGGGTCAGGAGGAAGTACGGTCGACCGAGACGTCGGCCCACGGCATCGGCCTCATCGCGGGTGGCATACGGTCCGATGACGACCCGGAAGGGGTCTCCAGCGGCCTTGGGAGAGAGCACCCGGGCAGGGAAGCCGCCCTCCTTGAGCTGCTGCGCGAACGCCCCGGCCCAGTCCTGGTTCTGGGACGAGGCGACCTGCAGATAAACCGATGAGGCGCCCGAACCGGTAGGCGCGGTCGGGATCGGGTCCACGGTGGTCGGCGCCACGGCTGGCGGCGGCGAGGTCGATGAGTCAGTCGCTGCGGGCGTACTGTCGGTGGCCGCCGCAGCGGGATTGGCTGCCAATGCGGCCTCGGGCGCGGCGCCTGCCGGGGCCCACGGGACCGCCAGGAAGACATCGCCGGCGGCCCCGACCAGGCGGCTGCGCTCCTTGGGCGTTGCCGCGGTGATGTCGAACGCGACCACATCGTTGCCGTCACGAGCAATCAGGGTGCGTCCCGAGGCGACGAGAGGAAGATCCTCTGCCCAGCGGGTGTGGAGCGTCGTGGCAATTTCCCAGCGCACGAGGTCGACCACCCAGACGGAGTCGCCCTTGTCGGGGCGCGCCAGGAGCCAGCGGCCGGTACGGTCGACTCGCAGCGCGGTGGCTGTGCCCGGAAGTGGGAAGGTCCGGACCTTCTCCCGACTGAATCGGTCGAGGACTTCGATGTCGTTCTTGCGGCGAGCGATGTACAGCCGATGCCCTGAGGGCGAGAACACCGAGGCCGTCGGGTTGCCGCGCACGCTGATGAACTCGGCCTCGAGCTTCTTCCCGCTCGGTTCGGCGAGGACCACACCGGAGTCGGTGGTCACCGCCAGCAGATCGCCGGCCCAGGTGCCGCTCAGCTCCCCGGCGGGGAGGGTGACGCGGCGGGTCTCGCCATCTTCGTCGACGACCTGTGCCACCCGCTGACTGGCGGAGACCGCCACGATCTGCGCCCCAGAGGCACCGAGCAACTGGACGGGACCCCGTTCGATCGGCGAGCGATAGGTCGTCAGGGCGCGGCTCGCGAGCCGGAGTGGGCGCCGCGCGGAGTCGAGTCCGAGCACGACGCCATCGGCGGTGCCGGTGAGTTGATGTGCGGCCTGGAGGTAGGGACGCCAACGCTGGGCACGGAGATCGAGTCCGATCAGGCGACCGGCCGTGTCAACCGCGTAGACCATCTTCTCTTCGCGATCGGTACCGAGGGCGCGCACGATCGGCGGGACGCCGCTGGTGCGCCAGTCGATCGTGGTGAGCGAGTCGGCGCGCAGCAGCTGTGCGACGCCGCCGTTGCGGGGCAGCTGCAACAACGAAACATCTGCCGGCAGGCCGTTCGGCACGTGCCGGGCGGTCGCAGGTGAGCCACCGCCGCACGCCGCCAGCAGGAGCGCGGCGGCGAGGTACCGATGCCGGGTGGTCGTCAGAACGTCGGCCCGATCGAGATGGTCCAGAAGGCCTTCGTCCCCGGGCGCGACTGCGGCTTGGTGTAATCGAAGCGCAGGATCACGATCCCGAAAATGTTGGTCCGGATCGATGCGCCCATCGACCGCAGCGGTGTCCTGATGGCCGACGGAGAAGCGCCGGCAGGGCGCGACCAGCGCACCGACGAGTTGCCATCCCACGCGACCCCGACATCGTAGAACAGCGCGCCCTCGATCGGTGGGAACATCTTGGGGACGACGCCGAGGGATGCGTTCAGGATCGGGAAGCGGAGTTCGGCATTGCCGACGGCAATGGACGTTCCCACCAGCTGGTCGAGTGCCGAGCAGCCGGTGATGCTGTTGGGATCGGTCTGCGAATTGAGGCACTCGTTACGGGTGAACGAGCCCGACGTATAGCCGCGCAGCTGATCGGGATAGCCGAGGAAGATCGTGAAGCGATTGGCGTCGCGCCCCGAACGCCCGAAGTACATCGCCCGGGTGGCGAAGGTGAACGGGCCGAAGAGCTTGTCGTACCGGCGGTAGTCGGCGGTCGCCTGGGTGTATTTCCAGCCGCCGATGGCCTGGGTGATCTCGAAGCGCGAACGACGCCCGATAAAGGGGCCGACATACCCGCTGAGCGAATTGTCGAAGACCAGCGCGAGCGAGGGCTGCACCATTCCGACCGAGCTCAGCGACGTCTTGGTGATCGTCGGGTCCTGGGTCTGGATCCCCGAGATCGGATCGAACGGTTCGTTGATCTGCAGGATGGCGTCATCCACGTTCGTGGCACGCAGGCCGGCTTCGATGCGACGGAAGCGTGAGAGCGGATAGGCGGACTGCAGGAACGCTGACCGCAGCACCACGCGGCGGTACTGGGTGATGTAGGTGTTCTCCCCGGGGGTCGGCCCATCGGTGATGGCACTGCCGTAATACCAGAAATACGGCTCCTGCTGCAATCCCACGGCCCAGTTCACTCGATGCGCGATGTTGGCATACGCTGCCAGTACCTGGGCTTCCTCGATCCGCCCATTGATGTACCCGCTGAACACGAGCTGCTTGTTGCCGAGCATGTCGGAGAGCGAGACCGTCGTGCCACCGAAGAAGCCGCGGCCAAAGTTGTCGCGCACGTACCCGATGCTCGGGCGTGCCACATAATCGGCGGTGAAGCCCGTCTTGTACTTGCGCTCGGTAAAGGTGCTCGTGTCCGGGAGGCCGAGGCGCGAGGAATCCATCAGGACGGCCATCGAGATCGGATCGGCCGGGCGCAGGGAATCCGGTGTCGCCGCCACCGAGTCGGCGCGGCGCAGGCCACCAGACGAACGATAGAGCGCACTCCCGCCTGCCGACGGCGTCTTCACGGCGGCAGTGTCGGCCGGGTTGGCCTTCGCGGCGGCTGCCGCGATCGCGGCGGCACGCACCGGATCGGAGAGTGCCAGTGAAGTTCCCGGGCGCCACGGCTGCTGCTTGCGGCTGCGCGGATTCGACATCACATAGACATCGTAGTCGCTGTCCTCGTAGTACACATACGCCAGCTTGTCGGCCTGCCGAGCCCACGACAGAATCGGTGACAGCGGCGTGATGCCCTGCGCGCCGGTGTAGAAATCGGTGAGCTGGTACGACTCGCCGTTGGCGAGTTCGTACAGGAAGATGTTCGCGACACCGGTGCGGTCGGAGACATACGCGAGCGACTGGCCGTCGGGCGACCATTGCGGATTGACGTTCCGCCCCGCGTCCATTCCAGACAACGTCTCGATCTTGCTGTTGTCGAGATGATAGAGCGCGAGCCGGAAGTTGCCGTAACGCAGCTGGTCGAAATCGGTGCCCGGGCCACGGTCGGTGGTGAAGGCGATGGTCTTTCCGTCGGGGGACCAGACCGGGTGCAGATCGGCGTACCGATCGTGAGTCAGGCGCGACAGATTCTTGCCGTCGGCATCGACGACGAAGAGGTCGGAAAGGCCGCCGTCATAGCCGGTGAAGACCAGCTTCTTGCCATCCGGACTCCACGAAGGGGTGGTGACACCGCTGATGTCGACCGTGATACGTGCAATCTCATCGTTCTTGGCGACATCAAGTACCACGATATCGTCCTTCGGGCCGCGCTTGGCAGCGAAGGCGAGGTACTTCCCGTCGGGAGACCAGCTGGCGGCCGAGTTGATGAAGCGGAAGGTCTCGTAGTTGGAACTCCACGTCGACTTGAAGAGCCGGCGGGTCGCGACGCCATCCGACACCTTGGCCAGCCACATATCGACGAAGAAGAAGTCCTTCTCCGAGAAATACGCGACCTGGGTGCCGTCGGGCGACAGCGCCGGCGCGAGGTGATAGGTGCCCTCGCTCTTCGCCTTCGTGAGCGTCGGCTGCGAAATCGCGTCGGCCTTGTTCCGCACGGCCAGCTCGGGGAGATACTGCTTCTGCATCGCGTCGCGCCACTGATCGCCGAGCTGACGGAAGTCGAGCCCGATCACGCGACGGAAGGCGCCTTCCAGCGAACCGGCGCGGGAGGCCGAGAGAATCGCCCCGATCGCCTCATCGCCCCAGCGCTGGCCGATATAGGTCAGGATCGACTGGCCGAAGCGGTACGGGAAGATTCGCGGATCGTTTTCGAGCTGCTTGATCGTGGGCAGCTTCCCTTCGGCCGCTGCATCGCGGATCCACATCGAGGTATTGGGATCGACGCCGCCGATCGACATGTACTCCGCCATGCCCTCGACGAACCAGCCCGGCGGATTCACGTTGATCAGGGTCTGGATGCCCGCGCCGGCTTTGCCACCCGACCAGACGTCATACTGGAACTGGTGGGTCATTTCGTGCTGCAGCACGTGATCCACGTCGCTGTAGGCGCCGGTGAGCGGGAGGACGTTCCGGTGCTTCAGGAAGTCGGTGAAGCCGCCCGTCCCCTCGCCGACGTCACCATCCGCGAGGTTGGTCTGCGAGAAGTCGGAGTGCGAGGCGTAGAGGATAATCGGCTTCCGCTCGCGAAACTTGTGTCGCAGCACGGTGGACAGGCGCGCGTAGGAGCGCTCTGCCATCCGTGAGACATCAAGGGCCGCTTCGCGTTCGACGGGGTAGTAATACACGTCGAAGTGCTCGGTCTCGAGCACGTGGAAGTCGAAGTTGGTGTACTGAACCTTGTTCTGCCCGAAATACTGGGCAGAGAGTGCGGCCGGTACAGCCACTGGGGCGGCGAGCAGCAGCCACGCGAGGCGTCGCATCGGGAGTCCCTCTCGTCCTGCGGACCTCACGGTCCGGATAGGAGCGCCGGAGCATCCTGCCACAAGCGTTCGAGTTGATAGAACGCCCGGGTCTCCGGGTGAAACAGATGTACTACAACATCAACAAAGTCGAGCAATACCCAGCGGCCGGTCTGCAGACCCTCGACGCCGTGGGTGTGATTCCCGTCGGCGAGCATCGCCCGCATCACCCCGTCGGCCAGTCCACGGACGTGGGCATCGGATGTGCCGCTCGCGATGATGAAATAATCGGCCGCATTGCTGAGGTGCCGCAGGTCGAGCACCTGGATCCGCACCCCTTTACGGTCATCAATCGCGTTCACTACGGTCCGAACGGCCTTGGGCAACTTCACGCCACGCGCTTCAACCATGAGCAGGTTCCGGCGTGCCGTCTTCGACCTGATAGAACACCGCCCACGCACCCGTCCCGACGTGGGTCCCCAGGACTCCGGTCACTGGGGCGACGATCACTTCCTTCGGACGATACGCGGCCATCAGCGCGTTCCGGACCCGTTCTGCCGCTTCGGGTGCCTCGGCGTGCGCCACGCCGAAGCGGACCTGCTTCGGGCGGGGCGTCAGCCGCTTCTCCAGCAATGCGAGCACCCGGGGTACCACCTGATCGCTGCCACGGACGCGGTCGATCGGCTGCAGTCGTCCGGTCGTGTCGACTTCGATGATCGGCTTGATGTCCAGCAATCCTCCAATCCACGCTTTCCCGCGAGAGACCCGGCCGGACCGGATCAGGTTGTCGTACGTGTCCACGGTGATGAACATACCGGACTGCGATCGGACCCGATCCAGTTCGGTCGCCACGGCCGCTGCTCCCCACCCGTCATCGATCAGCTCGGCCGCCCGCAGCGCCAGCATCCCCAGGCCGAGCGACGCGGCTCGCGAATCCACCAGGTGCACCTTGTCGATCCCCGCCGCGTTGATCGCGGCCCGAGCCGACGCGAGCGTTCCCGACAACATCCCGGCGACGAAAATGCCGACAACTTCAGGCGCCTCTTCCCGCGCGGCCCGGAAGGCCCGGACAAATTCGGCCGGCGCAGGCTGCGAGGTGGTGGGCAGCTCCCGGGCGGACCGCAGCCGACGGTAGAACTCGGCGGGCTTGAGATCGATCCGGTCCCGGAATGTCTCGGTGCCGAACATCACCTGCAGCGGGACAACGATGATACGGTGCTTGTCGAGGATCGGATCCGGAAGGTCGTTGGAGGAGTCGACAACGATCGCCACTTTCCGCTGCTCGACGTGCCCCAGGCGACGATGCTGCGCCCGCATGTCCTCGGCCTTCCGTGTCGCGACCGTGCCCCACTGCTCGGCGTACGTGAAGACGGCTTCCGGGGTGTCGGTGTGCACATGGATCTTGAGGATGTCCCCGGCCACCGCGACCACCACCGATCCGCCGAAGCTGTGCATCGCCGCGCGGACATCGTTGGCGGGCGGGAGTGGCGTTCCCCGCACGAGGACCTCGGTACAAAACTGGAAGTCACGTTCCGCGGCGATCGCGATCAGCGCGGCGGGGATCGCCGAATCCGTCTCCAGCGGCGCCGCTGCAGGAAGAATGGGGTCGCCGTTGATGAAACGGACGAATCCCTCGACCATCCTGACGAATCCCTTACCGCCCGCATCGACGACGCCGGCCTCTTTCAGCACCGCCATCAGCTCGGGCGTGTGCTCGAGCACTCGGTCGGATTCCGAGTGCAGCCGACGGAGGAAATGGCCGATGTCAGCGGATTCCTCACCCGCCCGCTCGGCGGCGCGAGCGCCGTCGCGTACGACCGTGAGGATGGTGCCTTCCCGCGGTTCGTCGAGGGCGGCCTCAAGGGCATCGGCACCAGCGCGCACGGCCCGCGCGACGTCGGGGGCCCCGGCGGTCGCGCGCTGGCCCAGTCCGTCGGCGAAACCAATGAGGAAGTGGGCCAGCATCATGCCCGAATTGCCGCGGGCGCCCAACAGCGCCGCCCGCGCCGCGGTCGTGGCCGTCTCCGGAAGCGGCGCGTCGCCGAGCGCCCGGAGGGCGTCGGCGACGGCGCGAAGCGTCAGCGAAAAGTTGGTGCCGGTGTCACCATCAGGGACCGGAAAGACATTGATGCGGTTGAGCTCTTCCCGTCCTGCCGTGACCCAGTCCGAGGCAGCGTAGAAGCCGCGTGCGAGCCGCGGGCCATCGAGATACCCGATGCCGACGGTCATGCCGTCTCAGCCTTGCGCGACGACGTTGACCTTCACTTCGGCGTGGACGTCGTGGTGCAGCTTGACGCCGACCGAGTGGAACCCGAGGTGCTTGATCGGATGCTCGAGGTCGAGCTTGCGCTTGTCGACGGTGTGACCCTGCGCGGCAATCTGTTCGGCGATGTCGCCGGACGTGATCGAGCCAAAGAGTCGACCATCATCTCCGGCCTTCGCGGTGAAGGTGAGAGTCAGCGCGCCCAGCCTGGCCGCGAACGCCTCGGCCTCGGCGCGTTCGGCGGCGGCGTGCGCGGCCTTGGCCTTCGACTCGGCGTCGATCCGCTTTTTGTTACCTGCGGTCGCCTCGAAGGCGAGCCCACGCGGGAGCAGGAAATTACGGGCATAACCCGGCTTCACCCGCACCAGGTCACCGGCCTTGCCGAGCGAGGGCACGGCCTCGCGAAGAATGAGTTCCATCATGGTGTTGCTCCTTGAGGCGGCGCGATTCGGCGCCGCAGGTCGAGCCACGTGTCGGCGACGCCGATCGCGAACAAGGCAAAGGGTAATACGGGGAAGGCCAGCAGGTACAGCACCAGGGCGAAGAGGGCGGAGACCCGCCGGATCGCGCACTGCACCACCGCCAATCCGCGGGCGGCATACAGCCCTGCAAGGACTACGAAGAGATTGGCCGCGAACGTGTTGAGGGCCCCTTCCGGCGCCACCAGCCCGACCGCGGATGCCAGCAGCAGTGCCCAGATCAACTGGTCGTTGAACCGGAACTCGACAAATGCCTTCGCCGGTGGGCCGATAGGGCGCCGGCTCACCCGATGATACCAGCCCCAGGCCAGCCAGGCGCCGAGGAGCAGCAGCAGTGTCAGGAATCCGGGAGTGACCTTGCTCGCGCTGGCGAGGCCGTCGGCCAGATTCCTGGCAAACTCGGAAACGCCCGCGCTACCCACCACTTCTGCCCCGGTCGTCGGCGGGGTTGCCGGAAGATCGGTGAAGATCCGGCGGTAGGCGTCCCAGGTGTGGCTCGAGAGGTCGGCCCGGAAGTCGACGAACCGCAAATGCAGCTTGAGATACCAGGTCGCCACGGCACTCGCGGCGATGACCGCGCTGAGCAGGGCACGCTGGACCAGCGATGAGACACCGACGAGCGCGAGCACGACGAACGTCCCAGCGAAGAAGGCACCGTAGGCGCGAATGGTTTGATCGACGAGCGCGTGTTCGCCCTGGACCGACGCCGCAACTCCGAGGAGCGAGATGAAGAGCCAGAGCCATTCCCGGCCGCTGGCTGGTCGAGAGACCAGCAGTAGCAGTGCCAGAGGGCCGAGAAAGAAGATCGATGGGGCGAGCACGAGATACCCGGCCAGCAAGACCAGGGTAGGGAACAGCGAACGGCGCCCGGGGTTGCCGGGCGCCGTCGGAGGCGTGGTCAGCCGGCGAATCCCTTGATGTAAGGGATCAGGGCGAGCTGACGTGCCCGCTTGATCGCCGTGCTGAGCTGACGCTGATGCCGGGCGCAGGTGCCAGACAGGCGGCTCGGAAGGATCTTGCCCCGTTCCGTGAGGAAGCGGGTCAGCAGCCGTTCATCCTTGAAGTCGACGATGCGAACGCCGGACTCGCAGATGGCGCAGGTCTTCTGTGGGCGGGCCATTATTCGTCGTCCTCCCCGTCCTTGGCCGACGGCGTCGGAGCCATCTGGGCTCCCTCGTTGAGTACGATCAGGTGACGCAGCACCGACTCGTCGAGCTTGAGCGCGCGCTCGAACTCAGGCAGCATCGTCGGGGCAGCATCGAACTTGGCAATGACGTAGTAGCCCGTCTCACGGCCCGAAATCGGGAAGGCGAGCGTGCGCTTGCCCCAGTGATTGACGTCAATGGCCAAGCCTTCGGCCTGCGGGATGAGGGCGTGGAAGCGGTCGAGCTTCTCGGTGATGGCGGGTTCTTCGAGCGTGGAGTCGAAGATGTAAACCGCCTCGTACGAGCGGGTCATAGCACCTTCCTTCGGTCGTGGTCGCCCCGGGGCTGGTGCGGCGCCCGAGGAGGATGAGTTGTGAACAGCCCACCAAAATAGCCGGGAGCAGCCTGCTGACGCTACCGTCGGTCCTCGAACGAGGCGAGCACCGGAGCAATGGTGCCGCCATCGCGTGACGCTAAGTCATTGCGGATAAACGTGTTAGGTAGGCTTCGTGGGCCGGGTATTCGCCGGCGGCCGCCGCGCCCCGCGACAGCCATCATTGGCTGTTCCCAATTCTGCCGGGCTGAGCGTCTGCCAGTCCTCATCAACTGCGGGTCCCAGTTGCAGGGCCAGCACCCCGGTGTTGGTTCGCCGGTCGACCATCAGCGAGTCGACCCCGCGGAGGAAGACGAACCGTTGGGGCTGATCGGGCTGCTCCATTTCGATCATCACCGCCAGACAGCCGAGGGCGCTGGTCGAGCGCACAACCCGGCCGCGAAACCACTTGCCCTGCATTGCCGGGACGCGGACGCGCACAATCGCGTTGGCGTGCAGCAGGGAATCTGCTGCAGTAGCAGGACGCGGGGCCGCGGCAGCGAGGAGGAGTGCGAGATGAATCACTTCTTCTCCTTCGCAGCGGCAATTACGGTAATCCCTCGCTCACGTTGTGCACTCTTGCCATCGGCGGTGACGGTCACCGTCAGCCGGTAGTTGCCCGGGTCGAGTCGCTGAAGTGCCAGCGATTTACGCACCGTGGTGACCGCGCCCGAAGCGCGATCACCGGTCTCGATGCGGACCGAGTGCTTCTTTGCAGGGTCGAGCGGGGTGACCTCGAGGACGGTGCGATAGTCCGCGCCAGCGGCGAGACCACGCACTTCGAAGCCGAGCTCGACTGATGCTTCGGTAGCCCAGGCATTACCGGGGTTGAGCGGGAACGGCTGTCCGCCGAGGGCGTAGCCGGGGCGCGATCCTTCCCGGCCGACCAGCACATCTCCGAGCGAGAGCGTGCCGCCGGCGTCGACCCGTACGCCACGCGCGAGCACCATCCCGCCCGATGAGTCGGCATCCTGTCGCGCAGTCACGCCGACCTGCCAGGAGCCCGGTGGCAACGGCGTCTCGAATACTCCGTTGAGCGAGCTGCCGGCACGAAGGGTGTCGGGGGACACGAAATTTCTTGTGGTGTCGATGGTGCGCGACGTGCCGGTCGCGCCATCCCAGAGCGTCAGGCGGAACTGCATCGGGTAGATGAGGCGACCGTCCGCCGTGCGGCCGGCCGGATGCAGATGGTCGCCGGGGACGGCGAAGGTCGTGAGGATCCGCGCTGAATTGTCCGCGGCACTGCCGAGCCCGAAGAATTGCGCCGCGAGCAGGAACGGGTGCGAGTACGTCTGGGTATACGAGTCGTGGTTACCTGCGTTGGCAACATCCTCGCGCCCAGCCTGAAGCACTGCAGCCACGATCGGGTCGCAGGTGACTGGCTTGGCGCGCGCCGGCGGAGCAATCAGCAATTGCGCAATGCGGACATACGCTGGGGCGAGCGAGGCCCGTGAGAGATAGAGCTCCGGGCGAAGCGGCAGGATGGTGACCAGCGTGGTCGGCGCCGAGAGGCCGAGTGCATCGCTGCCGGTGAAGTGCAAGACCCGCCAGCTGCCGTTGATCCAGTAGAGCCACGATTCGTTCGACCGGATTCGTTCCTCCATCGCGAGTTCGGCGCGGGGGTTTCGCATGTAGCTGATGATCTCGTCCGCGGTTTGACGAAACTGCTTGGACTGGAGATATCCCTCCGGGAGGAGTCCTGCAGTGGCATCCTGAGAAGCGATCGCATCGGTGACCAGCGCCTCGAGGTCGTTCGGCGTATTGCCGCCGCGCCGCCGGCTCCTGGGCTCGCCATGGCGGAGGTAGACCACGCCGCGATGATCGAGGAAGCGCTCATCGCGGCGGATGTCCTCGGAATCTGCCGGCTCTTCAGCGATGATGTCATCGAGCGACCAGCTTCCCGAGCCGATGCAGAGCCCCTGCACGGCGACATCGAACTCGGCGCGCTTCATCTGGCTGCGACGTCCGGCCGAGACCACGCGAAAATTTTCGCGCACGTAATTCCAGCGGCGGAGGTGCTCGACCAGACGTTCTCCCGATTCCCGCACAGCCTCGGCATCACGACCGGCCCAGAATCGCTCGACCCAGCGAACGAGGGCGGAATCCGGGGTCGCCTGCAGGAGGGCCACGCTGTCCTTGCTGACAATCCAGCGGAAATCGAGCAGGTAGGCTGCCCGACCGATGGCAGTCGGGCGTCGCAGGCCGGCGTAGTACGCATCAACGGCTTCGCTGCTTCGGCCGAGCGCCTGAAGGGTGCGAGCGCGCTCGAGCTGGATCAGCGCAGCATCGCCCCCCAGCGTGAGGGAACTGTCAAACATGGCGAGCGCGGTGCGGTAATCCTTGTCACTCCGGGCGATGCGACCGAGCACGAGGACGGCGCGCGGGTCGGGGTGGGCACCGCGCGCGTAACGTCGAACGCCAGCAATGAAGTCGCTCGCAGCGAGCCGGTCCTCGGTCGCAAGTGCGAGGTGGAGGAAGGTTTCGCGCGTGCGATCGAATTCCACGTCGCGGTCTGCCGATTCGCGAAGCGCCCGCCAGATGCCCGTGGCGTGGCTCTCGCCGTCGTTGAGTCCACCGGTTGCTTTGGGCGAGTAGTTGCGCTGCTCCTGCGCGAAGAGTCCGCGCGCGATGTCATACCGAGGCCACGGCCAGTCGCCGTGGCGCGAGGCGGCCTGAGCGAAGTCGAACAGCGCGGCATCCAGATCGCCGACGTCGTTCTTCAGCTCGCCTCGGCGCAAGACGTAGGCAGCCCGTCTGACCTGCGCCGTGGCGGCGCCACCGCCGGACTTCGACGGCCCCTCGAGCGCCGCGAGGTCGGCCACGGTGGTGACCCGCTGCAACGAATCTTCCCAAGCCCCGAGTGCGACCCGCTCGGCGGGAGTCTGCGCCGAAAGTGGCAAGGCGACGAGCAAGAGCAGCGGCAGCAGGGGAACTGCGCGATGACACCGAAACATCTACAACTCCGGAGTGGGGGGCTCACGGTGCGGTGATCAGCAGCGGCCGCTCGGTCACCACCGAATCGGCGCCTTGGTGAATGGTAATGATCAACCGGTATTGGCCGGGCTTGAGCTGGGTCAGCCCGACACTGCGTCGGACTACCGTCCGCAGCCCGGTCGACTGTCCGGTGGTTCCGATGATGACGCTCTTGGCCTTCTGGCCTTCCGCGGGCCGCAGTTCCAGAGTACCACGGTAGCCGGTCCCGGCGGGGAGTCCGTAGATCTCGTAATAGATCTCAAGGGAGGCGTTCGGTGTCCAGGCCCCGAGCGGGTTCAGTGGAAACATGCTCTCCGGGGTGCGCCAGAGTATACGCCCATTTGCAGTTCCGGTCACTACATCGCTCAACGCGAGGGATGTCCCGATCGCAACTGGTCGAGCCCGGCTGAGGGCGTATGCACCGGTGGAGTCGCGCTCCTGCCTCGCGAGGACCGAGACGTCCCACATGCCGGGCGTGAGTGGCACTTCGAAGAGGCCCGACAGGTACTGGTTCGCCTGCACCGCACCGGAGGCGCCGAAGTGGCGAACCGTGTCGATCTGGACGATTGCCCCGGTGGCGCGATTGTATGCCGAGAGGCGGAAGCGCACATCGATCCCGACCCGACCACTGTCGCGCGGGGTGGTCTGCAACTCGGCGGTCGGCAGTGCGAAGGTGATGATGGCCCGGCCATCGCTGTTCGCCTCGCTGCCGACAGTGAAGACGTCGAGTACCGAGTTCCAGGGATGCGTCAGCGGCGGGGAATCGCTGTCGGTCGTGATCGCGGTCAACGCGTCCATCCGACTGGTTGCGATTGCACTGGTGACCTGACCGAGGCAGCTCTTCGGTTGGATCCCGAGGTAATACTCGATCTGGTCGGCAGCTGGGCCGTACTTGGAGTCGAGCTGGGCCGCCACCCACCACTCATTCGCGAAACTGATCGGCATGTAGCTCGTCAGCGTGGTGCCCGCACCGTCACCAAGCGCCTTGCTGCCACGGAAGAAGAGGACGCGCCAGTCCCCTTCCATCCAGTAAAGCCAGAGTTCCGTTGCGCCGTGCGAGTCCGTGAGCGCACCTTGGGCAGTCTGCGAGGGCGTGAGGTCATCGCTGAAAGGGTCCCCGGCGATCCCGACGGCACGGATCGGCGTCAAACCGGTCGCCGTGGCAAGCACCTGACGGCTGAGCGGCATACCGTGCCGGAGGTAGACGAGACCACGATGGTCGAGCAGCGGCTCACGCGCCCGGATATCGAGCGAGTCGACCGGTGGTACCCGTGCCAGCCGCTCGTAGAACGCCGTATTGCTCGCCACACACGCGTCATGGTTCTCGAAGTCGATCTCGACGCGAGCGAACATCGTCCGGCGCCATGGGAGGGCCACCTTGAAGTGGGCGAAGGCGAACGCCCAGCGCCTCAAGTGCTCCATCAGGCGACCATCACGGCCAGTGGCGGACTGGATGTCGCGCCGGGCCCAGAACCGTTCCAGCCAGGGCCGGATCGAGTCGGTCGGCATTGTGTCGAATGCCGCAAGCGAATCCGAGCCGACGATCCAGGCGAGGTCGGTTCGATAGGCGACCCGTCCTGTGAAGGAGAGGGGAGCAAGCCCACTCCAGTAGGCGGCAGCCGCGCCAACACTGTCTCCCATGGCTCGCAGGGTCCGGGCCCGTTCGAGTGCGAGTCGCGAGCCATCGCCCCCGCGCATCCCGGAACGGACGAATGCTTGCAGCGCGCTGTCATAGTGTTCGCGTCCGCGCAAGGTCCGGCCCAGGACGAGTAGCGCATCGGCCTCGGGGGTCGCCGAGCGCAGGAGCCCATCAAGCAGCTGCTGCTGGACGCTGGGCAGTTCACGATCGCCGCTTCGGACGAGGAGTTCGATCGCCAACTGCCGTGCGGGTAACGCGTCCGGGTCGCGTTTCAAGGCATTGCGGAGATGACGCCACACGGCGGCAGCGTCGGACTCACCTTCCATCTGTCCGGGCGAGGCGGTCGAGATGAATTCCCCGAAGTGCAGGGCCCGGAACACCAGCGCCGAGCCGTACTCCGGCCAGGGCCAGTCGCGATGCCGCGCGCTTGCCTGGTCGAAATCGAGGAGCGCCTTCTCGAGCGCGCCCCGGTCATGTGCAAGTTCGCCACGTCGGGCGTTGTAGAACGCGCGTCGCAGTGGCCGCAACGCCTTGTCGCCCGAGCCAGCGAGTTCGCCGAGCGCCGCGACTGCGGTCACATCGCCGGAGCGCGTGAGTGAGTCGCGCCACCCGGCGAGGGCGAGCCGCTGCGCCGGGCTCTGTGCCGCCAGCGGCTGCCCCAGGAGTACGACTGCCACGAGCAGAATCCGACGACTCATGCTCTTCCCACCAGTCGTCGGAAAGCGGCCCCCTCGGCAGTCCTGTTGTCTATGGCCCGTACCGTTGCCGGACGTAGGCCGCTCGCGTTCGCCTCCCGTAAGCTTGGCCGGGTCTCCTGGCTTCGCCCCGGGCGCATTCCATCGACCACCTACGCCAGACGTGGAATTGGCCGATGGCACGAGAACATCAACCTCACACCGCTGGAGATCACTACGGCTTCACGATCTGGATGGGGCGCTCACTTGTCGCCGATTCGGCGCCGTGCGTTACAGTAACTATGAGACGGTATCCGCCGGGCTTGAGCTGCGTCAGGCCGACCGTGCGACGCACGTGCGTAGTCAGCCCCGCCGACTGGCCAGTGGTCCCGATGATGACACTCTTGGTCTTCTGACCATCCGCCGGCCGCAGTTCGAGCGTGGCCCGGTAGCTGGTACCGTCGGCGAGCCCGTAAATCTCGTAGTAGATCTCCAGCGAAGCCTTGGGCGTCCAGGCGCTAAGCGGGTTGAGCGGAAACGCCCCCTGAGCGGTGGGCCAGAGAATGCGGCCGTTGCCGGTTCCAGTCACCACGTCACTGAGCGCAAGCGACGCGCCGATCGCGATCGGCCGTGCACGACTGAGGGCGTAGGCTCCACTGGAATCCGTTTCCTGGCGCGCGAGCACGGAAACGTCCCATGCACCCGGCGTCAGAGGTACCTCGAAGAGGCCGGAAAGAAACTGATTGGCCTGTGCAGCAGTCGTCGCTGCGAAATGGCGAACCGTGTCGATCTGGACGATTGCCCCGGTGGCGCGATTGTATGCCGAGAGGCGGAAGCGCACATCGATCCCGACCCGACCACTGTCGCGCGGGGTGGTCTGCAACCGGGTCGTGGGCAAGGCGAAGGTAATCAGCGCGCGCCCGTCATTTCCGGGACTTCCACCGACACCGAATATCTCCAGGACCCCGTTCCAGGGATGCGTGATCGGCGGTGAATCGCTGTCCGTCGAAATGCCGACCGTGCCGTCGCGCCGACTCTTCTGGACGGCCTTCTTCACCTCGGACAAGCAGGACACCGGCTGCATGCCGGTATATGTCGCCAACTTCGATGCGGCAGGGGCGTACTCCGGTGCCATCTTCGCTACCGTGAGCCATTCCTGAATCCAGTCGAGCGGGAGAAAGCTCGTGAGCGTCGTCGGAGCATTGGTGCCGAGGGCCTTGCTGCCGCGAAAGAAGAGCACGCGCCAGGCGCCTTCAATCCAGTAGAGCCAGGAGGCAGTCGAAGCGCGCGTGGCGGCGATGTCCACGCTCATGCCGTACGATGGGGACCCGTTGTATGTCAACACGGGCGAGCCGACCGAGCCCACGTCAGTCGGTCCGGTGACCGAGACCAATGCGGTGCGTCCGACCGGATCTCCGTGCCGCAGGTAGACCAGGCCCCGGTGATCGAGCAGTGGTTCGCGACTGCGGATATCCGCCGGATCCTCCGGCGGCATCCGCGAGAGTTGCCGATAGAAACTGCTGTAGCTGCTGATGCACGAACTGAGTCCTTCATACCCGAACTCGACCCGTGTGTACATCGTCCGTCGCCAGGGCGTGCTGACCCGGAAGTTGGCGAAGGCCACGGCCCACCTCCGCAAATGCTCGGCAAGTCGTCCGTTCGTGGTCTTGGCGGACCACATGTCCCGCTCCGCCCAGAACCGCGTGAGCCAGGGCAGCAGCGAGTCGCTGCTCTGCGCGTCAAATCCTCCAAGCGAGTCCGGCGAAAGGATCCATGCCAGGTCGGTGCGGTATGCCCGTCGGCCGATCTCGCTCGGGTGTGCCGCGCCGTCCCAGTAGGCCGCCACCGCCGCAGTAGAATCGCCCAGGCTTCGCAGTGACCGGGCGCGCTCCAGCTGCAGCTGGGCCCGGTCGCCTCCGACACCCAGGGCGCGGTCGAAGGCCATCAGCGAACTGTCGAATTGCTTGCGGGCTCGCAGCACGCGCCCGAAGACCAGCTGAAGGTCTGCCTCGGGTGAAGGTGTGCCCAACATGCGGTTGAACAGATCCTCCTGGGTCGCCGGGAGTTCCCGATCGCCCGCGGCGATCATCAGGCTCAGTGCGAGGTGGCGTGCCTCCGGCATTGCAGGATCACGCTTGATGGCGTCGCGGAGATGACGCCAGGTCGCCTCGGAATGCGCCTCCCCGGGATACTGCCCGCTTGATCCGATCGCTGGGAAATCTTCGAAATGCAATGTCTTGAATACCAGTGCCAGCCCATAATCCGGCCAGGGCCAGTCACGATGCCGTGCGCTCGCCTGATCGAAATCGAACAGGGCTTTTTCGAGAGCGCCTCGGTCGTGGCTGACCTCGCCGCGGCGCGCGTTGTACAATGCACGTCGCACCTGTCGCACGGCCTTGTCGCCGGCCCCGACCACCGGTCCAAACGCGGCAAGCGCCGCAGCATCCTGGGCGTGCGTGAGCGAGTCGCCCCAGCGAGCCAGTGCCAGGCGTTGATCCCGGGTCTGTGCCTTGATGGGGGCGGCGCTCGACAGGAGCACCAGGAGCGAGAGCGCACCAAAAGAGTGTCGTGTCGTCATGGTCGGTGTTCTCTTCTTTTGAACGCGGGTAGGTCCTGAACGCGTGCGGACGGTCGCGGAAGCGAGTTGCGAGAATCGCGCGAGAGAGGAAGACTACCACCAACCGAGGTTAGCGAAATGTCAGCAAGATTGCCCCTGACCAGGTCCGAACAGGCTGCGGCACCACGAGTCAGGGTGGTTCGCAGCCGCCGCGTGAGCCTATCGAATCCGAGGCAGAAATGCTGTCATCACGAGGCCATTCCCGTGGGGGCCGATCAGGAACCGCGGGGCTTGGAGGCCAAGGACACGGATCTTTCCGGAAGCAAACTTGGCCGAGAGAATCCCGATCCCCGCTCCCGCCAGGACATCGCTGACCCAATGGTCAGCCTCGGCAACCCGCCCCCACGCCGTGCCCGTGGCCAGCGCATAGAGCCCGACCCGCGCCAGTGTATTCCCGGTCGCGTCGCCGAGGGTTGTGGCCAGCGCGAAGGCCGCGGTGCTATGCCCTGATGGGAAAGAGGTGTGGCCGCTGAACGGCGAGAAATCGGTGGCGTCGAGATTGTTGTCCTGATAGGGTCGCCGCCGACCAGTCAGGTATTTCATCGGCTGGGTCAGGAGATCCGCGACGATGATCGAGGCGGCGACTCGTCCCGCCGTCCGGGTAATCCGGGGCTGTCCGGAGAGCAGCCCGACCGCGGCCAGCCCGCCCACCACCGGGCCAATCACCACCACCTCACCAAACTTGCTGAGCGTCCGGGCGCTCTCGCGCGACCCGGCCGTGCTCTGACGCGCGACGTCCCGCGCAATCTGTGCGTCGAAGAGCATCGCGAGTCCGACGACCCCCGCACCAATCGCCACCGGCTGCCACTTCAGGTCGGGAATCGACGAATGCCGAACGTCCTGTCCGACGATGCGCTGAGCAAGGCCGGACAGGACGAGGAAAGCGAGGAGGTGCGGTCGCAGTCTCATTTCACCTTGGAAAGAATCAGCCAGCGAACTTCGAGCGGCTCACCTTCGCCCGGCCGCTGCACCAGCAACGAGTCTCCGCTCAGCAGCAGTGGGTGTACTTGCTTCCAGAGCGTGAAGCGCGCGGTGGGCACGCCGCCCTTCGAGAGCGCCACGAAGCGGATCGAATCGCTCAATGGCACCATCGCCTGGGCAACAACCGAACGACCATCGCGGCTCAGGAGGACGCCACTGACGGCCGAATAGGTGGCTGGCGTCCGTGCGACCATCGAGTCGATATCGATGGCGGGAACTCCTGCTCCCGCAATCGTCTTGCGCCGCGCGTTGATCGTAGCCGTATCGATCGTGGGTCCGGTGATGTTGCTGGAGAGCGTCCATTCGACCTTGCCAGCGGGATCGATGCGCTGGAACCAGAAGCGCTCCGCGCTGCTCCAGAGGAGGGCGCCGTCCTCACCGAAGGCATAGACCGGCTGCGTCGGGAAGAGCGGCAGCGCACTGCTCACGACGTCCCCATTGAGATGCAGCCAGGGAAGCGGGTGACGCAGGGCGACACGGCCCGCCGAGTCTCCTGGGGCCTTCAGCACCTTGAGCTGCAACACGGCCGGCATGGTGTCGTTCACGGCCGAGATGATCTGCAGCACCGGCAGGTTGCCGCCGAATCCCCAGGCGAACATCCCGTTGGTGAGCGGTGGCAACGGCTTCGCGTCGATGAACTTGCCTTGCGTGTCGTAGCGCAGGAGGCGCGTGCTGTCGGCGTCAATCACCAGCAACTCGCCACTGGCTGTGCCGGCGACCGCGGCCGGATTGGTGTAGAGCCCGGGCCCTTCGCCGAAGCCGCCCACTGCGACGCCGGTGGTGTCACCCACGCGGTAGGCTGCGACCTGGCGCCCCGGTTCCCACACGGCGAAACGATCCGCCGCGACCCAGTTCGCGAGGGCGGCCTGGAGTGGGCAGTGCGCTTTCCCGTCGCCGATGCAGACGCGGCCACCCTCGGTCAGGGTCACGAGCGGGAGTGCGTCGAGGGTCGCCTGAGTGACGGTCGTGGTGACGCCGTCGACCGGGGCGTCCTTGGCAGCGCTACCGCAGGCCGCGAGGAAAAGGGCGACGGTCAGGGCGGGGAGGTGAGTACGACGACGAATCATCGGTGGACCGGATGGAATGGGTTGGGTACTGCCGATGGAGATTAGCTGCTGAAGCGGAAGAGCATCAAGTCGCCGTCTTGCACGACGTATTCCTTGCCCTCGGCGCGGGCGAGCCCCTGCTCCCGGGCGGGCTTCCAGCCACCCACCCGCACGAACTCGGCATAGGCCACCGTCTCGGCCCGGATGAAGCCCTTCTCGAAATCGGAATGAATCGCGCCAGCGGCCTCGGGGCCCTTGGCGCCTTTCCGGATCGTCCAGGCGCGAACTTCCTTCTCGCCCGCCGTGAAATAGCTCTGCAGGCCGAGGACGTGATACGCCGCGCGCGCGAGCCGATCGAGCCCGGACTCGTGCACACCGAGCTCCTCGAGAAACGCCGCCCGATCTTCGAGCGGGAGCTCCGCGAGCTCTGCTTCGACCTTGGCCGAGAAGATCACGATGTCAGCGGCCTCGTTATCGGCGGCGACGGCCTGGCGGAGGGCCTCGACCTGCTCGTTGCCGGAGGCGAGCTCATCCTCCCGCACGTTGGCGGCGTACAGCACAGGTTTGGCGGTGAGGAGTGCAAATGACTTGTAGGTCGCGCGCTCTTCCTCGGTCGGGACCACCGTGCGTGCCATCCTGCCGGCGGCCAGGGCTTCGTTGAGCCGCTCGAGCAAGCCCTTCTCGAGCTTGGACTGGGCATCACCGGTGCGCGCCGCGCGGGTCGCCTTGTCGAGACGCTTCTCGACGGTGGCGAGGTCCGCGAGTGCGAGCTCGGTATTGATGATTTCACGATCGCGCGCGGGATCAACGCCCACCATCACGTGCTGGATGTCGTCGTCGATGAAACAGCGCACCACGTGCACGATCGCGTCGACTTCACGAATGTTGGCGAGGAACTGGTTGCCGAGGCCTTCGCCCTGCGAGGCGCCCTTGACCAGGCCGGCGATGTCGAGGAACTGCACCGTGGCCGGCACGACCCGCTCAGGATTGATCAGCTTGGCAATTTCGGCCAGCCGCTCATCCGGCACCTCGACGACACCAGTGTTCGGCTCGATGGTGGCGAAGGGATAGTTCGCCACCAGCGCACCGGCCGACGTCAGCGCATTGAAGAGCGTCGACTTGCCGACATTCGGGAGCCCGACAATTCCAAGTGCGAGCACAGGTTACTTCCCGAGTGAAGCGAACCACGGCGCGAACACCAGCGCCACGACGCAGGTCACCTTGATCAGGATCGAGATGCCGGGGCCCGACGTATCCTTGAACGGGTCGCCCACGGTGTCGCCGACCACAGCGGCCTTGTGCGTGTCCGATCCCTTGCCGCCGTGATTGCCAGCCTCGATGAACTTCTTGGCGTTGTCCCACGCCCCGCCAGCGTTCGCCATGAAGAGCGCCAGCAGCGCCCCGCTCACCGTAGTGCCCGCGAGAAGTCCGCCCAGCGCGTGAACGCCGAGCAGGCCGCCCACCGCAACCGGCGCGATGACCGCGAGCAGTCCCGGAACCACCATCTCGCGCAACGCCGCCTTGGTCGCGATGTCGATGCAGCGCTCGGAATCGGCCTGTGCGGTGCCTTCCATCAGTCCCTTGATCTCGCGGAACTGGCGGCGGACTTCTTCTACCACGGCGCCTGCGGCGCGGCCCACCGCCGTCATGGTGAGTGAGCCCACCATGAAGGGCAGGATGGCGCCGAGGAAGAGCCCGATCACGACGGTGGGGTTCAGGATGTCGAGGGAGAAGGCGACGCCGGTCCGTGCCGTGATCGCCGAGGCATATGCCGAGAAGAGCGCCAGCGCAGTAAGCACGGCGGAACCGATCGCGAAGCCCTTGCCGATTGCCGCCGTGGTATTGCCCAGCGAGTCGAGGCGGTCGGTGATGCTGCGCACCTCGGGGCCGAGGTGACTCATTTCGGAGATGCCGCCCGCGTTGTCGGCGATCGGGCCATAAGCGTCGACCGTCATCGTGACACCAACCGTGCCGAGCATGCCGACGGCGGCGAGTGCAATGCCGTAGAGGCCGGTGGCCTGATTCGCGAGATAGACGGTGAGGCAGAGAATGAGGATCGGCGCCGCGACCGACTGCATCCCGACGGCGAGGCCGGCGATGATGTTGGTGCCGGGGCCGGTCTTCGATGCTTCGGCGATCCGGCGGATCGGGCCGGCAGCAGTGTAGTACTCGGTCACGAGACCGATCGCGAGACCGGCAAGCGAGCCGACAAGAATCGCGGTGAACGGCTTGCCACCGGTGCCGGGGATCGACACCTGGAACACCGTGGTGAGCCACCACGCCGCCCCGAGGAAGATCATCGCCGAGAGCAGCTGGACGTAACGGAGCGCCCACTCTGGCGCAGAATTCTTGAAGACCTTCATCGAGGCGATGCCGATGACCGACGCACCCAGGCCGGCAGTGGCCAGCGCGATCGGGAGGCCGACAGCGCTGATGCGCATTTCGGCCGGGATCACGATTGCCGTCGCGCCGATGGCAACGGCGGCGACAACAGCGTCGACATAGCTCTCGAAGATGTCGGCGCCCATGCCGGCCACATCACCGACGTTGTCGCCCACGTTGTCGGCGATAGTCGCCGGGTTGCGCGGATCGTCTTCGGGAATGCCCTTCTCGACCTTGCCGACCAGGTCAGCGCCGACGTCGGCTGCCTTGGTGTAGATGCCGCCACCGATGCGGGCGAAGAGCGCGATCGAAGACGCGCCCATCGCGAAGCCCGACATGATCTCGGCGAACATCGGGAAGCCCGCCGCCATCGCGCTGGCATCGCCGGTGGGCAGCGTCATGTTGACCACGACACCGAGACCGAGGAGGCCGAGCGAGGCAACCGCGAGACCCATGACGGCGCCGCCGTCGAAGGCGATCTCGAGTGCCCGGGCGAGGCCGTGAGTACGGGCCGCTTCGGTGGTGCGCACGTTGGTCTTGGTCGCCGCGCGCATCCCGGCGAATCCGGCGAGGGCAGAGCAGAGTCCGCCGAAGACGAAGGCAGCACCGACGCGCCACTGCACCATGCCTGCGAGCGCAGCGGCAACGAGGCAGATCACCGGGAGAAGGACCAGATACTGGCGGCGCAGGAAGGCCATCGCACCCCGCTGGATCAATCCCGCGATTTCCTGCATCCGCGGCGTGCCATCGGGCTGACGCTTCAGGTAGAGGTAGAGCACCAGGGCGGCGATGAGGCCGGCGCCACCAAAGATCGGTGTCAGCGGGGCAAGATCGTACAGAGTCACGTGATGGTCCTGGTGATTAGGTCAAGCGATTGAAGTCATTCATGGCGCGTTCGATCCCGTACGCCACCCAGCATTCTACTGCCTCTGCCATCGTCGTCATCATCCCGTCGAGCGCGGTGCGTTCGGCCGGGGTCAGCTTGCCGAGGACCCAGTCGGCCAGATCATCATACTCTGGCGGCTTGGCGCCGACGCCGATCCGCAGCCGGGGATAATCCTGGCGCCGGAGCCCAGCCTCGATGCTCTTGAGTCCGTTGTGTCCCCCCGGAGTGCCCGCGCCCCGCAGCCGGAAGCGTCCCGGAGGGAGCGCCACATCGTCCACGAGCACCAGCAGATCGCTGGCGGGATCCCAGGTGGGCGACCGGAGGGCACGCAACGCGTCGCCACTCCGGTTCATGTAAGTCATGGGCTTCACTAAACGAACGGGGACGCCATGCAGCGTCCCCGATGTCGCCACGGCCTCGTCGGCCTTGCGGAGGGGCCCGAGGCCCCACCGCGTGACCAGATGATCGACGAGAAGGAAGCCGGCGTTGTGGCGAGTGCGCTCGTATTCCGGCCCGGGATTGCCGAGCCCCACGATCGCCTTTGCCACTTACTCGCCAGCGGCCTCGGCCTCGTCGGCCTTGCCCTTCTTGATGACTTCCGGCGACGTGGTCGCATCGACCGGCGCTGCGACGATCTCGGCACGGGCCTGGATCACCGAGACGATCGAGACGTCGGCGTCGTTCATGATCTCGCCCTTGGCGATCGTGATGTCACGCACGTGAACCGCGTGACCCACGCCGAGGTGCGTCACGTCGACGTCGATGTGCTCGGGGATGTCGGCCGGGAGCACCTTCACCGTGAGGCGATGGAGGTGGTGGTCGAGCACGCCACCGTGATTGCGGACGCCATCGGAGGTGCCGACGATGTGGACCGGGACTTCGACGGTGATCGCTTCGGTCGCGACCACGGCGTAGAGGTCGAGGTGGATCACGTCGGCGCGACGGACCGGGTTGCGCTGGACTTCACGCACCAGGGCCTTCACCGGCGATGCGCCATCGATGCTCACGTCGACGAGGGCGGCTTCGCCACCGATCACGTCGAGGAGCTTGCCGAGCAGCTTGTGATCGACCGACAGCGAGCGTGCCGCGATGCCGTGGCCGTACATCGTGGCGGGAACGCGTCCCTCACGACGGAGCGACCGTGCCGCTCCCTTTCCCGATTCCGTTCGCGATGCTGCCGCGAGACTCACCTGCGCCATGTCCTGCCTCCGTCCATCAGTCGAACAGCGCGCTGACCGACTGGTCGCTGTGCGTGTAGCCGATCGCCTTCGCCAGAAGACCTGCGATCGAGAGCACTTTCAACTGCGGAAAGTGCCGCTCGGGCGGCAGGTTGATCGTATTCGTGACGGCGATTTCCGTCACTGGTGATTCCGACAACCGCTGCACCGCCGGGCCTGACAGCAGAGCGTGTGTCGCGCAGATGAAGATGTCCTTGGCTCCCAGCGCCTTGAGCGCGTGGACGGCCTCGGCCATCGTGCCACCTGTATCGATCATGTCGTCGGAGAGAATGCAATTCTTCCCGGCAACATCGCCAACCACATTCAGGACCTCGGCCACGTTCGGCCCGGTGCGGCGCTTGTCGATGATCGCCAGCGTGCCGTTGAGCCGCTTGGCAAACCCTCGTGCCATCTTGGCGGAGCCGACATCGGGCGCCACCACCACCAGATCCTGCAAGTTCTTCTGCCGATAGTGATTCACGAAAATCGGCGCCGCATAGAGGTGATCGACCGGCAGGTCGAAGAACCCCTGCAACTGGTGCTGGTGGAAGTCGATCGAGAGGACTCGATCGGCGCCTGCCACCGACACCATGTTAGCCATCAGCTTGGCCGAGATCGCCACGCGCGGCTGGTCCTTGCGGTCCTGCCGGGCATAGCCGAAGTACGGAATCACTGCCGTAATCCGGGCCGCGCTTGCTCGTCGGGCCGCATCCATGAGGATCAACAGCTCCATCATGTTCTCGGCCGGCGGATTCGTCGAATTGATGACATAGACGTCGCGACCGCGAACGTTCTCATCAATCCGGACGAAGATCTCCCCGTCTGCGAAGCGCTTGAGCGTCACCTTGCAAAGCTGGGTATCCAGCTGCTGGGCGATCTCCTCAGCGAGGGGTCGGTTGGCCGACCCGCTCAGCAGGAGCATGGGCTTCGAAAGCAGGGGCAGTTCCGCCATAAAGACAGCCCGAAAAGATAACGGAGCCGTGAGATACGGGCAACCGGGGCGTCAGCAGGCGGATGATGGATGACCGATGACAGATGACAGCTGGTGGGGGGGCGAGGCCCGCGCGGGCCCGGAAGAGGGGCAGAGGGAGGGACAAGATGCCTGATCTGTCATCCGTCATCTGTCACCTGTCATCCGGCAGTTCCAGTTCCCCGGCGTGGACTCGAACCACGATTCGCGGCTCCAAAGGCCGCTGTCCTGCCATTGGACGACCAGGGAAGGAATGGCGATGCAAAGAAAGCGAACAGCGGGCGCCGGCGGGAGTCCCGCCCCAGCGGCTGGCGCCTAGCCCAGGGTCGTGGCGACCAGCTGGCCGTGCTTGCTCCCGAGCTGCATCCGGGCGTCGTCGCGGTCGGCCGGGGTGCGGTAGACCGCGAACAAGGTGCTTCCCGAGCCGCTCATCCGGCAGAGGAAGGGGCAGGTGAGTGCCAGTGCCTCAAAGGCCCCCTTGATGGCGGGGTACTTCCCGAAGACCGCCGCCTCGAAGTCGTTGCCGCCGACCCGGGCGAGGTCGCTCCAGTTGCTCAGCACTGAGAGATCGAGGGTGACACTGCCGCGAGGGGTCGATCCCGACCGGATTTCGTCGACCCAGCCGTAGGCCTCCCCGGTTGGCACCGGAATCCCCGGGAAGAGAAGGAGTGCCGGGGCTGGTGGCAGCGGCGGCAGCGAGAGGAGTCGCTGGCCGTGGCCCCATCCCAGGGCAAGCGGGGCACCGCTCACGAAGAACGGCACGTCGGCACCGATCCGGTAACCGATCTGCAGCAGCTCGCTCTGCGGCACCGCGTTGCCCGCGAGCTGGTTCACGGCGTGGAGCGCCTGTGCCGCATCGCTCGAGCCACCGCCCAGACCGCCGCCGGCCGGAATCCGCTTGGTGAGCGTCATCGCGACCCCGAATCGGCGCCCGGTCGCCGCCATCACGGCATCGGCCGCACGATACGCGAGGTTCTTCTCGACCGGACCGACATCGGCACCCTGCACGTCGAGGGTGATGCCGCTCGCGGCGCGGGACACCTCGAGGGTGTCACTGAGGCCGACCCGACAGAAGACGCTTTCAATGCCGTGGTAGCCATTCTCTTCACGCGCCAGGACGCGGAGGAGGAGGTTCACCTTGGCGGGACATTCACGCGTGAGCGTCTCGCTCACGTCGCCGCTTCCTCCACGGCCTTGGCACTCTTGAGCGTCACGCCGCTGCGCACCGCCGACCACGCGCCGAGGAGGGTGATCGGGACGAAGGTGAGGAGGTGGTAGCTGACTGCGTAGGCGAGCGCGAGGTTCGGGTCTACCGAGTAGAAACCAAGCACAAGGACGATGGGCGCCTCGAAGCCACCGGGATAGCCCGGTCCCTGAGGGACTGCGATGCCGATCATCAGCAACCCCTGGAGCACCAACGCACCTGAGAAGGGCACCTGGATGTCGAACGCCGAGAACGCGAAGTAGAACGCGGCGGCATTCACCAGCCAGATCACGATGGTCCACGCCACGACCGGAATTGCGCGACGCGGGTCACGCAGCGCGTTCAGGCCGGCAAGCAGCCGGTCGGCAAAGTGATGGATATGCTCCCCGATCGATCCGTGACCTACCACCTTCCGGATCAGACCGAGCGCCAACTCACGTTTCCACGCCGCGATGATCGCCACGATGAGCACGGCGATACAGATGACGCCAATTTTCGAGGCCGTCGATGGGTCGGGAGCACCGGCACTCGCGGGAAAGTTCGCGAGCACCAGCCCGATGCCGAGCATTGCCACCACAGTGAGGGCATCGAGGACTCGTTCGACGGCCAGTGACGAGAGCGCCGTTGCGAACGACACCTTGCCGAGGCGACTGACCGCAGCCACTCGCAAGACTTCACCGGCACGGAAGGGCAACGTGTTGTTGGCGGCGAATCCGATCGCGATCGCGTGCCATAGCGACGCATTCGGAAGTGCGCTGTCGTCGTCGTGTCGCAGGAGCAACTTCCAGCGCGGAACGCGGAGCGGGAAAGGCAGGGTACTGACCACGACCGCGAAGAGCATCGGCAGCACGTGCATGTTCCGGATGCTTTCCCAGAGCAGCGGCCACTTGGTTCCTCGAAAGGCGAAGTAGATCAGAACTGCCGAGACCACCAGCCCGACAACGAGTTGCAGCGCACGCGCGCTGCCGCGGTCAGGCCGCGTCACGCGCCAACGGGACAAGATCGAGCAATTCGTTGATCCAGGGTCGGAGGGCCTCGAGTGAGACCGTCGGTTCGGCTAGGATGGCGTTGATCTCGGCCCGCACTTCTTCGGCACGGTCGAGGGCCGCGACCCCGCGATAGAGGATGTCGGCGACGGGGAGGATCATGGCGTCGTCGGCCGCGGCCACGCTGCGCCCGGTGAGGCCCTCGAGCGAGGCCTGGGTCGGGCGCGGTTCGAGGAGCAGCGCGCCGCGCCGAATGTAGGCGCGCTCGAGCAGGCCCGGGCCGGTGGCGATCGGCGCCAGCGATTCAATGGACACGATCGGCATGTCATCGTCTTCAGGGGCCAGCGATTCGATCGAGACGATGTCGCTCGCATCTTCCGCGGGCGCGAGCGATTCGATCGACACGATGTCATCGTCGGCGGGAAGCGGATCGGGTGCCAGTCCGGCGATGTCGACAATCGGTGCGTCGGCCAGGTCATCTGCGGCGGTCGGTGCTGGTGCTGTCGCTGCAACTTGCTCCGGAACTGGCGCTGCAACTGGCGCTGCAATTGGCGCCGACGGCGGTGCCGTCGCAACGGCAGGTGCCACCGCGATCTCTTCCTCGAGCGGTTCCGGGATCCAGGGCATCAGTGCCGGCGCATCCGAACGCACGATGGCCGCCGCGATCCGATCGCGTTGCCGGGTGAGCGCCACCCGATCGGATTCGCTGCCTGATTCCACGAGGAAGCGGCCGCAGTCACGCAGCATCGCGACGAATGCCTCCGGCTTGCGCGCTGCGACACCATGGCCGATCGCGGCGGTGATCGCCTCGGCGATCGGCGCGAGGAAGCGGCCGGTCGCGCTCCGCGGCGGCATCGTCGAGAGGGTCCGGTGCAGCACGAAAAGCCGGAGGTCGCGCGCAATCGGCGAGGTCGGCTTGATGAGCGCATCGGCGGCGGCGAGCAGGTGATCGCCCACACTCACGAGTTCGACCGCAATCGGCGAGAGATCACCCACCGGGCCCGGCGCGATACCGTGCTGCACAATCGGCTCTTCGCCGGTCGGCGCCAGCATCGCAATCGGCACTACGTCGCTCTCGGCGGCATAGGTGTCGAGCAGGCGTGCCGCCACCCGTTCGAGCGTCGGAGGCAAGGTGATCTGACCACCATCGGCGAGCGCCTTCGCAATCGCACTCATCGCGTGTGCGGCATCGGCGAAGATGTTCGCCACGTCGGGCGGTGCAGGGGATTCTCCCAGCAGCGTTCGCGTTGCGAGTTCCATTGCGTCGAGCAATTCGGGCAGCGGCGACAATTCGGCCGATGCGCCGAGGCCCCGCAACGACTGCATCCGCTCGAGCACCGCGGTGAGTGCGGCAGGTGGCGGGGTCGGTGCCAGCGCTCGCGCGGCCTGGGCGAACGAACCGGCAATCAGGGCGGACTCGCGCGCAATGAAGGCGCGGACGCCGGCGCTGAGCGAGGTGCGCGGCGTGGTGGGTGCGACCGGTCGAGCCGACATCCCGCCAGAAACTCGCTCGAGCCGATCGACCAGCGCCAGGGCCTGCCGGTCATCATTGGCTTCCCAGGTCGTCGCGCGGGGAACCAGGCCACGCAGGGTCCCGAGCCCCTCATTCCACGCTTCCCGGGCGTCGGGATCCCACGCGAGCGCGTTGTCCCGGACCTGCCGGGCGATCCCCTCGAGCCCGGCGGCAGCCCGCGCGAAGGTGCCGAGGCCCGCCATCAGCGCGGCGCCCCGGAGTGCCCGCGCTCCGCGGACCAAGCGTTCGGCGTCGGGTACATCGCGGGCAGCGGCCACCGGCCCCAGGTCGGCAAGGTACTCGCCGGCCTCGAGCGCGAAGAACTCCGCCCGGCGGGCGGCGGTGCTCACCCGCGGGCCTCGTGCATCAATCGCCGCATCTCGCGGACGGCGGGGCCGATCCCGGTGAGGAGCGCGCGGCTGACGATCGAGTGTCCGATGTTGAGCTCCTCGATCTCGGGGATGGCGGCCACCGGGCCGACGTTCAGGTAGGTCAGGCCGTGGCCTGCGTGCACGGCGAGTCCCATACCGGCGGCGTGCTCAGCCGCGTGCCGCAACTCGTCCAGAGCGGTCTGGTCGCGGCGCCAGTGGTGGGCATAGCGACCTGTGTGCAGTTCGATGGCCGGCACGCCAAGGTCCTTGGACGCGTCGATCGCCGCTTCGGTGGGATCAATGAACAAGGATACGTGGATCCCCGCCTCCTCGAGCCGACGGATCGCCGAGCGAAGCGCCGGGTCGCGGCGAGAGACGTCAAGTCCGCCTTCGGTGGTGACCTCTTCGCGTCGCTCGGGCACGATAGTCGCTTGGAAAGGCTTCAGCTCGCAGGCGATCGCGATGATGTCATCACGCACCGCGAGTTCCAGATTGCACACTGTCGCGATGCCGGCGGCGATCTCCCGGGCATCACGATCCTGGATGTGCCGCCGATCCTCTCTCAGGTGGATGGTGATCCCATCGGCACCATGCGCCTCGGATTCGAGGGCCGCCTGGAGCGGACTCGGCTCATCCGTCTTGCGGGCCTCGCGGACCGTCGCCACGTGATCCACGTTGATATAGAGTCGTTGCGGTCGCATTCAGTAGTGCCGGGGTATACGTTTCGCTCGCCAAGTCAGCCAAGGAGTCCGTCGTGAAGCTCGTCCTGAATATGCTCACTGCCGTCGCTGCTGTCGCCCTCGCCGCCCCGCTCTCGGCCCAGCGGTCGGAACGGACGCCGTCGGCCGTGGTCGAGGAGTTCATGCGCGCCACGTCGGACAGCAACCTGACCCGGATGTCCGAACTCTGGGGCTCGGCCAAGGGGTCGGCCCGGGTGACCGGATTCCCGAAAGATTACCAGAAGCGCGTCGCGATCATGAATGCCTACCTCAAGGGAGTCTCGGCGCGAGCCCTCTCCGAGGTGGATGCCAGCAGCTCGAACGAGCGGATCGTGACCACCGAGATCTCGCACGGCCAGTGTCGCGTGACCATCCCGGTGACCACCGTCAAGACCAAGAGCGGCTGGATCGTGAAGAAC
Source organism: Gemmatimonadota bacterium (assembly GCA_040388535.1). Classification (NCBI taxonomy): domain Bacteria; kingdom Pseudomonadati; phylum Gemmatimonadota; species Gemmatimonadota bacterium. The sequence goes on along the minus strand of JAZKBR010000001.1, from coordinate 67,016 downwards.
TTCGATCTGAGCCAGGCGGCGCAGGCCAACAAGCCCTGCGAAAACACCCGCACCGCAGGGAACCCGGGGCGCTAATCGAGCGTTCTACTCGGTGAGTTCGATCAGGATGCCGTCGGTCGCCTTGGGATGGACAAAGGCAATCCGGCATCCTCCGGCTCCCAGGCGAGGGACCTCGTCCACCAGCCGATAGCCCTGCTCACGACACGCATCGAGTGCGGCATCGAGGTTGGCGACACGATAGCAGATGTGGTGGATCCCCGGACCGCGCCGTTCGAGAAAGGTGGCGATCGGGGATGCTGGGTCCACTGGCTCGAGCAGTTCGACTTCGGACTCGCCGAAATGCAAGTGCACGATGCGCGCGCCATCCGCTTCTTCGGGGCCGCGTGAGGCGACGCCGAGTACGTCGCGATAGAAGCGCTGGGCGGCCTCCACGCTCGGCACCGCAATGCCGATATGAGCTATGGTCGGCTTCATGAATGGGAACCTAATACCTCAGGCTGAGGAGTGGTGGAACGATGAGTGGACAGACGGTAGCAGTCACCGATGGGACGTTCGACGGCGAAGTCTCGCAGGCCAAGGGACTCGTGCTGGTGGACTTCTGGGCCGAGTGGTGTGGGCCGTGCCGCGCGATCGCGCCGACGCTTGAAGCGCTGGCGACGGAATACGCCGGTCAGGTCAAGATCACCAAGCTTGATGTCGACTCCAATCAGGGCACGTCAATGAAATTCAACGTGCGTTCGATTCCGTCGATCCTCTTCTTCAAGGACGGGAAGCACGTCGACACGGTGGTGGGAGCGCTTCCGCGCGCTGCCATCGAGGCGAAGATCAAGACGCACCTCGCGGCCTGAGCCCCGAGACCTCGCGATCCCGATCGGCCGCCCCGCAAGGGCGGCCGGTCTATTTTCCGTGATGCCTCCTGGAACCCTCTACGTCGTGGCGACCCCGCTGGGTCATATGGGCGACCTCTCTCCCCGGGCGGCCGAGACGTTACGCACGGTCGATACCGTCGCCGCAGAGGACACCCGCCGGACCCAGGGGCTTCTGGCAGCCATTGACGCCCATCCCCGATTGATGTCCTACCACGCCCACAGCACGGAGCGGCGGGCCGATGCCCTGCTTGCGCTGCTGGCGGATGGTCGCGATGTAGCGCTGGTGACCGATGCCGGCACTCCGGCGATCAGCGACCCGGGCGTGGAATTGGTCGCGGCGGCACGTGAGGCCGGTGTCCGGGTGGTGCCAATTCCCGGCCCGTCGGCCGTGGCCACGGCGCTCAGCGCGGCCGGGATGCCAGGCGATCGGTATCTCTTTCTTGGCTTTGTGCCGCGGAAAGGGAAGGAACGCCGGCAACTCCTCGAGCGTGCCGCGGTGGAGCAGTGGACCGTCGTCTTCTTCGAGGCGCCGCCGCGAACCGGCGAACTCCTGGCGGACCTCGCGCTGCTCTGCGGCGGCGAACGTCGTGCGGTCGTCGCCCGCGAGCTGACCAAGCTCCACGAGGAGCTTCGGAGTGGAACGCTTGCTGAACTGGCCGCCCACTACGAGAGCACGCCGCCGCGGGGCGAGGTCACGGTGGTGCTTGCCGGGCGTGGCGAAGTTCCCGACGCACCGGTCGAAGTGGATCTGGCGGAAGTCGGCGCGCTGGTGCGCGAGCGACTCGCCGCGGGCGAATCCCGCAAGGACATTGTTCGTATGGTCGCGGCACGCTTCAACCTCCCGCGCAACGACGCCTACCGACTGGTGATGGACGACTCGTGACCGATCGCTTCCGCTGGTGCCTTCCGATGCTGCTGCTGGCTGCGACGCTTCCTGCGCAGGCGCCGGCGGCGCGCACCACGCTCACGATCGGCCGCCTCCATTACGACGGCGGCGGCGACTGGTACGCCAATCCTTCGTCGCTTCCGAATCTGCTCACGGCGGTCCGCGAGCGCACGACGCTGCGCACCGCACCCAAGGAAGTGATGGTCCGACTCAGCGATCCGGAGCTGTGGGACGTGCCCTACCTCTACATCACTGGGCACGGCAACCTGCACTGGAGCGATGAGGATCTTGCCACGCTTCGTCGCTGGGTGGTGCAGGGCGGCTTCCTCCACGTCGACGACAACTACGGACTCGATGCGTCTTTCCGGAAGGAGATCGCCCGGCTCTTCCCCGACCGGCCACTCGTCGAGGTACCACTCGATCACCCGGTGTACCACCTCGTATATGACTTGCCGGCGGGCATCCCCAAGATTCACGAACACGATGGCAAGCCCGCGCAGGGATTCGGCGTCTTCATCGCGGGTCGGCTCGCCGTGTACTACTCGTATCAGTCCGACCTCGGCGATGGCTGGGAAGATCCCGACGTCCATCACGATCCACCCGAGAAGCACGAGGCCGCGCTGCGCATGGGCGTCAACCTCTTCGCCTACGCAGTAGGGTGGGGCGGATGATGGACGATCCGCTCGATCGCGCCCTCGACAACGCTGGCCGCCCGCTCCGTGGCCTGAGTGGACTCTCCCGACTCGTGGCCGGTGTCGCCGGGGCACTCGTCGTGTTCGCCGCGACCGCCTGGTTGTTGCGCGCCGAATGGGGTGGTGCGGCCTGGATTCTTGCGGCGTGGGTGGCGGTTGCCGTACTGCTCGCGGCGGGGCTCTTCACCGCGCGTCGATCGATTCGCGATCTCGGTCCCTGGCATATTGCCGAGCAACTCGAGGGAGTTGGTGCCTGGCGTCGCGGGGCGCTCACTACCGTGCTCGATCCGCTGGCAGCCGGCACGTCGCCGGCGCTCCACGCAGCGGCAGCAGTTGCGCGCGCCGACGAAGTGGATGCGCATGCCGCTCAGGCCCTGCGGCCTGCGGTCGCGGTGCAGGCCCACCGGACACGCATTGGTGCCGCGGTCGCCGCCGGCGCCCTGGTGGTGTTGTTCGCCGCGGGGCCGCTGAGCGGAGTCACCGCGCGGATCTGGAATCCGGTCGGTGCCTTCCGTGCGATCGTGGCACCGGTCCAGCTCACCACGCCGACCCCATCGGTGGCGCGCGGAGAGTCTGCCACGCTCGACCTGGTCGCCTATGGTCAGCGCCGTGCGACGCTGCGAACGCGCGCACCTGGCGAAGAGTGGCGCAACGAAGTTGTGATGCTCGATGCCGACGGTCGGGCGAGCCTCAAGACCGCGCCGCTTTCGGCCGAGCTGGTGGCCCGGCTCGAGGCGGGCGGGCGGCAGTCGGCGGAAGTGCGCATTGTGGTGCGCCTCCCGGCGTTCCTCGGAGCGTTTACCGTCAAGGCGCACTATCCCGCTTATCTCAGACTGGAAGATGAAGCGCTCCCGGTTGGCGGGGACACGCTGGTTGTCCCTGAAGGAACACGCCTGACGCTGGCGGGCCGCGTCACGACACCACTCGCCGCAGCGGCAATCGCTGGCGCTTCCGCGTCCCACGCACTCACCGTGACCGGCGACGCATTCCAGGGTGAGATGATTCCCGTTGGCGTCGGCACGTGGCGCCTGCAGTTGCAACTCGCGAATGGCGGAGCCCTTGAAGGCGAAGCGCCGACGCTGGCGATCCGGGTCCTCCCCGATTCCGCTCCGCTGGTCGAGATCCCGCTCCCCGGTGGCGATACCGTGGCGCCGCCTTCGCTCTCGCTGCCGGTGGTGGTTTCCGCGCGAGACGACCACGGCCTCCGGGCACTGCAGCTCGAACTGCGTCGTGGTGCAGCAGGCGCCATCACCCGGCAATCCCTCGCCACCGACGGCTCCGACCGCGCCCTTGCATCAAGCACGATTGATCTCGCCGCGCTGGGCGCCAAGCCCGGCGACACGGTTCGCTACGTCGCGGTAGCCACCGACAATTCGCCGGCGGCGCATCTGGGTCGTTCACGCGAGTTTCTCGTGCGCATTCCGACCGAACGCGAGCAGCGCGAGGCACGCACTGATGCAACCAGTGAAGCCAGCGCCGGACTCGACTCGGTGGCCAATGCGGCGAAGCGCGCGCAGCGCCAGACGGAGGATCTTGCGCGCGAGCGGCAGCGCGCCGACGGGAAAGGCACCGGGGATGGTGAGCGGCAACCGATGTCGCTCGAGGCGGCCCGCAAGGCGGAAGCGGCGGCGCAGGCCCAGGAGAAGGTGCTTGAGCAAACCAAGCAGCTCGCCCGACAGGTCGAAGAGCTTCGCCAGGCGGCCGAGCGCGAAGGGTTGGCCGACACCGCGCTCGCCCGGCAACTTGGTGAAATCCAGAAACTGCTCGACAAGGCGATGACCCCGGAGTTGCGCGAGAAGCTCGCGGCGTTGCGCGACGCCGCCAAGGATCTCGATGCGGATCGCACCCGCGATGCGTTGCAGGAGCTCGCGAAGAAGCAGGCGGAACTCAAGGATGCCCTGGAACAGGCGCGCGAGTTGTTCAAGCGCGCGGCCCTGGAGACCGACCTCGCGAATCTCGCGCAGGAAGCGAAGCAGCTGACGCAGGAGCAGGCGAAGACCACGGAAAAACTCGCGCGTTCCGACAGCGGAAAGTCGGCCGCGGCGGAGGAGCAGTCGCTCGCTGCTCGCGCCGACTCACTCGCTGCCGCGCTGGTGCGTGCTGCGGAGAAGGTGCCCAGCGAAGCGACCAAGGACGGGCTGCGCCAGGCGAGCAACAAGGCGCAGAAGGCCGCCGGCAAGATGCAGCAGGCCGCAAAGTCGGCGCAGCAGGGCAAGCCGAAGGACGCGGCGCAGCAGGGGAAGGAGGCCGAGTCCGAGATGGAGCCGGTCGAAGAGCAGATCAGCGAAGAGCGCCAGAAGATGCAGCAGGAGATGCGAAAGGATGTCCTCGATGCCCTCGAGCGCACGCTGGCCGAAACGTCGCGGCTCGCGCAGCGACAAGTCGCGCTGGCGGAGGCGTTCCGTCGCGGTGCCCTGGTGTCGCAGTCGCGCATCGATCAGGGGACGGTCGAGGAAGGAGCGGGGAAGCTGATGCAGCAGGTCACCGCGCTGGCTGCGAAGAACGCGCTGATCCCGCCGCAGGCCGGCGTGGCGCTCGCTGCCGCGCGCAACTCGATGCGGGCCGCCGTGGATGCTGTATCAAGTGCGTCGCCGAATCTTCGCGACGCCGCCGATCAGGCCGGGGAGGCCGTCGATGCCCTCGCCGTGGCCGCCTTCAATCTGCTCCGCGCCAAGGAGAAGGTTGGGGGCTCCGAGTCGGGAAGTGGCGTGAAGGAAGCAATGGAAGAGATGCAACAGATGGCCGGCAAGCAGGGCAAACTCAGTGAGCAGTCACAGGGGATGATGCAGCAGGGTCAGGGCGGCGCACAGCAGATGATGCAGATGGCGATGCAGCAGCGTGCGGTGGCGCAGCAGATGGAACGAATGCGCGCTGGCGGTCAGGTGCCCGGTGCCGGGGATATGGCGCGGGAGGCAAAGGATCTCGCCCGCTCCCTTGAGGCAGGTCGACTCAACCGCGAGACCGCCGACCGGCAGGAGCGCCTCTTCAAGAAGATGCTCGACGCCGGGCGCTCACTCCAGGGCGAAGAGAAGGACGAGACCAAGGAGCGCCAGAGCACGAGCGCCAAGGATGGAGCCGCGAAGGCGCCGGATCCACTCGATCCGCGCCTGCGCCGCGGCGACGGCGATCTGCGCTTGCCGGGGTGGGAAGAGCTGCAGCGCCTGTCGCCTGAGGAGCGGCGCCGGGTCATCGACTATTTCCGGCGGCTCGCCGGTGGCACGCTGTGAGCTTCCGGTTTGCTCGGCTCTGCTGTGTCGGTGTACTACTGACGTCGCCCCTGGCAGCGCAGCAGGTCACGACCCCGCCGACTGATTCGCTCTCCAAGGGGTTGCTGGCAGAGCGTCGCGGCAACTATGCCGAGGCGGCCCGCCTGTTCAACGCGACTCTCGCGCAACGTCCGGCCGACCTCGGGGCCCTGATGGCGCTCGACCGGGTTCTGCCCGCGCTGAATCGCAAGCCGGAGATGGTGCCGGTGGTCTTCCGCGCGCTCAAGGTGGATTCGACCAACATCGGCATCCTCGGGATCGCCGTGCGCACCTTCGCGAGTCTCGGCCAGGCCGACTCGGCGCGGAAGTACACCGAGCGGTGGGCAGCACGCACTCCAGGTGACGACATCCCCTGGCGCGAGTGGGTGATGGCGGCCACTGATGCACGCGATATCGCCCAGGCCAAGGGCGCCGTTGATGTGGCGCGGAAGCGGTTGCAGCGGCCGACGGCGCTCGCACAGGAGTACGCCCAGGTGCTGCAGCAGGAGAGCGACCTCGCCGGCGCCGCGCACGAGTGGGTCAGCGCCATTCGCGAAGAACCTGGCGCGCGCAGCGGTGCTCTGATGCTGCTGGGGCAGGCGTCCCTGGCGCAACGCCCGGCGTTGCGCGACGCGCTGCAGAAGGATGCTTCGATCGAAGCACGCCGCCTGCTCGGCTTGCTGCAGGTGCACTGGGGTGAGACGATCGAGGGTACCGCGGCGGTCCGGAGTGCCTTGCCACCCGGAAAGGAAGACGCGCTCACCCTGCTGCGTGTGTTGCTCGACGAACTGCGAGGCCGCGAGGATCGCAATGCGGTGCTCGCCCGCGCGACTGTGCTGGAAGCAGTTGCCGAACGCCAGAACGGCCGCGATGGTGTCCGGACCCGGATGGACGCGGCGCGTGCATACGCCGACGCCGGCGCCGAGCGCGATGCTCGCCGACTGCTCGCGCAGGTCGCCGCCGATTCCGCAGCGCCTTCCGGCATGGCGACCACGGCGTCGAGTACCCTGCTCGGTGTATTGATCGCGGAGGGAAAGCCGGCCGAAGCGGAACGCGTACTCTCTCAACTCGGGGCCGCACTCGATGCCGATGATCGCGAGCGCCAGACCCGGAAGATCGCGATGGCCTGGGCGCGTCTTGGCGATCTCGCCCGGGCCGAGCGGCTCGTCGTGGCCGATTCGAGCATCGCAGGATTCGATCTGCGGGGCCGGCTACGACTCTTTGCCGGGGACCTGGCTGGCGCAGGAGCACTGTTGCAGGCCGCCGGACCTTATGACGAGGAGCGCGAGACAGCCGTTGCGCGGGTCACCCTGCTGGTGCTGTTGCAGGCGAGTGGCAAGGATTCGATGCCCGGCCTCGGCACGGCCCTCCTCGCGCTCGAGCGCGGCGACTCCGTAGCGGCGATTGCGGGGCTCTCGGCGGTTGCGACGCGCCTGGCTCCGGGCGGCGCCGCCGAAGCTCGTCTGCTCGCGGGGCGGATTGCGGTCGCGCGTCGTGACACCGCGACGGCGGGCGTGCTGCTTCGTGCCGCCGATGTTCCCGAAGCGCCGGCCACAGCGGCCGCTGCCCGGCTCGACCTTGTCCGCCTCGCGCTGCTCGCTGGCCGCACCGACGATGCGGGCCGGATCCTCGAAAAACTGATCCTCGACTTTCCCGAGAGTGCCGTGATTCCAGAAGCCCGCCGTCTGCGCGATGTGATGCGCGGGGCCTTGCCCGGTGGTCCGAGCTGATGCGTCGGCGTGAATTCCTCGCCGGGGCGGCCGCATTCGGGACTACGCTTTCAGCTCCGCCGCGCTGGGTCGGAGCCGGGCTCGGTCGCGCCGCGATGTTCCTCGTGCCGATGGACGATGCGCAGGATGATCACCTGAAGGCCTACGGCCTGGCGTTCCGGGCCCTCGAGCGTGGCGAACGCGGAGAGTGGTTGCTGAACTACCGTGGTGGTTCGTTCCTGATGCCAGCGTCCGAAGCGGTGCAGCGCGATGCCGCGCTCAACGGCGTTTCGCTCGAGCGGGCCGATGATGTCGCCGTCACGCTCATTCGTGGTGAAGTGCAGGGCAGTAACATGGACGCGGTGCCCCTGGAGAAGGTCCCCAAGGTGGCCGTCTATTCGCCCCCAGACGCTGCCCCGTGGGACGACGCGGTGACGATGGTGTTGCAGTATGCCGGCATCAAGTACGACCGGATCTGGGATCCGGAAGTCATCGGCGACAAGCTGGTCGCGTTCGACTGGCTGCATCTGCACCACGAGGATTTCACCGGGCAGTACTCGAAGTTCGTCGTGAATTATGCCGGCGCCCCGTGGCTGCAGACCATGATGACCCGCAATCGCGAGACTTCGCAGCAACTCGGCTTCGCCACGGTGCCTGCCGCCAAGCGCGCGGTGGCCCAGCGGATCGCCGGCTTCGTGGAGCGCGGCGGCTTTCTCTTTGCGATGTGCACTGCCACCGAGACCCTCGATCTCGCACTCGCCAGCGACGGTGTGGATATCGCTGCCGCCTACGCCGACGGCACGCCGATGGATCCGCTCGCCTCCTCGCGAATGCACTGGGAGAAGGCGCTCGCATTCCAGAACGCGAACCTGGAACTGTCACCATCCCTCGCGGTCTTCAGCGATATCGATGGGCACCAGGTCAACGGCGTCGATCGTCAGCCACTTGGCGCATTCACCCTGTTCAACTTCTCGGCCAAGATCGATCCGGTGGCCACGATGCTGGTGCAGGATCACCGGCAAGTGATCCCCGACTTCTTTGGGCTCACCACCTCATTCCGGCGCGCGGTACTCAAGCCGGGGGTCACGGTTCTCGGGGATGAGCTGGGAGCACCCTGGGTCAAGTACATTCACGGGGAGCGTGGCAAGGGCACCTGGACCTTTTTCGGGGGCCACGATCCGGAAGATCCGCAGCACGCCATCGGCGACGCACCGACTGATCTTTCGCTCCATCCGCATTCGCCGGGGTATCGCCTGATTCTCAACAACGTCCTTTTCCCTGCGGCGAAGAAGAAGGAATTGAAGACCTGAGCTCGGACCGCCTGGCACCTGTTGTCCGCGAGACGCTGCGCCACGAGATCGCGGCCGCGGGAGGCAACGAAGTCTGCTTTGTCGCCACGGTCAACGAGGCAGGGCTGGTCGTGTCTGCCCGGGCCGTGGCGCGTGGAACGGCCGATATGGTGCTCGCCCTCCCGGGCGTAGCGCGCAAGGGCGAGATGCTGCTCCACAACCATCCCGGTGGCCGGCTCGAACCCTCGATGGCGGATCTCTCGATCGCGGCGCGCGCGCACGACGACGGGATCGGTTTCGGGATCGTCGACAACTCCGGCAGCCGCCTGTACGTGGTGGTCGAAGTGCCGCGCGCGAGGCCGGAGACCAGACTCGATCCCTTCGATGTGATCGATCTGCTCGGCGAGAAAGGCCCGGTGGCGCGCGAACTGGGCGGATACGAGGATCGCCAGAGCCAGCGCGATCTCGCCGCCCATCTCGCCGATGCCTACAACGATGGCGGCATCCTGCTGCTCGAGGCCGGTACCGGCGTCGGCAAATCCTTCGCCTATCTGATCCCGGCGCTGGCATGGGCGCGCGCCAACGGTGAGCGCACGATTATCTCGACCAACACGATCAATCTGCAGGAGCAGCTGGTCGGCAAGGACTTGCCGCTGCTGCGGCGCGCCCTCACGAGCGGCGACTACGAGCCGACCTTCGCGCTGCTCAAGGGATGGCGCAACTACCTCTGTCGGGCCCGACTCGACACCGCGACCGCCTCGCAGCAGTCACTGCTCGAAGGCGACAAGCTGCAGGAGCTCGTCGACATCGTCGCCTGGGCAAGCCATACCGCGGATGGAACGCTCGCCGACCTGCCGGCGCCGCCATCGAGCGAAGTCTGGGACGAAGTAGCCGCGGAGTCCGACCTCTGTCCACGACTCAAGTGCTCGCACTTCGATCGCTGCTTTGTCTTCCAGGCGCGGCGCCGTGCGGCGCAGGCCGATGTGGTGGTGGTCAATCACCATCTGCTCGCGGCCGATCTCGCGGTGCGGCAGGCCTCGGACAACTGGGAAGAAGCGGCCGTGCTGCCGGCATATCAGCGGCTGATCCTCGACGAGGCGCATCACCTCGAGGACGTGGCCGCCAATCACCTCGGCGTGCAGGTCGGCAGTCGCGGGGTCCGGCGCCTGCTCAATCGGCTCGAACGGAGCGGCAAGGGGCTGGTGCCTTCGCTCCAGCGTGACCTCGCAACCGCCGACGACCTGCTGAGCCGCGCCTCGCTCGATCTGCTGCGTGAACGCCTGATTCCCGCGGTCGCCGAATCCCGCCTCGCGGCGGAGAGTCTCTTCCTGCGCCTCTTCGGGTACGTCGAAAGCGTCGGTGCGGGGCAGATTCGTCTCGATGATGATTTCGGCAAGCACGCCGTCTGGCCGGAAGGACTCACGCGTGAGCTCGATGCCACGGTGCGCGCGTTCCAGTCGGTGTCGGAGCAGGTCGAAACGATCGCCGATCGCCTCGCGCAAGTCGAGATGACCGAGCGCCGCAGTCAGTTGCTGATGGAGTGCAAAGGTGTGCTGCGACGTCTGGCCACCTTCGCTGACGGCCTCAACGCCACCCTGCGTCCGTCGGCGGGGCGACCACCCGAGGTGCGCTGGATCGAACGCACCGGCCCCAAGGGTCAGGCGCTCCAGTTGGCGGCCGTTCCGCTCGATCTCGCGCCGATGCTCCGCGATCTCCTCTTCGACCGGACCAAGACCGTCGCGTTGACCAGCGCGACCCTCGCTACCGGCGGTGAATTCGGCTTCCTCGCCTCCCGGATCGGTCTCGCGGGCAGCGACTCGCCAGTGACGGTGCAGGAGATCTTTCCGTCGCCCTTCGATTACGCCGAGCAGTGTCTCCTGGGGCTCCCCGACGACATCCCCGATCCGCGCGAGGATGAGGCGGGTCACGACGCCGCCATTGCCCACGTCGTGACCGACCTGGCCTGGGCCAGTGATGGCGGAATCTTCGTGCTCTTCACCTCGCATGCCGCGCTGCGCCGGGCAGCCGCCACCCTGCGCGCCGGGCTCGGCTCCCGCTTTCCCATTCTGGTGCAGGGCGAGGGGCAGCGCGACCAACTGATTCGGCGCTTCCGCGAGGCCGGCAACGCCATTCTCCTGGGGACCGACTCCTTCTGGGAGGGGGTCGACGTGCCCGGCCGCGCCCTGAGAGGGCTCGTGCTGGCCAAGCTACCTTTCAAGGTCCCCTCCGAGCCCCTGACCGCCGCTCGGCTTGAACGGCTGTCGGAGCAGGGGGAGGACGGCTTCTTCGGCTACCTGCTGCCGCACGCCGCACTCAAGCTGAAGCAGGGGTTCGGCCGCCTGATTCGCAACGGCAGCGACGTCGGCGTCGTAATACTCCTCGACCGCCGCGTCATCACCAAACGGTATGGTGCGATGCTGCTCGAGGGCCTTCCCCCCGCCGAGCGCGTGGTCGGCAGCTGGCAGCAGGTGCGCACCAAGTGCGAAGACTTCTTCGCCCGTCACGGCATTGGAGCGGCAACATGATGGTGGTCCAACCGAGCAAGATCGTCTGCGTTGGTCGGAACTATGCCGCCCACGCCCGTGAGCTCGGCAACGAAGTCCCGAAGAATCCCATGCTCTTCTTCAAGCCGTCGTCCGCGCTCATCGGCCCAGGCGATGCGATCGTCCTGCCGGCGGTGTCGAACCAAGTGGAGTACGAGGCCGAGATCGGAGTGGTGATCGGTCGGCAGGCACGGCGAGTATCGGCCGACGATGCAATGCAGTTCGTTCGCGGCTTCACCTGCGCCAACGATGTCACCTGCCGTGATCTGCAGAAGCCCGATGGCCAGTGGGGCCGCGCGAAAGGGTTCGACACCTTCTGCCCGGTGGGCCCGGTCGTCGCGAAGGACCTCGACTGGCAACAGCTCGAGATCATCGGGCGAGTGAACGGTGTCGAACGGCAGCGGGCGAAGTCGAGCGACATGATCTTCTCGATCCCGGTATTGATCGAATACATCAGCCATATCATGACCCTGGAACCCGGCGACCTGATCCTGACCGGGACGCCCGAGGGGGTCGGCCCGCTCGCCCCCGGCGATCTGGTCGAGGTCGAGATCCCCGGCGTCGGCATCCTGAGTAACCCTGTCCGTGGAGCGGAGTCTGCATGATCACCATCAGCGATCGGGTGGGACGGCTTCCGGGCTATCCACTCGCGAAGATTCCAGCAATCAAGCGCCGACTCATCGAGTCCGGCGTCGATGTGATCGATCTCGGTGCCGGTGATGCCGACGGCCCGCCGCCGAAGCCCGTGGTCGATGCACTCAAGGAAGCGCTCGATACCACTGCGTTCCACAAGTACGGCTTCCAGCAGGGACTGCCGGCCTTCCGTGAAGCGGCCGTGCGCTGGGTCGAGCGTCGCTTCGGACAGAAGTTCGACGCGACGACCGAGATGTTGCCGCTTATCGGCTCCAAGGAAGGGCTGTCGCACTTGCCGCTCGCCGTCTGCAATCCTGGCGACATCGTGGTGATTCCCGAGCCCGGTTACCAGGCATACATCGGCGGTGCGCTGCTGTCGGGGTCGCAGCCACTGGTGATGCCGCTCCGTCCCGAGAAGCAGTTCCTCGTAGAGTTGACCGATCTCGACGAAGCCACCTTGCGGCGCACCAAGCTGGTGTATGTCAACTATCCCAACAATCCGACGGCCGCAATCGCGCCGCGTGAATACCTCGAGCGCCTCGTGGCGACCTGTCGGCAGTACGGCATCGTGCTCGCCTACGACAACGCCTACTGCGACATCACCTTCGATGGCTATGTCGCGCCGAGCATCTTCGAGATTCCGGGCGCGCGCGATGTCGCGATCGAATTCTTCTCGCTGTCGAAGTCGTTCCAGATGACGGGGTGGCGCCTTGGATTTGCCGTCGCCAATTCCGACCTGATCGGCGCGCTCACCAAGGTAAAGAGCTACGTCGATACCGGCCCGTTCCTCGCGCTGCAGAAGGCCGGCGCCTGGACCCTCGATCACGCCGAAGAGCTGGTCGCCCCGATCCGCGCCGAATTACAGATCCGGCGCGACGCGGCCGTGAGCGCGCTCCGCGAAATCGGCCTCGACGTGGAAGTGCCGCAGGCCGCGATGTACATCTGGGTGCCGCTCCCCCACGGTATCGCGTCGGCCGACTTCGCGACGCGTGCTCTCGAGGAGCAGGGCGTGGTGGTGATGTCGGGAAGCGGCTTCGGCCCGGGCGGCGAGGGCTTCTTCCGCATCGCACTCACGGTGCCCTCGCCCCGCATTCGCGAAGCGGTGACGCGGCTGGGCCAGACGCTGGCGGCCTGCCGTAGCCTGGTGAGTGCCGACGCAACCTGAACGGCAGTTTACCCTCCCACCGGAGCGCCGGGCACCCACGTGGGCGTGGGGGCTGGCCATCGCTGCGCATGCGGCCTTCGCCGTGCTCTGGGCGACGCATCCACACGGGTACGACCCGGCCGCGAAATCGCCCTGGCGGGACTTGATCCCCATCGCGCTGGGGTCGGAAGTGCGTCAGGTCACGATGGTCTATCATGGCTCGCCGCCGCGGCATGCCGCTCCGGCGCCGACCACGCCGGTCACGGTGCGCGACGAAGCACCGACAGCTGCACCAGCGCCGCTGCTGGTGCCGAAGGTCACTACATCGAGCACGACGCCTTCGCCTCTTGCGCTCGCGATCATTCCGAAAGTCGATACGCCGCCAGTCGCGCGCGACGGCCGGATCGGGCCCAAGTACGCTGAGGGCCGCGTCTGGGTACGACCGCTACCGGAAACCCCGAAGCAGATCGCATCCGCGCTGACCGGGAAGACGCCGGCCCAGCTTGCCGATAGCGCCGTCGCCGTGATGGTGCAGGATTACCTCGAGGCGATGGCGAAGGAAGAGGCCGGCCAGAAGAACGCGCCGCCCAGCTGGACCACCAAGGTCGCCGGGCAGCTCGTCGGCCTCGATGCCAAATGGATTTATCTTGGGCCGCTCAAGATCCCGACGATGCTGCTCGGGCTGCTCCCCATCAACTTGCAGGGGAATCCGACGCAGGCTGACTTCAATCGCAAGTTGTCGGTAATGCGGCAGGACCTGTTCGATGCGGCGCGACGCGCCGACAATCTCGCGGAGTTCAAGAAGGCGGTGAAGGAATTGCGTCAGGAAAAGCAGCGACAGAAAGAGTTCGAGAAGAACCAGCGGACCGCGCCGGACAGCTCCCGATGAAGCTCATCGATCAATCGGAAACCGTGATCGTGGTGATCGCGGCCGAGCTCGAGGATGCGGCCCCCGACCGCGAGGCAGCGGCACGGCTTCAGGCCGAGGTCAATCGACGCGGGGCAGGGCATCCGTACCGCCGTGCCGTGGTCGTCAGTGACTTCGCCTGGCAGGAGACCGATCTCTTTCATGTCGCGCCGACCATCGCCGTGGGAGGCCCCGGCGTGAACAGCGTGTCGGGCCGCCTTGGCAGCGAGATCCCGACGGTCTGGACGCAGGATGATCGGATCATCATCCAGGCCGATTACATCCACGGCGCTCCCCGCGCGACCCTCTGGGGCATGGATGCCGCCGCAACCACCGCCGCCGTCGAGACGTTCATCGCTCGCGGCTGGCTCGACGAATTCCTGGACCGCTGCTGGCGCTTCCGTGCCGGCGCCTTTGCCTGAGTGAGCCCAACGTGCCGATGATGTCCCGCACTGCGTTCCTGCTGACCTGCTCGTCGCTTCTGGTTGCTCCACTCGCAGCCCAGCAGCGGTCGGGGCCTTCTCCATTTGCCAAGGTCGCGAGGTCGGTCGCCGCAGAACTCTCGGGAAAGCGTGCGCTCGCCACGGTCGCCTTCGTCGAGCAGTTCTTCCGGCTGCCCGGCAATCGGGGCTTCGACGCGTCCATTGATACGGTCGCAAAGCTTCTCGCGAAGGCGGGGTACGTGGAGCAGTCGAAGGCCACGCCCTCAGATCGACTGACGTACCGGGTTGAGTCGCGGCCAATGCGCGGACCGGCGTGGTCGCCGATCGACGGATCGGTCACCCTGGTGGGGCAGTCGCAGCCGCTGCTCAAGTGGGCTACCAATCACAACATGCTCGCGATCAACTCGTGGTCGACGCCAGCAGATGGCGTCGAGGCGGAAGTCGTCGATGTCGGCCCAGGGGCCGAGGCAGATTTCGATCGTCTCGATGTCAAGGGCAAGATCGTGACCGGCGAGACCTCGGCGCGCAACCTCTACTCACGGGCGATGAAGCGTGGCGCGCTCGGCGTCCTGGCACCACAGAAGCTCGCCTCGTACAAGAAGCCCGAAGTGAATCGCACGGCGATCGAGTTCAGCGCCGTCGGTCTCGACACGCTCAACCGCGGATTCGCAATCTTCCTGTCGACCGCGGCGAAGGAGACGCTGCAGCAGGCGCTGAAGGCCGGACCGGTCCGCGCAAAGGTGGTGGTCAACACCATCATCGAGCAGAAGCCGGAGCGCACGGTGGTCGCCGAAATTCGTGGCAGCAAGCTCCCCGCCGAGCGCTTTGTCTATTCCGCACACGTGCAGGAGCCCGGAGCCAACGACAACGCCACCGGCGTCGGTGCACTGGCCGAGATGGCGCAGGTTGCGGCCGTGCTGGTGAAGGGAAAAAAGGTCGACCCGGCGCGCACCATCACCTTTCTCTGGGGTGACGAGATCACCTCGACAGCGCGCTTCTTGGCCGAAGACTCGACGCGTCGTAGCGGGGTGAAGTGGGGAATGTCGCTCGACATGGTCGGGGAGAACACCGCGCTCACCGGCGGCACCTTCCTGATCGAGAAGATGAAGGATCCGTCAGCTGTCTGGGTCCGCGGCGACGAGCCGCACACCGAATGGGGTGGCTCCCCGATCAAGGCCAGCGATATCTGGGCCTACTGGCTCAACGATTTCGTGAAGCAGCGGTGCCTCGATCGCGCGGCCACCACCAAGTGGGTGGTGAAGGCAAACCCCTTCGAGGGCGGCAGCGATCACACGCCGTTCCTCAACGCAAAGATTCCCGCAGTCCTGATGTGGCATTTCACCGATCAGTATTACCACACCGATCGCGACCGGATCGAGATGGTGAGCGCGTCGACACTCGAGAACGTCGGCAATTGCGCGTTGACGACGGGGCTGCTGCTCGCCGGGGGAACCCCTGCGACGACGAAAGCTGCGCTGACAGAATTTGTGGGAATTGCCGAGAAGCGGCTCGCGACAGAAGCGGCGCTCTCGCGCGCCGCTCTGGTGGCGACACCAGGCGCCGCCACGCTCGCGAAGGAAACGCTGACCCTCGAGACGTGGCGCGATTACTACATCGCCGCCACCGCGAAGATTCCGGAGATAGCGGCGAGCAAGGTGAATCTGACGGCGGCGATCGCGGCGGGTCAGGCGCGGATCAAGGCCGCCGGCAACAAGGGGATCAGCTCGCTGCGGTAGCTGCGAGGCGCCTGAGCGCCTCGCCCTGCTCGATCACGGCCAGCAGTTCGTGCACCGGTTCGCTCACTGTTCCGCCGGTGAGCGCTACCCGAATCGGCTGCATCACGTCGCCGAGCTTGAGTCCGTCACGCTCGGCGAGCGCCTTCAGCGCCGCCTCGATCGCCGGTGCATTCCACTCGACCTCCTGCAGGGCATCGCCGGCGAGTCGCAGATTGGCCGCGAACCGCTCGCCCATCTTCGCTACCAGCGCCGCACCCTTCTCATCGCGCACGACCCGGCTACCATCGAGCCGTACTGCCACCTGCTCGGCGAGATGGGTGATAGTGCGCGCCCGCGCCTTTGCAGCGCCGATCACTGCCAGCAGGTCGTGCCCCGCATAGGAGACGCCCAGAATGTCGAGCTGGCGGGTGACGGGGGCGAGCAGCTCCTCGGCCGGCAGCATCGAGAGGAACTGACCGTTCATCCACTCGAGCTTGGTGGTGTCAAACACCGCCGCCTTCTTCTGGATGTCTTCCAGCGCGAAGCGCGCGATCATCTCCTGCTCCGGCACGATCTCTTCCTGGCCCGGCGACCAGCCCAGCAATGCCAGGAAATTGCGCATTGCCGAGGGCAGGATGCCGAGATCCTGATAATCACCAACCGCCGCCGCGCTGCGGCGCTTCGAGAGCTTCTTGCCGTCGGTGCCGAGAATCATCGGGACGTGCGCGAAGATCGGCTGGGCCGCGCCCAGCGCCTGATAGAGCGCGATCTGCTTGGGCGTATTCGAGATATGGTCGTCGCCACGGATCACGTGGGTGATCTTCATCGCGATGTCGTCGGAGACGACGGCGAGATTGTAGATCGCTGAGCCATCCGAACGGAGGATGATGAAGTCGTCGATGTCCTTCCCCTGCCACGAAATCCGCTGGTGCACCGCGTCGTCCCAGGCGATCTCTTCCTGCGGCACCTCGAAGCGAATGGCATACGGCGCGCCGGCAGCTTCGCGGCGCGCGACTTCATCGGCCGGGAGTGCCAGCGTGGCGCGGTCGTAGCGGAAGGTGCCGCCGCTCGACTCGATGCGGGCGCGGGCCGCATCCAGCTCCTCGGCCGTGAGGAAGTCCTTGTAGGCCTTGCCGGCCGCAAGCAGGCGCTCGGCGTCCGCCTTGTGGCGTGCCGCATATTCGCCCTGGAAGTAGGGGCCCTCATCCCAGGTGATGCCGAGCCAGGTCATCCCGTCGAGAATCACCTGCGTATGCTCGTCCGTGCTGCGCTGCTTGTCAGTGTCCTCGATCCGGAGCACGAAGACGCCGCCGTGACGCTTGGCAAAGAGCCAGTTGAAGAGCGCCGTGCGGGCGCCACCGACGTGCAGGTAGCCCGTGGGCGAGGGTGCGAAGCGAACGCGGGGCTGGGTCATTCGGGCACGGCCTCAAGGGCGACAAGTCGAAGGTCGCGTCGCCTGTCCCGGACTGGGGCAGACTTCGCGACCTCGTGTACTGCAGCGGAGCGAGAGGGATTCGAACCCTCGTTAGCAGGTTACCCCACTAAAACGGTTTAGCAAACCGCCGCCTTCAGCCACTCGGCCATCGCTCCTTCCGGCGCGGGGTCAAGATAACCCGCAACCGCCCTGCCTGTCACTTCCCGGCAATCCGCCGCCGCTCGGCCACAATCGCCCGGGCGGCGGCGGGCATCGTCGGACCGGCCCGGGCGAAGAGGTCACCCGGGATCTCGATGATCCGGCCTGCCTGGACCGCCTTGAGCTCCCGCCACCCCGCTTTGGCCCTGAACTCGGCGAGGCGCTGGCCGGGGCTCTTTCCGTTGGATGTGAGGATCCAGTCGGGCTGCCGGGCGGTGATCGCCTCCATCGAGACCTGCCCCCACGGCACGGTCAGGTCGGCGAAGACATTTCTGAGGCAAGCCGTCTCGAGCAGCGTGGTCATCCAGGTTCCCCCACCCGCGGTCTGCGGTGGGTCGTCCCAGAGGACCAGGAAGACCGAGGGCGGAGTTCCTGCGCCCGAGTCACAGGCCGTTCGCCGAACCTCGGCCAGCCCTTCTCGGAGTACGGCGGCGAGGGAGTCCGCCTTCGCTTCCCGGCCCACAAGCGTCCCCAGCAACTTGAGATTGCGGAGGGCATCGGCCGTGTCGGTCGTCTCGAACGACAGCACCGGAATCTTGAAGGGGGCGATGGCGTGGGCGAGGTCGAGCGACGAGCGATCATGCCAGCCGATGACGACTTCGGGAGAGAGCGCCATGATTCCTTCGGCCGACGGATTCATCCCGCCACCGATCGACGGCAGCTTGGCCAGTTCGGGTTGCCGATCGTAGTCGGTACGCGATACCAGTGTGCTGCCGGCCCCGAGCAGCATCAGCCATTCGGTCATCGCCTGATTCGTCGAAACGATCCGCTGCACCGGCAGGTGCTTGATGGTGACGGGATGTCCTTCGACATCCTGCAGCGTCGTGGTGCGGCCGCCCGTGCCGCCAGCACAGGCGGAGAGCAGCAGCAGCGCGGTCGCGACCCGTTTCACGGCCTGGCTTGCGGGGCCGTCGTCCGGTTTTTCATCGCCGTGGCAATGTCGATGTAGCCGGGTGGCGCATCGAATACCCGCGGCGAGACAAGCTGACGCTTGACCTCGATGACCTCGAGCACGATCTCACCACCAGGGTGCCACACCTTGAGCGGTGTCATTGGTGTGCTGCCGAGCGCGGCCGCCCACGGTGCCGGCTGGCCGCTGACGCTCTTGCCACCCATCATACCGGGGAACACGGCGCCGAGTTGTTTCGAGAGGCACATCCGCGTCACTGCGCCGGCGGCAGCAGTGAACTCGTAGTCTTCGCAGCGATACCCGGCGATCGACTGCGAAGTCCCCAGGGCGCGAATGTCCGACTTCTCGCCAGGCTTCGGCGTCGGCAGGGCGAGAACCGGATTCTTGACGACCGTGATCACGCCCTTGGCGTTGGCGACGCCCGGTGGTTTCGCCATCCCCGGCGGGAAGGGCACGAAGTTCGTCGTGGTGTGCGTCTTGTTGTCGGTGATCGACCGGTACTCCTGCTTGTCGCCTGGCAGCGCCATCACCGTCAGCACCTTCTGCCCCTTGGCGGTAAGTGTCATTACCATCGCACCGGTGCCGCCTGGCCCGCCAACGCGCACGACGAGGGTCCCTTCGAACTGCGGATGTTCGGGACTCGACAGGAGTGCAAGCAGGGAGCTGCCAAGCAGGATGAACGGTCGCATCGAGACACTCACAGAATTGGGAAGTGCTGCTGCAACGGCGCGGGTGAGATTCGAACTCACGAGACCCTTACGGGCCCGCCGGTTTTCAAGACCGGTGCATTCAACCGCTCTGCCACCGCGCCACGGCAGGGAAAGTAGCAGCGGCGCCGCCTCCACTCTAGGTCAGCCCCCCTTGTCCTCCCCTTGGCGTCGCAATTAGCGTTGTGTCCAATGCGTCCTCTTCTGCTCAAGCGGGTTGCCAAGAAGTCCCCTCTGTTCTGCGCCTCGAAGCGCGCGGAACCGAGGGTCTCGACTTGGTCGGCACTGGCTTAGCAGTTCACCCACGACTTTCACCGTGGAGCCCCGCCCGACCATCGTCGGGCGGGGTTTTGTGTATATGACCGATGTGCTGGAACTGACCCGCGCACTGCTCGCCATTCCTTCGCCAACTGGACGGGAGCACGCGGTCACGGCCTGGCTGGCCGACTTTCTTGGGTCGGCCGGCTGGCACGTAGAACGGCAACCGGTGCGGGACGGTCGCGAGAATATCTATGCTCATCGCGGAGCGCCCGAGCTGGTGTTCTCGACCCATCTCGACACGGTGCCACCCGATGTGCCGTTCAGCGAAACGACGACCCACATTCACGGCCGCGGCGCCTGCGACGCCAAGGGAATCGCGGCCGCGATGGTCGTGGCGGCCGAGCAGCTGGTAGCGAGCGGGGAAACGCGGGTCGGGCTCCTCTTCGTGGTCGGCGAGGAGAACGGTTCCGATGGCGCCAGGGTCGCCTTTCTGCTGGAGCCGAAGGGCCGCTTCATCATCAATGGGGAGCCGACCGAGAACCACGTCGTGACCGGCCAGAAGGGTGTTCTACGCGTGACACTCGAGGCGAGCGGCGTCGCCGCGCATTCGGGCTATCCCGAACTCGGTGATTCGGCGGTCGATCGCCTCCTCGATGCCTTGGCCGCGATCCGGAGCATTCCCCTGCCGAGCGATCCGGTGCTCGGGAAGAGCACACTCAACATTGGCCGGATCGAAGGAGGCGCTGCTCCGAACGTTATCGCCCCGAGCGCTCGCGCGGAGTTGATGGTGCGGCTTGTCGGCGATGCCGCGCCCGTGCGGGATGCGATCACCGCAGCGGTTACCGACCGCGTGAAGGTGGAGTTCCCGCTGGAGATCCCGGTACTCCGCGCCCCGGTGCTCCCTGGTTTCCCGGCGATCACCGTAGCCTACGGATCGGACTTGCCATTTTACACTGCGTGGGGAACCGGCTATCAGCTCGGACCCGGCACGATCCATCTCGCGCATACCGATCACGAGAATATCGGCAAGCAGGAATTGGTCGATGCAGTGACCCAGTACGTCGAAGTCGCCCGGATCCTGCTCGCCGGAGCCGTCGCGTGATCGTGATGAAGTTCGGGGGCACCTCTGTTGGTGATGCCGACGCGATCCGACGACTCGTGGATATTGTGCTTGCGGCGTCGCACGAGCGTCCCCTCGTGGTGGTCTCCGCCATGTCGAAGGTGACCAACGCGCTCGTCGCGCTCGATGCGGCCATCGCCTCGGGCCACCCCGCAATTGTCGAGGCAGGAATCCGCCAGTTGGAGGAGCGTCATTTCTCCGCGGCCGATGCCCTCGGGATCACCGCGTCGGACCGCGGTGCGCTTGCCCCGTTGTTCGTCTCGCTACGGAGCATCGCGACTTCGGAGGCGGGCCAGCCGAGTTCGCCGCGGCGCCGTGACCTCATTGCCGGTTTTGGCGAGCTGCTCAGCTCCCAGCTCGTGGTCGGAGCCTTCAGCGCCGCCGGGGGTCCGGCCAGCTGGTTCAACGCTCGCAGGGTGATCATCACCGATGATCATTTCGGATCGGCGATCCCCGACGAGAACCGCATTCACGAGAACGCACGTTCGCAACTCGCGCCCCTCCTTGCCGAAATGATTGCGGTGACGCAGGGGTTCATCGGCGCAACCCCCGATGGTGCTCCCACAACGCTTGGCCGCGGCGGCTCAGATTTCTCGGCGGCCCTCTTTGGAGCGGCGCTCGGCGCAGAGCGTGTCGAGATCTGGACCGATGTCGACGGTTTGATGAGTGCCGACCCGCGGCTGGTGCCCGAGGCGCGGTTGCTGGCGACCGCTACCTACGACGAGGCCGCTGAGCTTGCCGCCTTTGGCGCCAAGGTGCTCCATCCGGCGACGCAGCTGCCGCTGGTCGAGGCCGGAATCCCCATTGTCATTCGCAACACCTTTGCACCGGCTCGCCCGGGTACCTGGATCCGCGCCGATGACAACGCCGAAGACGCTCTGCCAGTCCGCTCCATTTCGTTCAAGCCCGGCGTGACGGTGGTGCAAGTCCGGGCACCCCGGATGCTCGGCGCGTATGGCTTCCTGCGACGTATCTTCGAAGTGTTCGAGCAGCACGAAGTGGTGGTCGATGTCCTCGCCACTAGCGAGGTGTCGGTATCCCTCACGGTCGACGACGTATCCCGGCTCGAGCCGGTCGTTCGTGACCTGCGGCTCGTCGGCGAGGTCGGAGTACGTGGCGAGCGGGGCGTGATTGCGGTCGTTGGGCGAGGTATCCGCGAAACGCCCGGCATTGCGGCGCGAGTCTACACCGCGATCGCCGATGTCAACGTCGAAATGATTTCGCAGGGTGCCTCGGCATCCAACCTGACATTCATCGTGAAGGAAGCCGACGGGCCCGCCGTCGTGCGCGCACTGCATCGCACCTTCTTTCCGGAGGTCGCGTGAAGATCGGCATCGTGGGCGATGGCAGGATGGCTCAGGCAATCGCGGCCGAGGCAACTGCTGCTGGCGACATCGTCGGCACCATTCTGGGCGCGGCCCAGAATGCTGCAGGGTCCGGAATCACGAGTGAACGTTTCGGCGACTGCAACGTGGTCTTCGAGTTCACGGTTCCCGATGCCGCGCCGGTCAACCTGAAGGCGCTGCAGGCCATCGGTGCGACCGTGGTCTGCGGAACAACCGGCTGGGATGCCGAACGCGAGGCCGTCGAGCTGCACTGGAGCAAGGGCCCGGGCGGGCTGTTGATCGCCAGCAATTTCGCCCTCGGGGTACAGCTCTTCTTGCGCGCGGCGAAGGCGCTCGCCCTGGCCGCCGCGAGTCGACCTGAATTCGACGGTTTTCTCCACGAACGGCACCACGCCGCCAAGGTCGATTCCCCGTCTGGCACGGGCCTGCAGTTGCAGCGCACCGTTCGGGCGGCAGATCCAGGGCGAGTCTGGCCGATCACATCGGTGCGAGCCGGGTCGATCCCCGGCGACCACGAACTCGTACTCGACGGTCCGTTCGAAGCGATCACCCTGCGACACTCCGCACGGGATCGCCGCGTATTTGCTGCTGGTGCCCTCACTGCCGCTCGCTGGCTTGCTGGCCGGCGCGGTACCTTCACCCTCGATGCAATGTTCGCAGGAGACTGAGCCATGATCCCCATAGGTGCGGGAACCGCCCTGGTCACACCGTTCACCGACGATGGTGCCGTCGATTACCAGGCGCTGGCGCGACTGGCGGCCTGGCAGGTCGCCGAAGGGATGAACTTCCTCGTTGCCTGTGGCTCGACCGGGGAAGCGCAGACGCTCACCCCGGACGAGCGCGAACTCGTGGTTCGCACCGTGGTGCAGGCAGTGGGTGGCATGGTCCCGGTGCTCGCCGGTGCGACCGACAACGACACCTCGCGCGCCGTCGCCGAGGCGCGTCATCTGAGCGAACTCGGTGTCGCGGGCATCATGAGCGCGACCCCGTATTACAACAAGCCGACGCAGGCCGGGATGATCGCGCATTTCGAGGCGATCGCCGATGCGATCAAGGTCCCGCTGCTGCTTTATAACGTGCCGGGCCGGACCGGGGTCGACCTCAAGCCGGAAACCGTCACCACGCTCGCGTGGCACACGAACATCCGTGGCATCAAGGAGGCGAGCGGCAGCGTGCGACGAATGCTCGACCTGACGGCACGCGTGCCCAGCGACTTCGTGGTCCTCTGCGGTGACGATGACGTCGTGGTCCCCGCCATTGCTGCGGGCGCACACGGCCTCATCTCGGTGGCGGGCAACGCCATACCGCACCGGATTGCCGATCTCGTCAGCGCGGCGATGCAGGGCCAGCAGGGGCAGGCACTCGCCGAGCAACAGCGCCTGCTGCCGTTCATCGATGCGCTCTTTGCCGAATCCAACCCGATCCCCATCAAGGCTGCCCTGTCGCTGCTGGGCAAGTGCACTGATACCGTCCGGCTGCCACTGGTGCCGTGCACACCGGCACTCCGCGAGCGGCTGCGGCTCCACCTCGACCAGCTGGAAGGTGTCAGTGTCTGATGGCCTCGAGGCGCAGCTGGCGCCCTTTCTGGATGGCGCACCGGATGGCAGGCAGGACGAAGCGCGCGAGATCTTCGCGGTGCTGAAGCAGGCACTCCAGGACGGCCGGGTCCGCGCGGCAGAACGAGATGCCAGCGGGGTCTGGCGTGTGAACCGCTGGGTGAAGCAGGGGATCCTGCTGGGGTTCCGGATCGGAGTGTTGCGCGCGGCGGGTGTTGCCGGCCCGATGACCTTCTTCGACAAGGACACCTACGGCCTCCGACCGACTCGCTCGGACGAGGGAATCCGGATCGTCCCCGGCGGCACGGCGGTGCGTGAGGGTGCCTACCTCGCGCGTGGCGTGATTGCGATGCCGCCCAGCTACGTAAATGTCGGCGCCTATGTCGACGAAGGGACGATGATCGACTCCCACGCGCTCGTCGGCTCCTGTGCCCAGGTCGGGAAGCGAGTGCACCTCTCCGCGGCCGCCCAGCTTGGGGGCGTGCTCGAGCCCGCGGGTGCGTTGCCGGTGATCATCGAAGACGACGTGCTGGTGGGGGGCAACTGTGGCGTGTACGAAGGCACCGTGGTACGGGAGCGCGCCGTGCTGGCGCCGGGAGTCATTCTCTCAGGCGGAACCGCCGTCTTCGATCTGGTCCACGACCGGGTGATTCGACGCGAAGGCGACACGCCACTCGAAATTCCGGCGGGTGCGGTGGTCGTGCCCGGGACGCGGCCGGTGACATCGGGGTCGGGAGTCGCGCGCGGGATCGCGCTCTATGCTCCCGTGATCGTGAAGTACCGCGACGCGAAGACCGACGCCGCGGTGACGCTCGAGGAATTGTTGCGCTAGAAGTCGAGTCGGGTGATCCGGCCGCGTGGACCGACACCCCAGGCGCGCTTGCCGGCAGCCCCCACGCTCCAATACGGAAATGTCGTCGCCGCTGTCCAGCTCTTGCCAGCATCGGTGGTGACCTGCAGTCCGCTGAGCGCGGCGGCGACGGCACTGTTGCGACCGGCGCCTGGCACCCACGTCACGCCATAGATCCCGCCGGGAAGTGTCGGACGGCTGCCTAGCGTCCAGGTCGCGCCACCATCATCACTGATCCCCACGACGGCCGAGGCGGTGTCGGTCGTGCCGCGGGCACTGATGCGGGCCGCGACGCCAATACCGCGCCTGGTGTCGAGCCACGAGGTCGCCGTCATGCCAGCACCGTCAGCGCTGCGGACGAACGGCGTGGCGAACGTGTGCCAGCTCTTGCCCGCGTCGTCGGTGCGGAGGATCCGTGCCTCGGGGCTTCCCGTCGCGATCCAGCCCCGCTTCGAGCCCGAACTCACCAGGCAGCCACCGCTCGCCGCGAAGCCACCCTCACCCTTGAGCGCCTTGGGCGCTGCCGTTGCGGGAATGAGGTTCCAGTGCTCGCCCGCGTCGGTCGTGCGGAGGATCATCGTCCGATCACCGACCGCATCGCTGAAGGCGACCCCGGTCTTCTTGTCGAAGAAGGTGATGCAGTCGAAGAACGCGGCAGTGTCGGCGTTGGTGAATTGCATCCCCCAGGTCGCGCCACCATCCGTGGTGCGGTAGATCCGCGACTGTGGCCCGGGTCCCGCACTCATCGCCCAGGCGACCTCGGCGCTGACCGCGTGGATGTCGCGGAACTCCAGCTTCTCTGCACCCGGGACCGGGCGAATGGTCCAGTGCTCACCGCCGTCGAGCGTTCGGGCAACGGCGCCGCCGTGGCCACTGACCCAGACGACCTTGTCGTTAACGGCGCTCACCGCCTGCAACAGTTGCGTGGTACCACTCTGCTGCTCGGTCACCCGCGGCGACTGCGACGAGAGTGCCGATACCGCCAAGATCATCAGGAACAGGGCAGGGGTGAATCGCATCGTGATGCTCCTCAGTTCCGCCCGTTGATGGCGTTGACGACGCCACGCGTGATCAGTTCGGCCTTCAGTGCACTCGCCGAATCACCCATCGCCCGCAGCACCGGCGCGAAGCCGCCGTAGGCGATGCCGTAGAGCTGGAGAATCGAGGCCGACGGCGGATCGACCCAGCCGAACGGCCGTGACCGCGCCGCGGCATCGGGGTGGTAGGTGCCGAAGAGCAGCGCGCGGGTGCGCTCGACATCGACCATGCCGAGATACTCGCCGCTGTGGATGGCCCCGCCTTCCTTGACCACGTTCGGCATCAGCTTCCGGACCATCCCGTGTGACACGAGGTACGGATCGAGGCCGAGCGTGCTCGGGTAATTGCCATCGCTCCACGAGAAGTAGATCGGCCGCTTGCCGATGTTGTCGCGGATGAGGAAGAGCGCCGCGAGATCGCTGCGGGTGATGTACTGCTGCGAGAAGGTCACGATCACGGAATCGAACGCGATACTCCCCTTCGGCGCCGCGGAGACTTCGGGGAGCGTGCTCAGGGAATCGAGCGACATCGTGAAGACCGGTGCCTTGGGCTGGACCCAGCCGCCCTTCGGCACGCCACCCAGGTTGAGCGAGTCGCGGTCGGTGTTGGGGCGCCAGATCTTCGCCGCGGTGGCCGGATCGAACGCGGGAATCTCGCGGCGCTTGATCTGGCGCAGGTGCCAGTCGGTGTTCATCAGCGAAAGATTGGCGAGCGTCACGTCGCGCCGCACACCGAGCACTTCCTGCGCGAACCAGAGCGGGAAGGTGTCATTGTCACCGGCCGTGATCAGGATGCCGTACGGCTCGACGCTTTCGAGGATGTCGATCGCGAAATCGCGCGCGAGCGTCTCGTGGGCGCGCGAGGCCGAGGTATGATTGCCGAGGAGCGGGATCAGGCCGAGGGCCAGGATCGGGCTGCTCGCAAGCCAGCGGGTGGTGTTGGTGCCCTTCTCGCCCAGCCAGTCGTGGACTGCCTTGATCGCGGCCGCGAAGCCCGCCGCGAAGAGCACGCCGACGAAGGCAAACGAGGCGATGAAGAAGTAGTCGCGCTCACGGACCTCGCGCGCATCCTGGATGATCGATACATCGCTCGTGTGGTACGAGGGTGAGTATTTGAAATTGAGGTAGTAGATCAGCATCAGCGTCAGCGTGCCCAGCAGCGCCGCGGCCGAGAGTCCCGCGCGCAGGTTCCGCCGGAAGAGGGCGATGAGGCCACCGAGCCCGAGCGCGGTGAAGAAGCCCGTGATCAGTGCCGAGACGGAGGAGAAGTCCCGCGCCCACTGCCAGCTCCAGTATTCCCAGTACATCGCGAGCTGCGCGCTCAATGGCGACATCCGCTGGCTGACCGGGGGCTTCTGGTACTGGACGCGCCCGAGCACGTCACTCAGCGCCTTCGAGAAGAAACCAATCGGTTCGCCCTCGTTGATCGGCGGATACTGCCCGGCACGGATCGGCAGGTAGATGTAGTTGAGCGAGAGGCCGACGATGGCGACGATCACGACCGAGGCGATCACCTTCGGGCGCAGGATCACGCGCCAATCGGTCATCAGCACATAGATGCCCAGCACCGGTGCCGCCAGCACGCCCATCATGTGGTTCGTCGACGACAGCGCGAGCACGTACACCGAGGCGATGAGCCAGCGATCGCGGCGCTCACCCGGGGCTTCGTCGGCCCAGCGCAACGTGAACCAGACCACCAGCGCGATCGAGAGCAGCGAAACCGTGTACACCTTCTCGTTGACAGTCGACTGGTTCCACACCGTCCACGCCGTGGCACTCGCGAGCACGCCGGCAAACGCTGCCGCCATCCGCGGACCGCGCGCCGGAAGGATGCTGCGCGTCCACCGCTCGGCGATGAGGAACCAGAGCGCTGCGCCGGCCGCACTGGTGAAGGCCGCGAAGAGGTTGATCCGCTGGGCGTAGTCGGCCGCGAGCGGGATCATCCCCCAGACGTGCGCCATCAGCGTGAAGAGCGGGTTGCCCGGCGGGTGCGGGATGCCCAGCGTATAGGCCGCCGCGATGTACTCGGAGGTGTCCCAGAAGGCCGTCGTCGGCGAGAGCGTCACGAAATAGATCGCGAAGATCACGACGAAGGTGGCGAGGGCGCCGAGGTAGGGCGGGCGCTGTGTATCGATGTCGTCCTGCAAACCGTGCTCCGGGGTCGAGTCGAGAGAGGTTAGTGCCTGAACATCCGTGCGCCAGTCAGGATCATCGCGATCCCGAGCCGGTTTGCCGCATCAATCACTTCGGGGTCGCGGACCGAGCCGCCGGGCTGAATGATCGCCTTGATCCCGGCCCCGGCCGCTTCCTCGACACCATCCGCAAACGGAAAGAAGCCATCTGAGGCGAGCACAGCGCCGTCGAGCGGATGCCCCGCCGTCCCGGCCTTGTGCACCGCGAGGAAGGCGGCATCCACGCGGCTCATCTGACCCGCGCCGATCCCCAGAACCTGCTCGTCCCGCGCCAGTACGATGGCGTTCGACTTCACACTGCTCACGGCGGCCCAGGCAAAGCGCAGGTCATTCCGCTCGGTGTGGGTCGGCTCGCGGGCGGTCGGGATGGTCCAGGCATCCTCGGAACGATCAAAGGTGAACTGATCCTGCAGCAGGAAGCCGCCGCGGATCTTCTTCCAGTCGAGCGCCCCACTCCCCCGGGTCACCGGCAGTTCGACCACCCGGAGGTTCTTCTTCTCGGCGAACTTCGCCAATGCATCAGCGTGGAACGCCGGCGCAACCACCACCTCGACGAAGAGGTCCGCCATTGCGTCGGCCGTGGCACGATCGACCACCGTATTGAATGCCACGACGGAGCCGAAAGCTGACAAGGGGTCGGTGGCGCGCGCCCGCTCGAACGCTTCGGCAACCGAGCGCCCGAGGGCGAGGCCGCAAGGCGTGGTATGCTTGATCACCGCACAGGCAATCGCGTTGCTCCAGGCGCTGACGGCCAGCGTGGCGGCATCGATGTCGAGCAGGTTGTTGAAGGAGAGTTCCTTCCCCTGCCGCTGGGTCAGGTCGCCGATGCCGCGTGGCTCCTCGGTGACGTAGAGCGCGGCACGCTGCTGCGGGTTTTCGCCATAGCGAAGCACCTGCTGGCGCTCCATGGAGAGCGAGATCCGGCTCGGGAGCGATTCTTCGTGCAGGGTCAGGTAGCCGGCGATGGCGTTGTCGTACTCTGCGGTGTGCCCGAACACCTTGGCAGCGAACTCGCGTCGCACCTCGCTCGGTACCGGGCCGGCCCGCAGCAGTTCGATCACGCGGGGATAGTCGCGCGGATCAACGACTGGCAACACGAACTCGAAGTTCTTCGCGGCGGAGCGCAGCATCGATGGCCCGCCAATGTCGATATTCTCGATGGCGTCGTCGAACTTCACATTCGGATCGGCAATCGTCGCACGAAACGGATAGAGGTTCACGGCGACCAGCTCGAAGTGGTGCAAGGCGTGCTCTGCCATCTGCCGTGCGTGCACTGGCCGATCGGGGCGCGCCAGCAAGCCCGCGTGCACGGCCGGGTGCAGCGTCTTGACCCGTCCGTCGAGAATCTCGGGAAAACCGGTGACCTGGTCGACCGTGGTCACGGCCACGCCGGCCTCACGCATCAATGCGGCGGTGCCGCCGGTCGATACGACTTCCCAGCCGAGACGGACCAGCTCCTCCGCGAACGCGACAATACCGCGTTTGTCACTGACGGAGATCAACGCACGGGGCATTACACCATTCTCCAGACAGCGGGGGAGCTGTCAGTCAAGTTTGTCGGCCATCGCTGGTACCGGGCGGCCCGCCTTCGCAGCCGCCTTCACGACCAGCGGCAGCAATCTGTGCTCGGTCGCGAGCACGCGTGCGGCCAGAGTGTCGGGTGTATCTCCGGGCTCCACGGGCACCCGTGCCTGCGCCAGGATTTCTCCCCGGTCATACACTTCATCGACCAGATGCACCGTAGCACCACTGGTGCGTTCGCCGGCGGCGAGCACGGCCTGGTGCACGCGGTGACCGTACATTCCCGGGCCACCATACCGTGGGAGCAGGGCAGGGTGGATATTGATGATCCGCCCCGACATCGCCTTGACGACCTCGGGTGGCACCAGCCTCAGGTATCCTGCGAGCACCAACAGGTCGATACCATAGGTATCGAGTTGTGTCAGCCATTCGCCGGGGTCGCGATGGTCGTGGAACCGATGGGTCCGAATGCCTTGCGATTCGGCCATCGGGATCGCCCCCGCTGCCCGGTCGCTGAGCACCAGTACCACCTCGGCCACCGGGTCGGCGGCCAGGGCGTCCACCAGGGCGAGAAGGTTGCTCCCACGACCCGATAGGGCGACGGCGACACGGTAAGTCACAGCCCTGAAATCTAATCCTCTCGCGGTCCGGAGGCCTCCCCTGCGACACGTGCGGTGTGGCGATGATCTGCTCCCCAAGCTCCGTGCTTCCGGGATTCCTGGCACTCCATTGAAGTGGACCATTGCGGCCTGTCAGGGCCCGCTTGGGGGCTGGCCCGAGGCACGGGAGGGCCGGGCGGCCTGGCTGGCCAGTCGGGGTGGTGCCGACCGGGAAGCCGTCGAGCGCGGCCTGATCGAGCAGGACGCCGCCCTGCTCCGGGCCGTCCGCGATGGCGAGAGCCTGGTCTTCTGGTGCGAGGCCGACCCCTACGACCTCGCCGACCTCGCAGCCGCGACCGCGTTCGTGCTGGCGGCCGAGCCCGACGCACGGCTCGAGCTGGTGCTGCTCGATGCTCACCCCGAGGTGGCGAACTTCTGGGGGCTGAACCAGCTCACGGCCGGCCAGCTCGCCGACTGCTTCGTGACCCGAACCGCGATTTCAGCGGCCGAAAAGGAGTCGCTGATTCGTGCCTGGGACGCGCTCCGCAGTGGTGCGCTGGCGTGTCGCGACCTCGGTCAGCAAACCCTCGCGCTCCCGTTCCTCGCCGACGCACTGACGCGTCTCGGCGAGGAGGCGATTCATCTCGATGGACTGGGGCTCACCGAACGACGCATCGTGGCCGCCGCGGCCATGCCGATCTCTGCCCGGGAGCTCTACCTCGAGATCCAGCGGCAGGAACATCGTGCCTGGCTGGGTGACACGATGGTCTTCGCGATGATTGATGAATTGGCCCTGCGACTCGATGCGCCGATTGTGGTGGCATCGCCTGGCGCATTGCGCTCGGGCGGGGATGCCCTGGTCGAGGCGGCCTGAGGCGTGCCGGCAATCAGTCGATGATCGCGGTCTCGGCCCAGCGCAACAGCTGACTCGTGCGTGGCACGCCGAGCCGGATGCGCAACACATTGATGTGGTATTCCACGGTCTTTGTCGCGATGCCGAGCTCGTCGGCGATCTGACGGTAGGTGTGGCCGGCACGGAGCAGGCGAAGGATCCGGAGCTGCCGCTCCGAGACCTGGATCGCGTCGGGACCGGGAAGGGCAGGGTCGGCGCCCGGCTCAGGCGCCTGATGCCGGATGATTGGAGTCACGTAGGTCCGGCCGAGGAGGGATTCCTCGATCGCCACGCGCAGCTCCGATGGGGCGGACTGCTTCACCACGTATCCCGTGGCCCCAGCCCGCAACGCGGCGTCGACCAGCACTGGCTCGACGTGTGCCGTGAGGATCACGAAGCGGGTGTCGGGATACCCCTTCACGAGCGTGGGCAGTATCCGCAGCGAACTCTCCTCGCCGAAGGAAAGGTCGAGCACGACGACGTCGGGTGTGCGTTGCCGCAGGGCGTCCTCGAGCTGCTCCAGCGTCACCACGCTGCCGATGATCCGGAACCACCGCTCGAGTGACGTCGACAGTGCCTCGGCCACTACGGGGTGGTCATCGGCAATCATCAGCGTCGGTTTTGAGGTCATCAGGGCTTCTCCGTCGGCATGGTGGCCACGACCCGGGTGCCGCGCCCTGGTGAGGCGTCGAAGATCACCAGGCCGCCGAACGCCGCAAGGCGCTCGCGCATCGACGTGACGCCGATTCCCGGTCCGGTAGCCGCCTCGTCGGGATCGAAGCCGCGCCCCGCATCCTCGATGGTGAGCCGGATCGCCTGGTCGATTCGCCTCAGGCTCATCGACACCCGCTCCACGCCCGAATGGCGCGCGGCGTTGCTGAGCGCCTCCTGTGCGACGCGATAGAGCGCGAGGCGGCGCTTCGGCCCAAGCCCTGACTCGTCGATAGGGCCGGTCAGCTCGATCGTGAGTGTCTCCCGTTCTTCCATCGAGCTCGCGAGTTCGCGGAGCGCCTCGTGCAATCCCACGTGGTCCACCACCGAGGGGTGCATTCCTCGCGCGAGTCCGCGGAGGTCGTCGACGAGGCGGTCGATCCGGCCGGCAACCGCGCCGCTCCGTGCTGGTTCGCCGGTTCGCAATTCGGCCGAGAGCGAGATGAGGCGCTGGATCACATCGTCATGCAGCTCGCGCGCGACGGCTGAGCGCTCTTCGTCCTGCACGGCGAGGAGTCGCCCAGCGAACTGCTCCCGCGCGCGGAGGAAGCGACGCTGCTGCAGGATGGTCGAGCCAATGAGCGCCGCTGTCAGGATGATCCCGACGAGCGCGAAGGTCACCACCAGCGCCACGACCGGTGCCTGCCCGGTGGTCGGTGAGGTGGGCGCGGTCGAGGCGGCCTGGACGATGACTGCCAGGGCGAGGACGACGCTCAGGCGGCGATCTCCTGCAATGCACGACGGAAACGTGGCAGCGCGATGGCATGAATCATGGCGGCGTACCCCAGGAGGGCGACGGCGTCGCGTGTCACCAGCAACAGATCGAGCGTCGGTTCATTCCGGAAGATGGTCAGCACCGGGTGAATCATCGCCGTCGGTGCCGCAAACGCAAGGAAGCCCATGCCGACCACGGCGGCCGGGTCGCCGAGCAGCGGCCCTTGCACGCGCCGCAGGGCGCTCTGCAACGTGAACGCGGCGCCGCCGGTAATCAGCACGTGGTGAATCGGTCCGGTGATCACCGAGTACGCGCCGAGGTCCTCATAGGTCAGCGTGAGTACTGCCCAGACCACCGCGTATAGCGCCCCCGCGATCCGAAATGCGTCACGGCGACGGCGCGAGGTCTGCAACGCTGCCAGCGAGCCCATCGCGAAGAGGGCGCTCAATGGGAGGTAGAGCTGCAGCATGATGTGGCCGTAGCCGGCGGTGCCCGTGAGGATCGCCGTGCCGGCCGCTGCCAGCACGGCACTCCCCGCCCACGCGGTCAACAACCGACGCGAGCGATCGAGCAGCTCCCAGCGCTGCAGCCCGTACAGGAAGATCACCAGTTCGCCAACGTTCGTGAGCAGGTCGGCGATGAAGAGGAACGACCTCACCGTTCACGCTCCGGAAGCGGCACGTGCAGGAGGAAGGCCCAGAGCATTGGGGTCATCGCAATCAGCACGACCACGTCACGCCAGAGCAGTAGTGGGCGAATGAGTGCCAGATTCGAGGTGTGGTTTGCCGCCGCCCAGGGCGATGCGATCCCCGTTGCGGCGTAGAGCACCGCAAATGCCCCCGCGACAAGGATGCCCCGGTCCTCGTGCCACGGGTGCCCGACCCGGGCGCGCGCGCCGCTGATGGTGCGAATCGCGATGAATGCAACGAGTGCCGCCCGCAGCGGCGCGGTGTATAGCGAGAAGGCCCGGATGTTCTCGAAGAGCGGCGTGATGATGGCCCACGCCACGACATAGCCGGCGCCAGCGAGCCGCACGGCATCGGCATCGCGACGCGTCCGTTGATACTGCGCCAGCGCCAGCGTGGCGAGGACCGCGCTCACCGGCAAGTAGAAGTGGGTTACGACCAAACGGTCAGTTGGGGCGTGGAGCCTGGTGTTGAGGTAGCGGGTGATCAACCCGAACAACGCCCAGGCCCAGGTGTAGCGGCAGCCGGTGTCGAGCTGGCGCCAGCGCATCAGGCCAAAGAGCACCAGGAGCGCATGCACGCCGATCAACAACCAGCCAAACACCTGGCTTGATGTCATCTGTTACCCCTGGAGGCGTACCACCGATCGAAGGTGCGTGACCGCTGCCGGGAGATCCGTGGCGATGTGTGCGCCGATCCGTTCCGCTTCGCCGGTGTGGCGGCTCCCGACGCCCGTGCGTACCAGAATGGCGCTGCCGCCGAGGACCGTGGTGGGGAGCACATCGCCGGGGCGATCGCCGATGAACCAGCTGCTCGTCGCATCGAGGTCGAGTGCGGCGATGGCCTGACGATACAGTGCGGTACCCGGTTTGCGACACTGGCAACCCGCATCGGCGGTGTGCGGACAATGCAGCACCAGGTCGAGGGTGACCCCTTCCGCGGCAAGCTGTCGCTCGACTTCACGCTGCACCGCGACGAAGTCGCTTGCGGCGTAGAGGCCGCGTCCGATCCCCGACTGGTTGGTGATGACCACCAGCGCGTACCCCGCATCGCGAAGTTCGCGGAGCGCTGCTCCAGCTCCGTGAAGGAGTTGCACTCCGGCAGGATCACTGAGATACCCCGGATCCTCGATCAGGGTGCCGTCGCGATCGAGAAAGACTGCCGGTGTGCTCACGGGCGCACCGGCGCCGGTTTGGTTGCAGCAGAATCGACACGAGACTTCGCGGAATCGGCGGCGCTCTTCGCCTTCGGTGGCGGCGCAGGCTTCGGCACGGCAAGTCGCGCCGTGACGGTGCCGACCTGACCGTTGGCCGAGCGCACGCCGCGGATCTCGATGAGGTAGGTGCTGCCGGGCCGGGTCGGACCACGCGTGCGAATTACCAGCTCACTTCCGAGCGGCGGGCGATTCTGGAGTGGTTCGTCCTTGGTCGTCGTATCGGCGGCGGCCTTTCCGCCGTCGATCGCGGCCGGGTTCGCGAGGGCGACCGGCACCCTGGCGGTGTCAGGCTTGCTACTGTCCGGTTTCGCGGCCGCCGCCGCAGCCATGGCGCGGGCTGCGGCGTCCAACGCACGGTACGCCGAGTCGTGAGCCGCACGGGGCAGCGCCGAGATCGGTCCGAGCGACACCGAGTCGGTGAGCTTGTTGGTGGTATCGGGAAGGAGCAGGACGCGGATGCTGTCGGCCGGGATTGCCAGCAGCGGATCGATCGGCTGCTGGAACGTGAGGGTGATGTTCACGGAATCGGTCCGGCTCGCCGCACCAGTGACCTTGGGAGGCACCGTATCGCGGAGGAAGGCCCACACTTCGCCGACTCGCGACGCACCGGCCGCGATCCGCACCGTGTCCCACGCTTCCTTTCCTTCGCGCACCATATTGCGATTCTGGTCGGCCGTCACCGAGACCAGCATCTCGCCATCGGGGAGCGGGCCCAGTCGGAAGCGGCCATTCGAGTCGGCGACGGAGCGATACACCAGCGAATCGGGGAGGAGCATCGCCTCGACCAACGCGTGCGGGATGAAGCGACGGGCTGCCCAATCCACAGCCCGCCCTTCGATCGCGCGCTTCGGCAACTCACCGCCGGTGGCGAAGGTGATCACGTGCGAGAGCTTGACCTCGTTGGTGCGGCTGTTGGTAGTGAGGTCGCGAATGCCAGGTGCCAGTTCGATCCGGTAGACGGTGTTGGGGCGCCAGCCGTTGCGCGGGCGCACGCTGATCCGGCTGCGGTGCCACTCGACGCGTGGCACTTCGCCAGGCTTCGATGGCGAGAGCAACACCAGTCGTTCGAGGTCGCCGTTGCCGAGGCCGAAGTTGGGCTGGGAGCCCTCGCTCACGGTCTCGTCGAACTTGAAATCGACCCAGCCCTTGAAGTCGGGGAGGACCACCGTCGATTCCGGATAGGTCGCGAGCAGTACCGGCGCCCGGAAGTCAGGCGGGCCGCCGGGAGGATTGCCCATCCGCGCGCAGCCGGCGAGGAGAAGCAGGGCGGCAGCGCGAAACCTCAGTCGGCACATCCGAGCGCCCGGCGCTTTTCTCGCAGGGTGACGGCTTGTGCCCGCCACGACTCGAGCTTCTCCCGCTCCTTCTCGATGATGTTGGCCGGTGCGCGGCTCACGAAATTCTCGTTCGAAAGCTTGCTCTCCTGCGCCTGCACCAGTTGCTCCATCTTCGCGGCCTCGCTGCCCAGACGGGCGCACTCCTTGTCGAGGTCGACGAGGTCGCCCAGTGGCACCACGATCGTGGTCCGGTCATCGAGCACCCGGGTTCCGCCTGCCTCGGAAGGGGCCGGGCCTACGGTAAGCTGCTCCACCTTGGCGAGCCGGCGAATCGTGTCACTGTCGGCAGCGATGGCGCGTTGCACCGCTTCGCTCGGATCAACCACCGTCACCTTCACCGTGGCACCAGGTGACACGGCGTAGTCGGCACGCAACACGCGCACTGCCGTGATCAGCGCCTGCAGTGCACCGAAGTCCACGAGGGCGGCAGCATCTTCGCGGCCATCGTTCAACACCGGCCACTTCGCGACACTGATCGAAGCGTTGTCGGCAGAACCTGGCAGCCGCTTCCAGAGGGTCTCGGTCACGAACGGCATCACCGGATGCAGCAGCCGCAACGCGAGGTTGAAGACATGCGCCGCCACCGCCCGCGCCGTCTCGCCACCGGGCTGCGTGCCGTAGAGCCGTGGCTTGACCTGCTCGAGATACCAGTCGGCGAGATCACTCCAGAGGAAGTGATAAACCGCGGCCGCCGCATCGTTGAGTCGGAAGCGCTCGTAGTGCTGCGTCGCAGTCCCGATGGTTTCATGGGCGCGCGCAAGAATCCAGCGATCCGCGAGCGTGAGTTCACTTTCCGGTACGCTGCTGATCGGCGCAGCACCCGCTTCCAGATGCCCCAGCAGAAAGCGCCCGATGTTCCAGAGCTTGTTCGCAAAGTTGCGCCCGGGGGCGAACGAAGACTCAAGATCGGCCGGATCGAGGATCAGGTCGGTACCCACCGCCATCCCGCTCACCATCGTGTAGCGCAGGGCGTCCGCGCCGAAGCGATCGATCACCTCGAGCGGGTCGATGCCGTTGCCAAGCGACTTCGACATCTTGCGATGCTGGGTGTCGCGTACGGTGCCGTGGAGGTAGACCGTCTTGAACGGCACCTCGCCCTTGAACTCGAGCCCGGCCATGATCATCCGCGCGACCCAGAAGAAGAGGATCTCCGGGGCGGTGACGAGCGTGGTGCCGGGGTAGAACGCCGCGAGGTCGTCGGTGTGGTCAGGCCAGCCGAGCGATGACAACGGCACCAGCCACGAGGAGAACCAGGTGTCGAGCACATCTTCGTCCTGGCGCACGCTGCCGCCGCACGCGGTGCAGCGCGTCGGCGTTTCCCGTGAGACGATCGTGGTGCTGCACTCAGGCGACTCGCAGTACCACACCGGAATGCGGTGCCCCCACCAGAGCTGGCGCGAGATGCACCAGTCGCGGATGTTCTCCATCCAGTTGGCGTAGTTGTCGCCCTGCCGCTCCGGGATGAAGCTGATGCGGCCATCGCGAAATGCCGCAAGCGCCGGCTCGGCCAGCGGCTGCATCTTGACGAACCACTGATCGGAGAGACGCGGTTCCACCACGGTGCCACAGCGATAGCAATGGCCCACGGCGTGGCGATGCTGCTCGACCTTCACCAGCAGGCCGGCCGCCTCGAACTCCGCGACGACGGCCTTGCGCGCGGCATACCGCTCGAGGCCGCGGAAACGCTCCGGCGCATTCTCGTTGATGTGCGCATCAGGCGTCATCACGTTGATTTGCTCGAGATCGTGCCGCTTGCCGATTTCGAAGTCAGTCTGGTCGTGCGCCGGCGTGATCTTCACGGCACCGGAGCCGAACGCGGGGTCGACGGCGTCATCGCCCACAATCGGAATCATCCGGTCGACCAGCGGCAGCCGGATGTGCTTGCCGATCAGCAGGGCGTAGCGCGGATCGTCGGGGTGTACCGCCACAGCGGAGTCGCCGAGCATTGTCTCGGGGCGCGTCGTGGCGACCACCAGCGAGCCGCTGCCATCGGCGAGCGGATAGCGGAGGTGCCAGATCCGGCCGTCGGTCTCTTCTTTCTCGGCTTCTTCGTTCGAGAGCGCGGTCAGGCATCGCGGACACCAGTTGATGATGTACTTGCCGCGATAGATCAGCCCCTGCTCGTGCAAGCGCACGAAGACTTCGCGCACTGCCCGCGAGAGATCTTCGTCGAGTGTGAAGTAGGTCCGCGACCAGTCGCAGCTCGCGCCGAGCGCCTTCAGCTGGTCGAGGATCTGACCACCCGTCTCATGCACGAAGGACCAGACTCGCTTCACGAACTCTTCGCGGCCCACATCGAAGCGCGTGAGACCTTCCTTCGCGAGGATCTTCTCCACCACGTTTTGCGTCGCAATGCCGGCGTGGTCGGTGCCAGGCACCCAGAGCGCGCGACGACCACGCATCCGCTCGAAGCGAATCAGTACGTCCTGAATCGTGTTGTTGAGTCCGTGACCGGCGTGCAGCACTGCAGTCACGTTCGGCGGCGGGATCTGGATCACGTACGGTTCGCCGGTGCCGTGGGCATCGACGTGATAGAAGCCCCGCTCTTGCCACCAGGCATAGAGCGGCGCCTCGATCTCCGACGGATCGTACTGGGGGGCGAGCGGCTCGGTCATGCGTGCAACGCGTCGCTATCGTCGATCAGGTCGAAAGCGAGATCGTCCTCGCCCCGCACCAGGACGCAGTTGATCACGTCGGCCGGCGCCACGGCGGCCGCGACGAGACGCTGGGCGCGGAGCCGCGAGGGGCGGTCGGGGACCCAGCCGTGGATTTCGATCGCGAAGCGGCGGACCGGCACCACGTCGAGATGGCATTCGCGGAGCTGCAGGTCATTCTCGAGGGCCGCGAGCGCGTCGTGCACCAGTTCGGCAACCGACCCCTGTTCGGGCGCCGGTGAGGCCACCTCCTGGAGCAGGCGCTTGGCGGTGCCGGCGAAGAACTCGCTGAGGAGGAATCCCACCGCCGCGCCGGCCGCCAGCCCGAGGGTGACGGCCCCGAGCGTGGCCGGGGTGGAGGGTGCTGGGCGACGATGTCGTAGAGCAAGACGTGGCATGGTGATAAACTACAAGACTCGGTCGGCCCGGCCTATGCCTGCGGCAGACCTCTTCAGACCCCGATTGCGAGGCAGGACAGAGCCATGGCGACCACCACGGACGGCCAGATTCGAGTCACCCTTCCTGATGGATCCGTTCGCGAGCTGGCGACCGGGACTACCGGGATGGAACTCGCCGCCCAGATCGGCGCCGGCCTCGCCCGCGCGTCCGTGGCGATCCGGGTCAACGGCGAGATCCAGGATCTGGGTCGTCCGCTCGTTGACGGTGCCACGGTGGCGATCCTCACCGAGCGCGATGCCGAGTCGCTGCCGGTGCTGCGGCACTCGGCGGCCCACATCCTCGCGACGGCGGTCCGGGAGCTCTTTCCCGAGGCCGGGATCGGCTTCGGCCCTTCCATCGAGGAGGGCTTCTATTACGACTTCGCCGTGCCGCGGCCGTTCACGCCCGAAGACCTCGAGGCAATCGAGCAGCGGATGAGCGCGGTGGTCGAGGCCGACTATCCCTTTACCCGCGAAGTGGTGTCGCGCGACGAAGCGAACAAGCGCTTCGCCGACGATCCCCTCAAGCTCGAGCGTATCTCCGAACTCGGTCCCGACGAGACCATCACCGTCTACACCGACGGGCCATTTGTCGACCTCTGCCGCGGCCCGCACATCCCGAGCACGGCGAAGCTCAAGCACTTCAAGCTGCTCACGGGTGCCGGCGCCTATTGGCGGGGCGACTCCAACCGCCAGATGCTGCAGCGGATCTATGGCACCGCCTTCTTCAAGAAGGACGAGCTGGCGCAGCACCTCACCCGACTCGACGAGGCGAAGAAGCGCGACCATCGAGTGCTCGGCAAGCAGATGGACCTCTTCATGTTCCATCCGTTCGCGCCGGGTGCGGCCTTCTGGACCGATCGCGGCAGCGCACTGATGAACGAGCTGATCAAGTTCATGCGCGAGCTGCAGCGCGATGGCTACCAGGAAGTGCGCACGCCACTCCTCTTCAACAAGGCGCTCTGGGAGATGTCGGGGCATTGGGGGAAGTACAAGGAGAACATGTTCCTGGTCCTCGACAACGAGACTGGCGAGCACGATTTCTCGCTCAAGCCGATGAACTGCCCGTCGCACTACCTGCTCTACCAGGCGAAGAAGCACTCGTATCGCGACCTGCCGCTGCGCTACACGACCTACGACGTGTTGCACCGAAACGAGGTCTCCGGTGCACTCTCGGGGCTGACGCGGGTGCGCCAGTTCCAGCAGGATGACTGCCATATCTTCCTGATGGAACGGCACATCCAGGCCGAGGTACACCGCCTGGTGCAGTTCATCATGAAGTACTATGAGACGTTCGGGCTCAAGGCGACGCTGAAGTTCGCGACCCGTCCGGAGCAGCGGATCGGCAGCGACCAGATGTGGGACGAGGCCGAGCGTGCCCTGCGGCACGCGCTCGAGGCCACCGGGATGGCGTACGAGATGAAGCCGGGCGACGGCGCCTTCTACGGCCCGAAGATCGACTTCGATGTTGAAGATGCCATCGGCCGGAAGTGGCAGCTCGGCACCATTCAGCTCGACTACGCCGCGCCAGAGCGCTTCGATCTCAATTACGTCGGCGACGACAACTCCGAGCATCGGCCGGTGATCATCCATCGCGCGGTGAATGGCTCGTTCGAGCGGTTCATTGCGATCCTGATCGAGCACTTCGCCGGCGCCTTCCCGCTCTGGCTCGCGCCGGAGCAGGTGCGCATCATCCCCATCAGCGACACGCAGCAGGCAGCGGCCGAGGCGGCCACGGCACGCTTGCGCGATATGGGAATCAGGGCGCACCTTGATGATCGCCACGAGACACTCAACTACCGCATTCGTGAAGGGGAGCTCGCCAAGGTGCCCTATATGGCCGTGATCGGACAGCGCGAAGCCGACAGCGCGAGTCTCGCCGTGCGGGTGCGCGGGGCAGGGAACAAGCAGGAGGTCGTCTCGCTCGACGACTTTGCGGCGCGCCTGGCCGAACAGGTACGGAGCCGGTCGTTGGTTCCGTGAGCGGCCCGAAGCTCGAACGTCTCATCGGCGTTCGGGCTCTCGCCCTGATGCTGGTAAGCGTGACGGTGGGAGCCGGCATCTTCGGATTGCCGGCTCTTGCTGCGAAGGAGCTTGGCGCCGCCGCGGTCCTCGCGTACCTCGTCTGCGCGCTGGTGATGGCACTCGTGGGGCTCTCGCTCGCCGAGGCTGGGAGCAGGGTGCCGCACACCGGTGGCCTCTACGCCATCGCCGACGCTGCCTTCGGCCGCTTCGCCGGAGCGTTCGTGGGCATGCTCCTCTTCACTGCGAACGGGGCGTTTGCCGACGCGGCAGTAGGCGCCCTCTTCGCCGATACGATGGCGCAGCTCTTCCCGTTCTTCGCCGGCACCGTGCCGCGGATCGGATTGCTGCTGCTGGTCTACTTCGCCGCGACGGCGCTCAATGTGCGCGGTGTCCGCAACGGGGTTGCGGCCGTCCAGATCAGCACGGCGATCAAGCTGCTGCCGCTCGTGGCCCTCGTGGCACTCGGCCTCTTTCACGTGAAGGGCGAGAATCTGCATTGGACGTCCGTGCCGGGCATCGTTGCCGTGGGGCGGACATCGGTGCTGCTCATCTTCGCCTTCGTCGGAATCGAGGGAGCGCTCAATGTCGCGGGCGAGGTGGTTCGCCCCTCCCGCACGATTCCGCGCGGGATCTTCTTCGGCATCGGCGGTGTGACCCTGCTCTATCTCGGCTTGCAGTTCGTCGCGCAGGGTGTGCTCGGTCCGGCGCTCGCTACGTCGACGGGCTCGCCGCTTGCCGATACCGCCACCGCGATGATTGGCGGTATCGGCGGAACGCTGGTGCTGGCAGCGATCGCCCTGGCGACCGGCGCCTTCATCTTCGCTGACATCCTCTCGCAGCCGCGAGTCATGGTAGCCCTGGGCGAAGACGGTCTGCTCCCCGCCGCGATGGGCAGGATCGACCCCGTCCGCCGGACGCCCGCAAACGCGATCATCTGCTACGCCCTCCTTTCGCTCGCCCTGGCGCTTTCGGGGACCTTCTCGGTGCTCGCCCTCGTCTCGGCGTCGGGCACGCTGATGATTTACCTGGTCTGCGCACTGGGCGTGATCCCGCTCCGGCGGAAGGGGATCCGGGCCGAGGAGGAGCCGTTCGTGCTGCCCGGCGGGCCGGTGATTCCCGTACTAGCCGGGGTGGCAATCGTCGCCCTGCTGATCTCGCTCACCAGTGGCGAACTCCTTGCCATTGGGGCAGTTGCTGCGGCCTGCGCCATCCCCTACTTCATCCGCAGGCAGCGGCTCGGTAGTTGAACCGATCCCGTCAGCGGGTGGACGCGTCTATCTTTCTCGCGGTTTAACTACCCAGGAACGGCCAAGTGTCCGACCAGAACACGCCAGTCATCCTCAGCGCCTGCCGGACGCCCATCGGCAAGTACCTCGGCGCTCTTTCTTCTCTGCCAGCCACTCGTCTCGGATCCATCGCCATTGCCGAAGCGGTCCGCCGCACCGGGATCGACCCCACACTGATTGATGACGTGATCATGGGTCACGTGGTACAGGGCGGTGCCGGTCAGGCGCCGGCGCGCCAGGCGATGATCCACGCCGGCCTTCCGGGGACGATCCCCGCGCTCACGATCAACAAGGTCTGCGGCTCTGGCCTCAAGGCAGTGATGCTCGCGGCCCAGGCGATCAAGGCGGGCGATGCGGCCTGCGTTGTGGCTGGTGGCATGGAGTCGATGTCGAACGCCGTGCACTACGTCTACGGCTATCGCAACGGCATCAAGGCCGGCAACCAGACCATGGTCGACGGGATGATCCACGACGGCCTCTGGGACTCGTTCGGCAACAATCACATGGGTGAGTACGCCGAGTACACCGCCGAGAAGGCAGGTGTGAGTCGTGCCGATCAGGATGCCTTCGCGTTCCGGTCGCATCAGCGCGCCGTCGCGGCGCAGGCGGCGGGGAAATTCGCCCACGAGATGGTGTCGGTCGAGATTGCCGACCGGAAGGGGCCGATCACGGTGAGCGCCGATGAGTCGCCCCGCGCCGACACGACGCTCGAGACCCTCGCCAAGCTGAAGCCGGTCTTCCGCAAGGACGGCACGGTCACCGCCGGCAACGCGCCGGGGCTCAACGATGGCGGCGCCGCGCTGGTGGTCGCCTCGCTCGCGTTCGCAAAGCATCACAACATCGCGCCGCTCGGCCGGATCACCGGCTACGCGACCAGTGGCGGCGAGCCGAAGGATCTCTTCTTCGCGCCGATCCTCGCGGTGCAGAACCTGATGAAGAAGAACGGCACCACGATCAATGACTACGACCTGATCGAAGCCAACGAGGCGTTCGCGGTGCAGGCCATCGCCGACGGCCGCGGCCTCGGCTGGGACGAGAACCGGGTCAACGTGAATGGCGGCGCGATCGCGCTGGGCCACCCCATCGGCGCCTCGGGCGCACGGGTCCTCGCGACGCTGCTCTATGCCATGAAGGATCGCGGAGCGAAGACGGGTCTGGCGACGTTGTGTCTTGGTGGCGGGAATGCGGTTGCGCTTAGCGTTGAGAGCATCTGAAAGGATGATGGATGATGGATCATTGATGAAGAGATCCATTATCCATCATCCATCATCCCAACACTGAACTTCGTAAACCTGAGATCTCATGCAAAAAGTCGCAGTCATCGGATCTGGCACCATGGGCAACGGCATCGCCCACGTCTTCGCGCAGCACGGCCACGAGGTGGCGCTGATTGATGTGAGCGAGCCGGCGCTGGCGAAGGCCGTCGCCACGGTCACGGCCAACCTCGAGCGGCAGGTCAAGAAGGGCACGCTCGCACCGGAGGCGGTCGCGGAGGTGGTAGGGAGGATTCGCACCAGCAGCGACCTCAACGCCGCGAAGGATGCGGCGCTGGTGGTCGAGGCGGCGAGCGAGAATCCCGCCATCAAGTTCGACCTCTTCGCGAAACTCGACGGCATCTGCGGTCCCGACACCATCCTCGCCAGCAACACCTCCTCCATCTCGATCACCGAAATCGCCGCGAAGACCAAGCGCCCCGCGCAGGTCATCGGGATGCATTTCATGAATCCGGTGCCGGTGATGCAGCTGGTGGAAGTGATCCGGGGTCACGCGACGAGCGATGCGACCACGAAGACGGTGGTGGAGTTGTCGGCGGCCCTCGGCAAGACGCCAGTGGAAGTCAACGACTACCCCGGCTTTGTCAGCAATCGCGTCCTGATGCCGATGATTAACGAGGCGATCTTCTGCGTGATGGAAGGAGTTGCCACTCCGGAAGCAATCGACACGGTGATGAAGCTGGGGATGGCGCACCCGATGGGCCCGCTGCAACTGGCCGACTTCATCGGCCTCGATGTCTGTCTGGCGATCCTGAATGTGCTGCACGCTGGGTTGGGCGATGACAAGTATCGTCCCTGTCCGCTGCTGAAGAAGATGGTGGCGGCAGGATATCTCGGTCGCAAGAGCGGCCGCGGCTTCTACGACTACGGGAAGGCCTGATGGACGTCTTCGACGAAATGAAGAAGTGGGGACACGAGCAGCTGGTGTTCTCCCACGAACCCTCGTGCGGCTACTTCGGCATCATTGCCATCCACGACACCACCC
Organism: Gemmatimonadota bacterium; assembly: GCA_040388535.1. Taxonomy (NCBI): domain Bacteria; kingdom Pseudomonadati; phylum Gemmatimonadota; species Gemmatimonadota bacterium. The sequence goes on along the minus strand of JAZKBR010000001.1, from coordinate 22,991 downwards.
TGGGCCCTGCCCTCGGCGGCACCCGTGTCTGGCAGTATGCCAACAATGAAGCGGCGATCAAGGACGCCCTGCGGCTGTCGCGCGGGATGACCTACAAGTCGGCCGTGGCCGGGCTCAATCTCGGTGGCGGCAAGGCCGTGATCATCGCCGATCCGAAGCGCGGCGATCGCGAGTCGATTTTCCGGGCGCATGGACGCTTCGTCGAGACGCTGGGCGGCCGCTACATCACTGCGGAAGACGTCGGCACCTCGCCGACCGACATGGAGTTCATCAAGCGCGAGACGAAGCACGTGGCCGGCCTGCTGAATCTCTCGGGCGATCCGTCGCCGGTTACGTCGTACGGCGTGTACATGGGGATGAAGGCGTCGGCCAAGGCGCGCTGGGGGAAGGACTCCCTCGCCGGCAAGACGATCGCGGTGCAGGGGTGCGGCAAGGTCGCCTATTACCTGATGACGCACCTCAAGCAGGAAGGCGCCAAGCTGATCGTCACCGATATCGATCAGGAAAAGGTCCAGCGCGTCGTCGACGAACTCGGCGCGACCGCGGTGGCCCCCGAGGCGATCTACGACCAGAAGGCCGACATCTTCGCGCCCTGTGCCTTGGGCGGCATCATCAACGATGACACGCTGCCGCGGCTCAAGGTCGAGATCATCGCTGGTGGCGCGAACAACCAGCTCGGCGAAGAGCGTCACGGCGTTGAACTCGAGAAGAAGGGGATGCTCTACGCCCCCGACTACGTCATCAACGGCGGCGGCGTCATCAACGTCTACGGCGAACTCCAGGGCTGGACGATGGAGCGGGCGAAGCGGAAGGCGCAGGAGATCTACGACACGATGCTCCGCGTCTTCGCCATCGCCGATCGCGAGAAGGTGCCGACCTACGAGGCTGCCGATCGCCTCGCCGAGGAGCGGATCAAGTCGGTGGCGGCGCTGAAGCAGATGTGGGTGGCGGGAGACAGGTAGACTAGCGAGCCGCTGGATTGTCACCCTGAGCGTAGCGAGGGGGCGATACTTCGTACTGGAACGGAGCCTTGCCCCCTCACTTCGTTCAGGGCGACACAACTGAAGAGAGCTGCTGGATTGTCACCCTGAGCGCAGCGAGGGGGCGATACTTCGTGGTGAGACGGAGCCTTGCCCCCTCACTTCGTTCAGGGCGACACAACCGAAGAGAGCTGCTGGATTGTCACCCTGAGCGTAGCGAGGGGGCGATACTTCGTACTGGAACGGAG